>DAOTVS010000083.1:0-11751 GCA_034436375.1 Anaerolineae bacterium | reverse complement strand
AGGCGGCAACACCGGCGGCGCTATACCCCAACTCCCTTCAGGTCATAGGAGGAGATCAACCTGATGCCGAGACCCAACGTGCTGCTGGTGTTGGTAGATGACATGGGCTATGGCGATTTCGGCGCCTTTAACCACGGCCTCTCGCGCACGCCCACGCTGGATCGCCTGGTGTCGGAGAGCATCTGCTGCGCGCAGCACTACTCGGCCTCACCTGTGTGCGCGCCGGCCCGGGCGGGGCTCCTGACCGGGCGCTACCCCCTGCGCACCGGCGCTATCGATACCCTGGAGGGGCGGGGGCTCGACCGGCTGGCCTTGCATGAGGTGACCCTGGCCGACCATTTCCGCGCCGCCGGCTATGCCACCGGCCTGGTGGGCAAGTGGCACCTGGGCGCGCTGGACCCGCGCTACCACCCCAATGCCCGCGGCTTTGCCGAGTTTGTCGGCTTCCGGGGCGGCTGGCAGGATTACTATGACTGGCGCCTCGACTATAACGGCTCGACCCGCCGGGCCGACGGCCGCTACCTGACCGATGTCTTGACCGAGGAAGCAGTGCAGTTCATCCGGCGCCATCGCTGCGAGCCCTTTTTCCTGCATGTGGCCTACAATGCGCCCCATTTCCCCTTCCAGGCGCCGGTAGAGGATGTGCGGCCCTTTGTCGAGACCGGCCGCTTTAACCGCGGCGTGAGCACGCTCTATGGCATGCTGCGGCGCATGGACCGGGGGCTGGAGCGCCTGCTCGCCGAGCTCGACCGCCTGGGGCTGGCTGAGGATACCATTGTCCTTTTCACCAGCGACAATGGCCCCCAGTTCGGCGGCCAGGGCGACATGGAAACGACCCGCTTCAACTGCGGGTTCAACGGCGCCAAGGGCTCGGTCTACGAAGGAGGCATCCGTGTGCCGGCGGTGCTGCGCTGGCCGGCGGGGCTGCCGGGCGTCCGCCAGTGCGATGAGCTGATCCACTTTACCGATTGGCTCCCCACCCTGCTGGCGGCGGCTGGGCTGGAGCCGCTCCCCGGGCCGGCCCTCGACGGGCACAACGTGCTGCCCATCCTGCGGGGCGAGGCTGGCGCGCAGGAGCCGCGGCGCTTCTGGCAGTGGAACCGCTACACCCCGCTCGTGACCTGCAACGCCGCCATGCGCGAGGGGCCGTGGAAGCTCGTCCGCCCCAGCATCCGCGAGGCCATGGTGGTGGCCGAGTCCGACCTGGCCATGGATGTGGCCTTGAAGTACCAGCCGGAGGGCATCACCGATATCGAGCGCGGGCCCGAGCCACCGCGCCAGGTGCCGCCGCCCCCGCCGCCCGAGCTCTACAACATCGAGCGCGACCCGCTGGAGCAGGCCAACCTGGCCGCGCTCGAGCCCGAGCGCACGGCGCGCATGCTCTCGGCCCTGGAAACCTGGTTCGAGGAGGTCGACGCCGAGCGGCGCCGTATCCACGACTAGGATCTGCCTGCGAGGGACCGCTGCACGCGGCGCCGCCTCGCGAAGGCCCTCGTAGTGGCAGCTTCAGGCGCTCAAGCCGCTCGAGCACACAAAGCGCTGGGTGGCGCTGCTCCAAGTGACCGGCCTGCCCAACCAGCTTGAGCGGCTGAAGCTGCCACTACAACAGGGTGTCAGGTCGGGAGGAAAGGATGAACAACCGCGAGCGATTCTGGCGCACGATGCGCTTTCAGGCGGTCGACCGCCTGCCGTTCTGGGCCGATTGGCTGGGGCCGTGGGAAACATGGCGGCGCCAGGGCTTGCCCATTGCGAGCCCGGCAGCCCCGGAGCTATTCGATGAGAGAGCCTGGTTCATCGATTTCTTTGGCTTTGAGGGCATGTATTCGGCATTCTGGGGCCAGCCGCGCGTGCCGGTGAACATTGGCCTCTGCCCGGGTTTTGCCATCGAGGTGCTCGAAGAGACGGCAAGCTATCGCATCTACCGCGGGGGCGGCGGTGCCATTGTGAAGCAATTCAAGGACCCGGGCGGGTCGCTGATCTCGACGCAGTTCCTGGAGTACCCCGTCAAGAGCCGGCGTGACTGGGAGCGGCTCCGCGACGAGCATCTCGACCCCAATGCGCCCGGGCGCTATCCCCCTGAGGCCGAGTGGCAGGCCCTGGTCCGGCGCTGGCAGGACCGCGGCGAGGCGCTCAGTGTTGACGGTGGCAGCTTTTACGGGTTCGTGCGCGACTGGATTGGCCCGGAGGGGCTGAGCTACATGCTCTATGACGACCCCGCCCTTATCCACGAGATCATGGACTATCTGGCCGATTTCTACCCCCGGGTCCTCCACAGGGCGCTCCACGATGTGGAGATCGATTTCGCCATGTTCTGGGAGGATATGTGCTACAAAGCGGGCCCGTTGCTCTCACCGACCATGTTCCGTGAGTTTATGCTCCCCGGCTATCAGCAGGTGACCTCTTTCTTGAGGGAACATGGCGTCGAGCTGTCGTGGGTAGACTGTGACGGCAACATCGAGGCGCTGATCCCCCTCTGGCTCGAGGGCGGCGTGCAGGGGTTCTACCCGCTGGAAGTGGCGGCAGGCATGGATGCAGGCAAGCTGCGCCTTCAGTACGGCAAGCAGATCGTGATGTGGGGAAATGTGGATAAGCGAGCCCTGGCCGCGGGCAAGGAAGCGATCGATGCGGAGATGGCCCGCCTGGCGCCCGTCGCGGAGGCCGGCGGCTTTATCCCCCTGGTCGATCACGGTGTGCCCGATGACGTGCCGTATCAGAACTATTTGTACTACCTCGAGCAGCGGAGGCGGTTGGCCGGCCCCCGTTGAGGCCAAAGTGGTGTAGCTCGGTGTAGGGGCGGGCGCGCCAAACTGTCATCCCGAGCGGGTCTGCGAGCCTATCGTTGGGGCGGATTCTGCACAGCGAGAGGTCCTCTCTGTGCCATGAGGACGCTTCACTTGAGCAGGCTGAGTGCTATTGCCGGTTGGCTTGCCCGCTCAGCGTGACATGCACAATGCAGGTTGTTCAGAAAGTGAATTGTACTCCGATCTTGTGGGCAGCTTTTGGCTCAATTCAATGCTGGTGGTACAATCAGGCTGAAAGCTACAAAACCACCGATGAGAACGCATAAACACAGATGGAAAGCTTCCGCTTTTCCGTCTGTGTTTATCTGTCTGCGCCGGTGGTCCGCATCTGTCTTTTTCTCCATAGAAGGAGCCGCGCATGAAGGCAGTTGTGCTCTACAAGCAGGAAGAGGGCTGCGTCGATGTGCGTGAGATGCCCCGGCCGGTGATCGGGCCCAATGATGTGCTGGTCGCGGTCGAGACGGCGGGCATCTGCGGCAGTGAGATCCATATCTACCACAACCAGGTCAGCTACAAGCTCAACCCCCCGCTTACTCTGGGGCACGAGTTTGCTGGTGTGATCGTGGAAAAGGGCGCCGATGTGCGGGGCTTTGACATCGGCGACCGCGTGACCGTGGAGACCCACGCCTACGTCTGCGGCACCTGCCGCTACTGCCGTGCCGGGGAGTATAATATGTGCCCCGAGCGGCGCTCCTTTGGGTTCACCGAGGATGGCGCCTTTACCAACTATGTGCGTGCACGGCAGCAGATCCTGCACCACGTGCCAGATAACGTCTCTCTGCCGGAAGCGGCCCTGACCGAGCCGCTGTGTGTGGCCTATAACGCGCTGGTGGAAAAGACGCGCATTCGCCCGGGCGACAATGTAACCATCCTGGGGCCTGGGCCTGTTGGACTCTTTGCTGTGCAGGTCGCCAGGTTGCTGGGGGCAGGGACCATTTTGGTCTCGGGCACCGGCGCTGACAAGGGGCGCCTGGAGCTGGCCCGCCAGCTGGGCGCCGATGTGGTCGTCAATGCTCAGGAGGAAGATCCCGTGGCGCGCGCCCTGGCCCTGAGCAAAGGCGTGGGTTCCGATGTGGTCATCGATGCGGCAGGCCCCTCTATCACCCTCAAACAGAGCCTGCAGATGGTACGCCGCAATGGCCAGGTCACCAAGATCGGCTGGGGGCCCGAGCCCGTTGGCTTTAGCCTGGACCCCATCATCGAAAAAGTCATTACCCTGCAGGGTTCCTTTAGCCATACCTGGGAAACGTGGGAGCGCGTCCTGAGCCTCATGGGGCAGGGCAAGCTGACCACAGCCCCCTTGATCAGCGCACGCTGGCCCATCTCCCGCTGGCGTGAAGCGTTCGAGGCCATCGAAACCAAGTCCGCTGTCAAGATCCTGCTCGATCCGGAGGATTAGCTACTAGCTATCAGCTATTAGCTCCCCTAGCAAGGAGTGCCATGATTACTCGCCAGGAAATCGGGCGACTGGAGCGTCTGGCTGCCGAGATGCGCTTGCATGTGGTGCGCATGATGGGGCCGGGCAAGGCTCATCACTTTGGTGGCTCACTTTCGGCCGCTGATCTGGTGACGGCCCTGTACTTTTACAAAATGCGCTACAATCCCGCCGAGCCTCATTGGCCGGAACGTGACCGCTTTATCATGAGCAAGGGGCATTCGGTGCCGGCACAGTACGCCGCCCTGGCGATGCTGGGGGTCTTTCCGCTGGAGGAGCTCGCGACGCTGAAAAAGCTCGGCAGCCGCTTGCAGGGGCACCCGGCCATGCACTATACACCCGGCCTGGAAGGCTGCACAGGATCGTTGGGGCAAGGGCTCTCCTATGCCAACGGCATGGCCCTGGCGGCGCGGTTGCAGGGGCTGGACTACCGCGTCTACTGCCTGCTGGGCGATGGTGAGTTGCACGAGGGGCAGGTCTGGGAGGCGGCCATGACCGCCCCCAAGCTTTCCCTGACCAATCTGACGGCCATCGTGGACCAGAACGGCCTCAAGGCCATGGATGCCGTTGCCTGCGGCAAGCCCGTGGAGCCGCTGGCCAAGCGCTTTGCCGCTTTTGGTTGGGCGGTGAAGGAGATCGATGGCCACGATATGGCCCAAATCTGCCGCGCCCTCGATTGGGCTTCGGTGCGCACCGAAGCGCCGGGCGTGATCATCGCCCATACCATCAAGGGCAAGGGGGTCTCGATTTTCGAGAACGACGCGGCTTTCCACAATGCCGCCCTGACCCCCGAGCAGTATGCCCAGGCCGAGGCTGAGCTGGAAGCTTACCTGCAGACCCTGGGGGAGAAAGCCTGATGCAAACGCGAATAGAAACCCGCGTCGCCTATGGCGAGGCCCTGTTGGAGCTGGGGCAGGTGCGGACAGACGTGGTTGTGCTCGATGCCGATCTCTACCGCTCTACCCGCACGGTGCTTTTTGCCGAAGCCTTCCCGGATCGTTTCTTCGATATGGGCATTGCCGAGCAGGATATGGTCTCAACCGCCGCCGGCCTGGCGGCCAGTGGCCTGGTGACCTACTGCAACTCGTTCGCCATGTTCATCACGGCGCGCTGCTACGACCAGGTTCGTATCCAGATTGCCTATCCTTCTCTGCCGGTCCGGCTGGTGGGATCATCGGCGGGCCTCACCCAGGGCCCCGACGGCGCCAGCCATCAGTCGCTGGAGGATATCTCGCTGATGCGGGGGCTGCCCAACATGGCCGTGATTGTGCCGGCCGATGATATCGAGACCCGACAGGCCACCGCCGCACTCGCCGATTGGCCCGGCCCGGCCTATCTGCGCCTGGGGCGCTACCCCACGCCGCGCCTCTTCGACGACGGCTACCGCTTCCGCATCGGCGAGCTGCGCCGCCTGCGCGAGGGCGGCGATGTGACTCTCTTCGCCTGCGGCCACCTGGTGGCCAAGGCGCTGGAGGCAGCCGAGTTGCTGGCGCAGGACCACATTGAGGCGCGGGTGGTGAATGTCGCCACCATCAAGCCGCTGGATCGCGCGGGCGTCCTGGCGCAGGCGGAGGGCGTGCAGCGCGCCTTTACCGTGGAAGAGCATTCGATCATGGGCGGGCTCGGCAGCGCCGTGGCTGAGGTCCTGGCCGAAGAGGCGCGGGTGCCCCTCACCCGCCTCGGCGTGCGCGATCAGTTCGGCGAGTCGGGCCTGGCCGATGAGCTGCTGGAGAAGCACGGCCTGCAGCCCGGGGGCATCTATGCCAGCGTGCTGAGCGCGCTGCGATAGGACATAATGAGTAACGAGTAAGAAGTAAGGTCGCCATTGCGGACTGAATGTAGCTCCTTGAGGCATTCGCTCTAGCGAAACTGACGAGGAGCATCGCGCATACCGCAATGGCGACCTTACTTATTACTCGTTACTTATTATCACTCGATGCCGTAAGTGATCTGCACCTGATACATCACCTGCACCTCGCCCGGGCTGATGGAGGTGGGTGCAGCAGCCATCATCACTTCGCCCGCCCCACTGGCGCCGCGGCCCCCGCCATAGTAGACGGGCATCACGGCGCCGCCCTCCGTCACGGCCAGCACGGGCCCCAGCTCCACATCCGCCAGCTTGGCCAGCGACTCGGCGCGGCTCTTCGCATCGGCCACGGCTTTGGTGCGCGCCTCCGCTTCCAGCTTGCTCTGATCCTCGATCGTAAAGCTCACTCCCCAGACCTGGTTCGCCCCCGCCGATACCGCCGCGTCCAGCGTCGAGCCGACCTTGCTCAGGTCGCGGATCTTGATCTGCACCATGTTCGACACGCGGTACTGGGCAGGGGCCGTGGGGTCGCCCCCATAGTTACGCTCCGAGTTGATGCTGAAATTCGAGGTCTGGATGTCCTTGTCGGCGATGCCCAGTTCTTTGAGCTTGGCCAGCACGGCCGCCATCTTGGCATTGTTCTGCGCTGCGGCGTCGCCCACGTTGGCGGCCAGGGTCTCGACGCCTACACCGATCAGCGCCACGTCGGGCTGGCCGGAGACCGTGGCGCGCCCCAACACCGTCACTGAGCGTTCTATGTCAGAGGCGCTGGCCTGCGCCCGGACCTCCTTGGGGCCACAGCCGGAGAGCATGACGGCTGCGGCCAGGAGGCCGATCAATAGGAGAGGAAGAATGCGCGTTCGCATCTGCGACATGGGCTCCTCCTTGGGCCTACTTGATCGCGAAAGTGACCTGCACCTGCGAGTTGAACTGCACTTCGCCCGGGTTAAGCGAAGTCGAATCGGCGCCCTTGCCCATAGCTGCCGCGGCAGGGATGATGGGGCCGCCACCGGTGTTGCTTTCGTTGATGGTGAGCACCTCACCCACGGTCACGCCATTCAGCTTCGCCAGGGCTTCGGCGCGGGCCTTAGCGTCATCAATGGCCTTGCTGCGGGCCTGGGCCTCCAGGGCGGTGGTATCCTCCAACGTAAAGTTCACCCCCCATACCTGATTGGCGCCGGCGGCAATCACTGCGTCCAGCGTGGAGCCGACCTTGCTCAGATCGTGGATCTTGATCGTGACCATGTTGGAGACACGATAGTTGGTGGTGCCTTCGGGGCCGTTGAGGCCCGGCTGGCGCTCCGAGTTGATCGAAAAGTTGGAAGTCTGAATATCCTTGTCGGCGATGCCCAGTTCCTTCAGTTTGGCCATGATGGCAGCCATCTTGGTGTTGTTCTGCGCCGAAGCGTCGGCCACGTTGGCGGCCAGGGTCTCTACGCCGACACTGATAGCGCCCAGGTCAGGTGCAGCCGAAGCGTTGCCCCGCCCGAGTACGGTCAGCGTGCGCGGCGTGTTGGCTTCGGGCGCAGTATTCTGTGCGGCAACGACAGCCGGCCCGCAGCCGCTGAGCACCGAGGCGAGGGCGAGGATGGCGGCGAGGGTCAGAAACAGATAGACGAGGGGCTTGCGGTTGGTCATGATTTCCTCCTTCGGAACGTACGAGCTTACTGTTCTACGCTTTGGACGCTCCAAAGAGGGGAAAGGTTCCCGAAGAGGCGCTATTTGAAAAGTATCAGGCCCGCCCCTGCGCCCGGCGCCGCGCCACCCCGAGCGCCGCGAGTGCGACCCCGAGCAACGCCAGCGCGGCCAGTGCCGCCGCGACGTTCACCTGGGCCAGTGGCCAATGGCTGCCGCGCACCCAAGCGAGCAGGTGCAGTGCGCCGCGCGTGTGCGCATCCAGCCACAGGGCTGTGCCGGCCTCCAGGTTGGCGAACCACAGCGCCGCCCCCAGGGCCATGCCCACCCACGGCATGCTCAGGGCGCTGCCGAGCGCTGCCAGGGCCAGCAGCAGCGAGCCGGAAAGGAGCGCGCGCAGGAAGACGAGCCCGCCCGAGAGCTGCCCCCCCGCCCGCGCCATGAGCGCCGGCAGGTAGAGGGCACCTACCCCGGCCATGAGCGTGTAGACGATGCCTACGGCCAGGAGCTTGGCCAGCGCCAGCTCGCAGGAGGGCATGGGCCAGGGGAAGAGGAGCGGCCGGTGGCATGGCTCGGCGTCGGACCATACCACGGCGCCCGCCACCAGCGCCCAGAGCGGCAGGTAACATTCCGCCAGGCCCTGGTAGGCCTTGTATTGCCCGGCCAGGGTGAGGGCGCCCGTCTGCCCCAACCAGCGCACAGCGAGCGGCAGCACGGCGAAACCCAGCGCCAGCAGCACGACCGGCCAGTTGCGCAGCCACAGGCCCTGCGCCGCCAGCAGCCGCAGGAAGCGTCTGCCCGGCCTCACGGCTGCCCTCCCCCGTCCTTCAGGAACGCCAGGTCGGCGGGCGCCAGCGGGCGCAGTTGGGCGATGTGCACGAGGCGGCGCAGCGCCTCCTTTTGGGCCGCGGCGGGCGTGCGCGCGGCCCAGGCGGCTACCAGGGTATCGGGTGGCGCCTGCCCGGCAGGCGGCAGCGACGCCGCGGCGTCGCTGCCATAGGCATCCGTGACGATCCGCGTGCTCGCCAGGGCCCGCAGTGCCGCTATCTCATCGCCCGTGTAGCCCGCTTGCGTCCACACTGAGAAGTCGCCTGCCGGGAGGCTGAGACTGAGACGCAGCCATTGCTCGAAGCGCATGAGGGCACGGTCGCGGCCTGCGCCGGGCTCGATCAGGCCGAAGCCGGTCTCGTCCAGCAGTCCGGCATCGTCCAGCGTGGCCAGGCCTACCGGGCTGGGCACGACGGCGATCGGCGCCACGCCCGTCCAATCCTGCGCCGCCGCCAGCAGGCGCTGCAAGTCTGCGCTGCCCGCCCTCCAGGTGTCCAGTTCCTCCAAAGGCACGGCATACTCGATGCCGCCCTGCATCCGCTTCCACCAGGGCCCGCCCAGCAGGTTGACCCGGTTGCGCTTTGCCGCCAGGCGCCAGGAGCCGCCCGATTGTTGCGTAAAGCCCGTCAGGTCGGTGATGGCCGAGGGCGCGCGCACGGTGACGTCGAAGAGCGGCTCGGCGTCGTTGAACGGCTGCGTGCGGTCGGCCAGGGCGCGGAAGACGGCCGACGACATGCCGATCTCCCAGGTCAGGCGCTGTTCGCCTGGCAGCGGATACCAGCCCCAGCCCGCCGGCAGCAGGACCAGGCCGGTGGAGGCCAGCGCCGCCGGCGTCTCGTAGGGGTCGAGGCGCCAATCCGCCACATTGCCGTGGTAGGCGATCGTCACAGTCACCGCTTGCCCGGGCGCGAGGGGCGCCGGCAGGGGGATGCGCAGCAGGTCGTTCTGCCGCTCGAAGGGCGCCGCCGCGCCGTCCAGCGACACGGCATCGACCTCGAAGCAACGCCGCAGGGTCAGGGTCAGGGCGTCCAGCGGCGCATCGGCCGGCGCCTGCAGCCCGACCGTGGCCTGCACCTGCGCCAGCGGCGGCCGGGTGAGGTCTACCGCCAGGTCGTAGCCGACCGGCACGGCCACAGGCGTGCTGGGGGCGGGCTCCCGCGGCGCGGGGGCTTCGCTCAGGCGCAGTGACGGCTTGACGGCCTCGCCATACTCGGCGATGGCGCGCCACTGCGCGGCCACAAAGCCGTGCTCCACCGCGATGAACGGCGCCGCGGCGCCCACGGTCACGAGCAGGGCCGCCCCGGCGAGGAGCTTGCCGCGCAGTTGCCGGGCATCGCGCCGGGAGCGGAAGAGGAGAATGAGCAGCGTGAGCATCCCCAGGCTGCCCAGCACCCAGAACCCCTGCTGGGCCAGAAAGAGCCCCGTGTACAGGTGCGCCTGCAGGCCCGCGGCCAGACGCGAGTTGCCGCCCCAGATGAACTCGGGGGTGGCCAGCAGCCCATAGGGCCACTGCAGGATTCCCGCTGCCAACCGTGGCACAAACAGGGCGATGGCGCGATAGAGGATCAGCAGCACGAGCGCCGCCAGGCCCGGCAACGCCCCGGCGAGCTGGCCCAGCGCCTGCGCACCCAGGAACGAGGCCGCGAGCGAGAGGATGATCAATCCGCTGTCGTGCAGCGCCTGGGCCCAAGGCAGGGCCATGCCCGCTGCCTGTGCCGCCGTGGCGTACGATACCATAGTGTAAATCAGCGAGGGCAGCGTAACCTCCAGCCAGCAGGCGAGCGTCAGCGTGCCCAGCGCCAGGGTGCGCGCCAACCCGACCTGCCACGAGGGCAGCGGCCAGGCCAGCAACACCTCGTCGGAGCCGTTCCGCCGCCCCCGCTGCCACGTCCAGGCGGCGAACGCGCCCAGGGCCAGGCCGAGCAAGGCGAGTGGCTCTTGCATCTGCACCAGCCGCTCCAGCGCCGGCGCCTGCCACTGGCCCACCAGGATAAAGACCGCCGGCGCCGCCACGATCAGCGGCCACGGCAGCAGGCTGCGCCAGAGCTGGCGCAGCTCACTCGCCAGCAACGCACGGAAGGGTTTGGTGATCATTGCTCCACCTCCCCGCCTCGCCCGATCAGGCTGAGGTACCCTTCCTCCGCCGTCGGCGCGGCCGGTTCGGCGCTCGGATCGGGGCGCGCCGCCGACAGCAGCCGGCGCACCATGCGCCCCTCTTGCAGGCGCTCGGCGATGATCTGCGCCCCCAGCGGCCGCGGTGCATTGGCCGGGCCGCTCAGCGACCACACACAGCCCTCCGCCCGCGCCGCCAGCTCATCCAGGGTGCCGCTGAAACGTACCTCGCCCTTGTGCAGCACGACCACGCGGTCGGCCACCTGCTCCAGGTCGGCCACCACATGCGTCGAAATGAGCGCCACACGGCCAGGGCGGCGCTGCGCGAGCAGCGTGCGCAGGTGCGCACGCTGCTCCGGGTCCAGCCCCGCCGTTGGCTCGTCGACGACCAGCAGGTCCGGGTCGCCCAGCAGCGCCTGCGCGATGCCGATGCGCTGCTTCATGCCGCCCGAATAGCCGCCCAGCCGGCGGTTGGCCGCCTCGTCCAGGGCCACCTCGCTCAGCCAGCGGTCCGCCTCACGCTCCGGCGCATCCTTCATGATGGCCGCATAGCGCAGGTACTCGCGGCCCGTCAGGTTGCCCGGCAGGCCGAACTCCTGCGGCAGGTAGCCCAGGCAGCGCCGCACCTGCGCCTGCTCGCGCGGCAGGCGCCACGATCCGATGTGCACCTGCCCCCGAGTCGGCAGGAGCAGCGTGGCCAGGATCTTCATCAGGGTAGATTTGCCGGCCCCGTTCAGGCCCAGCAGCCCGGTCACGCCTTCACTCAGGGTCATATCGATGCCGCGCAGGGCGATATGGCGCCCATAGCGCATGTCCAGCGCCTTGATCTCCACGTCCAAAGAGTGCCTCCTCGTGCGACGTCTCCCTCCTGGAGGATGCGTTGCTCATGTGCTCCTCCTGCAGCGATCCACGGAGCGAGATGCCACAGGAGAGGGCGAGGGAGAGAGAAATGATTGCACCAAGCCCCTCTCTATTCTTACGACGAGCCAGCCGCGAATCGGTTCACGAGAGGGCAATCTGGCCACAGTCAAGGTATACGACCTGCCGGGCCAGCTCGTCGAGGCAGGCATCATGGGCGGCAACGAGGGCAAAGCGGGGTGTAGTGCGGGTAGAGGAGGCATAGAGGGTGAGCT
>DAOTVS010000082.1:0-27630 GCA_034436375.1 Anaerolineae bacterium | reverse complement strand
GATATGACGGAGCTCTGGGTACCCTTTGACGAGCCGGCCGTGCTGCTGCAGTCGCTGGGCATTGCTGTGCAGGCAAGGCCGGGCGCCGTCAACTGCCTGTGGGGGCCGGTGGCCTGGGCTTATAGCGACGAGGATCTGCACTCCATCCTGGCCGGTCGGGTCTGGCTCGACGCCGATGCGGCCGCCATCATCGAGGCGCGTGGCCTGGGGCAGTACCTGCCCGTGCAGCATCGCCAGTGGTGGTGGCGCGAGGATCTCAACTATAGCCTGGAACATGCAGCGGATGCCGCCAGTGGTCTGCCGGCAGATGCCTGGATGGGTGTGCACTTGTTGCCACGCGTGGCCTGCCAGGAGCTGCGCCCGGGCGCGGTCGAGTGGACCAGCCTGTGTGATGCCCGCGGCGGGCGCCTGGGGAGCGGCCTGGCCCTGGGCAGCAACGACCTGGGCGGGCGTGTGGCCGTCTGTGCCTGGCCCCTGGCCGCCCATGCTGCGCAGTACCCCCTCTCTCCCTTCCGCCAGACCCTGGTGCAGCGCCTGATCGCTACCCTGGCTGAGGGGGGCGCGGGGCTGCCTGTCATGATAGCCGGCTCACCTTACACCTTCCCCATCGACCTGGCGGGCGAGGCCGTGCGCCGCGTGGCCGTTTTCAACGCCTCCCTGGACCCGCAGCGCCCTGCCGTGCGCATCCCGGGCACGGCCCGCCTGGTCGGCGCCCGGCTCCTTGCCGCCCGCAGTGCGCCGCGAGACCTGACCGCCCGGTCGAATGCGGAGGCGGGGGCATTACTGGTCGAACTGGAGGAATCCATCCCCTTCTGTGGGATAGCCGTTCTGACCGTGCAGGAGTGTGATGCATGAGGTTGCGGTGATATGTCCGAGGACCTGACCCGCGAGCGCGACCAGCTTTGGGCGTTGCTTGAGCATACGGAAGCTCAGCTAGCCTATCTCGATACGGGGTTCAATTTCGTCCTGGTCAACGAGGCCTATGTGCGCGGGTGTGGACACAGCCGCCAAGAGCTGATCGGCCGCAACCACTTTGCGCTGTTTCCCAATGCTGAGAATCAGGCCATCTTTGAGCGCGCCCGCGACACGGGCGAGCCCGTCTCCTTCCGCGCCAAGCCCTTTGTCTATCGCGATCAGCCTGAGCGAGGCACGACCTATTGGGATTGGACCCTCACGCCCATCAAGGATGCGGCCGGTCGCGTGCAAGGCCTGGCTTTCTCCCTCACTGATGTGACTGCACGCGAACGTTTTGAGCGGCAGCAAGAGTCTCTCCAGCGTTATGCGCGCGAGCAGGCCCTGCTTTTCACTGTGAGCTCCGTTCTCACGACTTCGCTGGATCCGGAGCGACTTCTCAGCCAGCTGCTGGGGGTGCTGCTCGATCATCTCGGTTGTGATGCTGGCTGGGTCATGGTGAGCGATGCCCCGCCCGCCGAGGCGCCCCGGCTCGTCGCCTGGCAGGGGGTGCCCGAAACCTTTGCTCGGGCTGCCCTGCAGGTGCAGGGGGCGCCGCTGCGTACGCGAAATGGACAGCCTGTGGGCGATGCCATCCCCCCTTTGGCGCCGGAGCTGCTGGCCGAGGCCGGGCTGCAGGCCTATGCGACGGTGCCCCTGACGGTGGGCGAGCGGCTCTTGGGTGTGCTCTGCCTTGGCCACCGAGGTGCGGCCGTATGCCCGGCGTTGGATGGTCGCCTGGCCCTCTCCATTGGCCAGCAAGCCGGGATGGCGCTCTACAATGCCCAGCTCTACCAGGCAGCGCGCCAGGTTGATCGTCTGCGGGTGCTCAATGAGCTCGACCGCGCCCTGGCAGCGACGCTCGACCCCCTGGAGTTGCTGCAGCTGGCCCTCCGGCACGTGGCGATGGCCCTGGGGTCAGCGCTGGGAGCGCTCCTGCCACTGGAGCCCGGCCGCAAGGCCGCAGAGGCCCTTGCATTCTGGGGGCAAGGCTGGCCCCGCCTGAAACCCTGGGAGGAGGTCGTGGAGCAGCTGACGGCGGTATTGGCTGGCCGTGCGGATCCGCGCGAGCCTATCGCCTTTTCAGCGGCGGACCTGGAGGCGCTCTGCATGCCCGGCCAACAGCAAGAGATCGCGCGCTGGGGGGCAGAGGGCTTGCTCATCCCCATCCGTAGTGAGACGGGGCTGGTGGCGACGTTGCTGCTTGGCGCGCGCGCCAATGGCCACCCGTTCAGCGCCGAGGACTATGCCCTGGCCCAGGCAGCAGCGAGCCGCACCGGGCAGGCCATCCGCAATGCGCTCCTCTTTGCTGATGCGCGCCAGCAGCACGAGCAGTTGCGCGCCTTGGCAGCCCGGTTGGCCGAGGTCGAGGAGGCTGAGCGCCAGCGTGTGGCCCGCGAGCTGCACGACACGGTGGGCCAAAACCTCACTGCCCTGGGCCTCAATCTCAATATCGCTCAGATGCATCTGCCCCCCGGCGCCGCCGATGCCGCCCGCTCACGCCTGAAGGACTCGTTGGACCTGGTGCAGCAGACGACTGAGTTCATTCGGGGGGTCATGGCCGACTTGCGGCCCCCAGTGCTCGACGACTATGGTCTGGTGGCCGCCCTGCGCTGGTATGGGGCGCAGTTTGCCTCGCGCACCGGCGTCGAGTTTTCTCTGCGCGGCCAGGAGCTATCGCCCCGCCTGCCGGCGCTGGTCGAAACGGCCCTGTTTCGTATTGCTCAGGAGGCGCTGACCAACGTGGCCCGACACGCCCAGGCCATGCATGTCACCGTGAGCCTGGAGGCGAGCGAAAGCCTGGTGCGCCTGACCATCGCCGATGACGGCGTGGGGTTTGACCCGGAGATGATCAAGGTCCGCGCCACTGGTCGGGGTTGGGGCCTGCTTTCGATGACCGAGCGCGCCGAGGCGGCGGGCGGCCGCGCCCGCGTAGAGTCGCGCGCCTATGGAGGTACGCGTGTGCTGGTGGAGGTGCCGCGATGACGATTCGTGTTTTCCTCGCTGATGATCATACCGTCGTCCGCGATGGCCTGCGCTTTCTGCTACAAGCACAGAACGACATCCAGGTTATCGGTGATGCCGCCGATGGCCAGGAGACGGTACAGCGTACTCTGGAGTTGCGCCCGGATGTGGTGGTCATGGATATCGCCATGCCCCGCCTGAACGGCATCGAGGCGGCTCGCCAGATCCAGGAGGTTGCACCCCAAGTACAGGTCGTGATCCTCTCTATGTACTCGACCAGCGAGCACATCTTCCGCGCCCTGCAGGCCGGCGTGCGTGGCTACCTGCTGAAGGAATCGGCCGGCGCTGAGCTGGTCAAGGCCGTGCGCGCCGTCTCTGCCGGCCGCCGCTACCTGAGCGAAAAGGTCGCCGATCTGGTGGCCAGTGACTATGTGCGTCAGCGCGAGATCCTCGACGCCAACTCTCCCCTGGCGCAGCTCAGCGCTCGGGAGCGACAGGTGCTCCAACTCGTCGTCGAAGGCGCTTCCTCAGCCGAGATTGCCCGCACCCTCTCCCTCTCCCCCAAGACTGTCGATACCTATCGCAGCCGTCTGATGCAAAAACTGGGCATCGATGACCTGCCCGCACTGGTGAAATTCGCCATTCAGCATGGGCTGACCTCTATCGATTGAGGCGCCGCGCTGCCTTTGTCAAGCTCTCCCGACAGACGCCGTCCGTAATCTCTGCCACAATGATACTGTCTGAGGACGGTGGAATAGAGACACGGCGGGCACGGAGTGGAGGAGAGCGCGAAGGATCACAGTGCGCCCTTTTGCTCCTGAGGGGTCATGCTCATTCAAGGCGTGCGTGCATTGGCCGGCGCGCTTTTCTTGAGATCCTCCGTGTGCTCCATGTCTCCGTGTTTTCCGTGTCTCTCTTCATTGTGTGCCGTGCCCAACCGGGCATGAGGGAGTGATCTCAGAAGGGAGGCGATATATGAGGGGCGGGCTCACGCGGGAGGATCTGCGCACCAGGCGACGGCCGAGCCTTTTCCTCCGTCAGCAGGCTGCCGAAGTGGAGAAAACGATGGATATTGCCGTTCTGTTGGCCGATGACCATGGTCCCACGCGAGAGGGCATGCGTGTTCTTCTACACTCCCAGCCCGATATCCGGGTTGTGGCCGAGGCTTGCACCTACGCGCAGGCCGTGCATGCAGCCCAGCGCCTCCACCCCCACGTAGCGGTCATCGATATTGCTCTCCGCGGGGGCGGCCTCGAAGCGGCGCGGCGCATCAGCCTGATCGAGCCCGGCACCGCCATCATCATCCTCTCCATGCACGCCAACCGGGCCTATGTCCTCGATGCCCTGCGCATGGGCGCGCGCGGCTACTTGCTCAAAGAGATGATCGGCGCGCAGATGATCGAAGCGGTGCGCGCTGTGCATGGCGGCTTGCGCTACCTGAGTCCGGGTGCCGACATGCCTGCTGATGAGTAGAAAAAACGGGCGCTCTTTCTCAGAATTTCCCACGGCAGCCATCCACTTTTCCTGACAGACTCTTGGCGCTCCTTGTGCGATAATGGGGGCGTAAAGGGGGAGATTAGTCCATCTGCTGATTAGCGACACACGGTTAATGGCGCGCGACGCGCTCAGTCCGGCGGTCACCAGGCCCCCGGTGACCGCCGGTCGGCATCATCTGTGAGTTCCGCAGCTGCTGGAAGGGCTGAGAAGCGGTCCCCTCGGCGATCCACCTCTGCAGTCTGAAACTCGAGCAAGCGAGCACCCCGGCGCACAAGGATGCGTTCACGTAAGGAAGCCCATTCGCGCAACTCTATGATCACGTTCTGCGGCAGTGCGTGGTGACAGCCCTCCTGCAGGCCGCCCAACAAGTCTGCGAGCGCTGTCCCGCTCTCCAATCCCTGGTAGACCGATTCACGGGTCAGGCGATAGCGCGCAGTGTGGCGATCAGTCTGTACGCGCTCGGCGTGGCGCTCCAGGAAGGCCAACTGGGGGGCGCTGGTACGATCTAGGTACGCAATGACGTCGAAATTGGGCTGCACCACCCAGGCTGACTCACCCGAGGACTGGCATCCGGCTTCCACGGCCTGAGCCAGTTCCTGCGATTCCGGGTGAAAGGTAGCCCGCCCGATATCCGTCAGGCGGAAACCCGTCACTGCCCCGTTTTCTACTGCCAGCTCGACAAGCCCCAGAAAGTACAGCCAGGTCGTCAACGCACTTTCCAGCCAGGGGCGTTCTTCCTTCAGCCAACTAGCGCGCAATCTGGCACGCCAGGCAGCCAGTTCTTGCTCTCTTTCTTTGTCTGTGCGGGAATGCAGGAGAAATGGACGTTGAGGAAGATAGTCTAGCGAAAAATCCTCACCGATGCGGTCAAAAAGGGCCTGGTCGAAAGCTTGCATGGAGAAAAAGGCGCCCGGGTCAACCGGCAATGCAGACAGTGTCATGGTCAGCGCCAGGCGCCCCCTGCAGACATCACCCCGATCATAGAAATATCCCTCTGGCATTTCCGTCCAGGAGGGCGAGCGAATGAGCCCTTCCAGCAACAAGCGCACCTGCTCACTGTAGGGACGCTGCGCAAAACTCGCGGATGATTCTTTCACGACCAGGCGGTTGTCATCCTGCAGCGCCAGCAAATCCGAGTACCGGAAAGCGCTTACCCAGGCGCCGATGGGGTTGGGGAAATACAGGCCGTCAACTTCCATCCCCTTTTCACCCCAGTGCATTGCCCTCTGCACCTTCTTTTCATCAGCGGTGCGTACCTGGCCGGCCTGGGTCAATCTCAACCCATCCATGTTCTCAATCGCTTGCAGAATGCCCACGATATCCAGCACCACTGTGGAGGGAAGGCGATAACGTGTGTCGGGTATTGTGGTCATCGGGTGGATATCCAGGGGACGAAACTCCGGGAACCCGACATGGGCCAGCAATCGCTCATCCGTATACAGCGTGCTCCCGCTGCCATAGGAGTTGGAGACATAGCCAGGGGAATAAGAGTCAGCCGCAAGGATCAGTCCCTTGCGCACGAGACTGTGAACACATTCTTCTCGATAAACATCGTTCCGGCGATGAGGATGTATGCCGGATGCAACAATGCCAACCAGCAGAGTGTGAAGCTCAATAACCCCACCCATCCGTTTGATGAGCGCCAGTGCATTCCGCTCCCAGGGTTCCAGGCTGGCAATGACACGTTGCACTCTATTCGGATTGGCCAACCCATGCCGGATGCAGGCGATGCAATCATCCTTGCGCATTGTGGATGTACCGCCCCACAGGCGCGCCATCGGTTTTAGCTCGCTTGCGTTGATGCGCAGCAGATCCCCATCAAAGTAACGCGGCATAAGATCAGGCCTCCAGCACCTTTGGGGTATGGCCGGCCTTGAGCAAACGAGCCAGCAGGGCATCCATCTGCCCTGGGGCGACAACCGCCACTGTCTTGCTCAACCGTTTCAGCAGGAATTGCGCAGTGCGCGGGTCAGCGTACAGGTTATCCAGGATGATGTCATCTGCGACCTCAATCATAGGCAAGTTTTCGTGTAAGATCGGTTGGTTCATTTGGAGATATACCTCTTTTCAGAGCAGGTGCGCCCAGGGCAAGGCTGACTGCACTTTCTGTAACAGCTTGCCATCGGCAGTCCAGAATTCGCCGCCAAGCCACTCTGCCAGGGCCAGGTAGTGGGCATCGGAAGCGGTTGGGAGAGAAAACCTTTCGGCCAACCTGACAGCGCGTTGGTGGATCTCAGCCTCACCATGCAGACGAATGGGTAGGGCCAGCGCCGCTCGGAGCGCCAGTTGGGCTGACGCGGGGGCGAGGAAACCTGCATTTTGGTAGCGGCAAAGAGCGTTCGTCACCTCATAGTAGAGAAGCGTGGGGGCGGCCAGTTGGCATCGGTCCGCATCCCACTGTTCCCACTGCCTCCGCACGACGGTATCGGCAGGGTCTGCGACCAGACGAACGACCAGGTTGGCATCAATGCAGATCCATGAGTTGCTCATCCCGCTCCTCCCGGATCTGGCGTAGGACCTCCTCTGAGTGTGGAAGCTTACGCCCGTTTAGGTCGGCCTGGACCCGAGCCCGTGCCTGGTCGATCAGCGTCCGCCAGTCCTCCTGGCGCTGTTGGGCCCTCAGCAGGCGATCGTATTCATCCATGGAGAGGACGACGACGTGAGGGGCGCCATCCCGCTCCACGATGATAGGCTCACCGCTCTCTACCGCCTCTCGCATCACCTCACCGAAGTGAATGCGCGCCTCAGTGGCACTGATTACGCGCCCCATGTGGACCTCCTCCATTGATTAATCAATTGATTACTCAATCCGATTCTACTCGATGTTGTGTAGGGAGGCAATGCCCAGGCACCGGCGTTTCTATACCCGGCTCCCCGTATCAAGCCTTACTGCCGCGAATAGCGCAATCTACACAGATGATTCTGGGATATACCCCCCGGCTGCCTGAGCCCTTGTCTGGCGGTTGGGGATGTGCTATCATGGGGCTGTGGGCGTGGAAAGGGAGCAATCAAGACGGCCCAGATGCTCACTTGACCTTGGCTGCGCCAGGCTTGGGTCAGCCGGTCATCTCATGATGGCGGGAGTGGAGGATTCGTTGAACTACCTCCGCTGGCTCCTCGGCCTCCTCGTTAACCGCAACTTTGTCCTTCCCCTGGGCATTGCGCTGGGCCTGCTGATCGGTCCCGCGGCAAGCTGGACGGCCGCCCTGACCCTGCCTGCCCTCGCCCTGGTGATGACCGCTGCGGCTAGCCAGGTGCCCTCCTCGACCTTACTGCCGCCGGGCCGGATCCTGCGGCCTACTGCCCTCGCCCTTCTCCTGAGCTACCTGCTGAATGGCGGCGTGACCCTGCTTCTGGCACGTTGGCTCACGCCGCAGCCGGATCTGTGGGCCGGCTTTGTCCTGGTGGCTGTTGCCCCACCCGGTGTCGCCGTATTGCCTTTCTCGGCTATCCTCCAGGGAGATACAACCCTCGCCCTCCTGGGCACCGTCGGGACATACCTGGCGGCTCTGGCGATTACCCCCGTCCTCGTCTTGCTGCTGTTGGGGCCCAGCCTGGTGCAGCCCACACGGTTGCTGCTGATCCTGCTTGAGTTGGTGGCGGCGCCGCTCTTGCTCTCCCGCCTCTTGCGCCGGCCGGCCCTCTATCGCTATGCCGAACGTTGGTGGGGCCCGGCGGTCAACTGGGGTTTGGGCTTGATCGTCTTTGCTGTGATCGCCATCAACCGCGACCTCTTGTTGCGCCGGCCGCAGGTGCTCCTACTCACTCTGATCGTCTCGCTCGTCGCGGTCTTTGGTGCGGGGCTCGTGGCCGAGTTTCTGCTAGGGATGCTTGCGGTGGAACGTGGGGAACGTATCAGCCTGGCCCTGTTCGCTGCCATCAAGAACTCGATCTTTGCGGCGGCTACCGCCCTGGCCTTGCTCAGCCAGGATGCTTCGTTGCCCGGCGCCGTCGTGAGCGCCGTGATCGTGCTCTACCTGATCTGGCTTGGCGCCCGTCACAGGGCGTAGTAGACTCGGGCAGCTTGCAGGAAGCCTGATGCCGACGAGGAGGGAATCATGCCCTTGCCGGGTTGGCTCTCATCAACCCGTGGACAGATCCAGGCAGCGCTGCAGCGGCTGCGCGGCGCGGTTACCCCCCAGCCGCTCCCGCCCCGCTTTGCTGGCGCTATTGTGCAGCCCCGGGTGCTCATGGTCATCCACAACCCACCCGTTGTTGCGGAGGGCGGGCGCCGCCTCACCGAGATCTTTGGCTGGCACGACCCAGACGCGCTGGCGCGCCAATACAGCGCCGACCTGCGCGAGGCATCGGGCGGCTATCTGGATTACCGGATTGTGGAGTGCATCGAAGCCGACTGGTATCCGCCCAAGATCGATGGCTTTCGCTACACCGATGAGACCTATCTGCGTGCCTGGCGCACCCACACCCAGCGCCAGCCCGATGCTATCGATTACCAGGCCCAGGTGCGCACCTTTGACTTGCTGGGTCGTTATGAGCGCGGCGAGATCGATGAGGCCTGGTTTTTTGCTTTCCCCTACTCTGGCGACGCCGAATCGACCATGGC
The DNA here is from genome assembly GCA_034436375.1 of Anaerolineae bacterium. Classification (GTDB taxonomy): domain Bacteria; phylum Chloroflexota; class Anaerolineae; order SpSt-313; family SpSt-313; genus DAOTVS01. The sequence continues at coordinate 18,653 of DAOTVS010000082.1, read as the reverse complement.
GGGCCGCGGCGCCTTTTGGCTCAACTCCAACCCCGTCCCCAATACCGATCGCGGCCCCGGCCGCCTGATCATCATGGCCTTTAACTATGAGCGCGACGTGGGCTGTATGCTGGAGAATTTCGGGCACCGGGCCGAGTCGATCATGAGCCGCGTCTATGAGCGGCTGGGTGGGGGGCGGAACCTGTGGCAGCTCTTCACCCGCTACGATCTGATCGCCCCGGGCCGGTCACAGTGCGGGAACGTGCATTTTGCTCCCAACAGCGTGCGCGATTATGACTGGGGCAACCCACGCCCTGTGCTCAGCTACTGCGATGACTGGTACAGCTACCCCGACCTGCCTCAGCATGCCCGTCTTGTCAACAGTGCAGAGTGGGGCGGCGGCGATATGCGCCTGCACCATCTGTGGTGGCTGCGCCACATCCCCCGTGCCGAAGGCGAGACGGAGGGTGTCGCGAACAACTGGTGGCGCTACATCGCCGACCCCAACCTGGTGCCATAACAGCCGACTTGTGAGACCTCGAAGACTTTTTACTGCCTCAGGAGAGAGTGCGCAGCTTGGGCACAAAGATCCACATCAGGGCCGAGCAGGCCAGCGTAATCAGCGCGAACAGGATGACCGTCGGCGGCTCGCTGATCTGCTGCGCCGTACCGCCGATCAGCAGGCCGCCGATCGGAGCCAGGCCCAGGTAGGTAATACTGTAGAGGCCCATCACCCGGCCCCTCAGCTCGTCGGCGCACAGGGTCTGCACCAGAGCATTGGCCAGGTTGACGACGAAAATCGCCGCCCCTCCGGCGATGAACAGGATGAACAATGAGAGCGGCAGCCAGCGGGCGAGCGCGAACAGCAGGACCGAAATCGGGAAGACAAAACTGCCAATCGATACCAGGAGGCCCTTGTACTTGAAGCGCCCCAGCGAAGCGATGGTCAGCGCTGCGAACAACGCCCCTATCCCACGCGCCGAGATCATCAGACCGTTGGTGGTGGCATCCCCTTTCATGACATCCACGGCCCAGGCCGGGAACAGGGTGGTGAACGACTGCCCAAACAGGTTGTAAACGCCCACCAGGCCGATCAGCGCCGCGATCATCGGTGAGGCGATGACGTAGCCCAGCCCTTCCTTGATATCCACGAGCGGTGAGCTGTGCCTGGAGGGCGGGAGGGGCTTGACTCGCATCATCAGCAACGCCCAGATCACTGCCAGGAACGAGACAGCGTTGATCACAAAGCACCAGGCCGGGCCAAAAGCTGCATAAGCCAGCCCAGCCGTTGCCGGCCCAGTTGCGGTGGCGATGTTGAACATGGTTGAGTTTAAGGCAATAGCGTTGGTCAAGTCCTCGCGCTCAACCAGCTCCAGCACAAAGGATTGCCGTGCCGGAGAGTCAAAGGCATTGGTGATGCCCAGCAGGAAGGCCAGCACTACGATATGCCAGGGCTGCACCAGGTGCAGAAAGGTTAGCCCTGCCAGTACAAAGGCGAGCATCATCATGATGCTCTGGGTGATTACCAGCAGCGTGCGGCGGGGCACCCGGTCAGCCAGCATTCCGCCAAAGAGCACCAGGAACCATCCTGGAATGCCAGCGGCAAAGCTCACATAGCCCAGGTAGGCCGCCGAATGCGTCAGTTGATACACCAGGTATCCCTGGGCTGTGGATTGCATCCAGGTGCCGAAAAGGGAGGTCATCTGCCCGTAGAACCAGAGGCGGTAGTTGCGGTGCTTGAGGGCGGCGAAGGTCTGCTGCGTGCTGAAGCGGCGCTTGCGTACCAGGTTTGCTTGCGTCATCATCCCATGCCCATGGAGCCAATCGAATCAAGCCGGTATAGTTGGCGGCCGATGATTTGGCCGTTTGTTGCCTCCACTAACCATTATAGTCCAAGAAGCCAGATTCTCGTTTGTGTATGCTGCTTATCTGGTCTACCTGGTTAGCCACTATGCGGATACAAGCTTCCGGATGCGTTCCATACACCGTCTTAGGCTGTCCGAATGCAGCATGGCTACCTCTGGGCGCCATCGTGTTGTCGCAAACTCGATCATCGTTGATACATAAGCAGGACCCACAATCCGCCCACTGCTGGGTCGCGGAACCATATCTTCACGGATGGCTCGACGGCGCGAATGCCTTGCGATCTCAATCATCGTCTGTTTGGGATCCTGGAGCGACTCTGGGGCAACTGGCACGCGCGAAACCGGCACGCCGACAAACCGTGCCAGTTCCTCGCGATCTGCCAACAACCATGTTTCCACTTCCCGCACGGCGATTCGGAAACACATGAATGGCGCCGGGGCCGGCAAGCATCTGCGGCGCAACACTGCGGCACACTTGGCATCCCGGTCTGGGTCCACGAGTACAACCCAAGGCGAATGGATGGCGGCTGCATTGAAACCGGGCAAGCGCAATAGCAAGTGTTCCTTACCTTGTTTTCCGTAGACTGGCCCCATCGTGCCTCCAGTATCCATCACCAGACGGCGCAAAACAGCTTCATCGATGAGACCTTCCACGGCCCCCGAGATACTGGATTCCTTGATTCCCATCTCTCTAGTCCCCGAAAAGGCTTAGTTGCTCGATACGGGCTGGCCGGGTGCGAGGCATCACGGCTTCAGCCAGGCTGACGCCACCTTCGAGCAATGAGCGGATCTCAGCGAGATCCGCCGCCATGCGCACGACGGTTCCCTCTGCACCTGGCTCCAGGAGCAGAACTTCATCAAGACCGATCCCGTCATCCCGCAGTAGATCAGGTGAGTGGGTACTGACTAGCACCTGGCGCCCCGAGCGCCGCTGAATACGGGCAAACATCTGTGGTATGTAGCGCACGGCATCAGGATGCAGTGACAACTCGGGTTCCTCCAGGAGCAACGGCCCTGCGCCATCCAGGGTTGCCCAAAGCAAACCCATGAGGCGCAAAGTGCCATCCGAAAACTGCTCTTCGGTCTGCCATGCTCCTTGAGCTCTCCAGTGCTCATATTTCCCGCGCAAGTGTGGTGTGCCTCTTGCATCGCGCCACAGCTCCAATTGCTGCAACTGAGGGACTGCGACACGAAGCGTATTGACGATACGCCGCAGACGGGCACTCTGTGTCTTGTCAGGTGTCTGCGCTACCTGCTCCAGAAAATCGCCTCCAAAGGGATCTCCGCTCTTTCCTACCGACCGGTCGGGCTCACGTACCAGTTGGGGTACGATATGCAGGTAGCGCACCGATGAGAGAAAATCAGCTACCTCGCGGAATTCCTGGTTGGCGTAGACCTGTTCCAGATAGGTTTGCGTGAGGCGCTCTGGGTCAGATCTGTCATTGTCATCAGGGCGACAGATGATCTCTGTATTGTCTCGAAGCACCCTCTCCTTGGTGATTATGGGGCGTTGGCGGTTATCTTGCGTGAAGCGGAGTTCGTACTCCCAGTCCGCCTTATCACCAGCCCCGATGCAAACGCGAATCGCGATATCAGGATACCTGCGTGCAGCCAAACAACGCAATTTGGACACGCCCCCGCGCTTGCGCACTGCGTCCTGGAAGCCGCCGCCGACGGCGACAATGTCGTGCAGAAAGCGGAACACGTCCAGCAGGTTGGACTTGCCTGAAGCGTTAGGCCCCACAAGGAATACGCGGCGTTGCAGGGCCGTTTGTACTCGGGTGAAATTGCGCCAGTTCTCCAGGTAGATTTGAGTAAAAGATAGTGCTCGCGCTATAGATCTTGGCATGCTAGCCCCCTCATGCTTGCCGTATAACACTACATAATAGCTTGCGGTTGCCGGAGAACTGAATGGTCAAATTTGAAGAGCGATGGTTCCAACATAGATACTCCTAAATCTTACAGCAATTGTGCCAACTGTCAACCGCTCTCTCGAAGAGCTTTCACTGTTTGCAAAACTATGCTCTGGCGCTACAATACCGCCATTAGCCTGCCGTGCAATAGGAGGGTTCCCCACCATGGACGAACGTATCATCCGCCTCAAGCTCGACCAGCTCTACCGCCGCGCCGTTTTGCAGCGCTGGCCCATCACCAGCTGGCAGGCGCGCACCGCCGATTATGCTGCGCCGGGCGACTATCGCTACGACGGCAATTGGGCTGCTCTGGGCCAGGAGGGCTACTGGCCTGCCGGCAAGACGGTTTTCCTGCGCACGAACGTTCAGGCTCCTGCTGTGCCTTCATCCAGCGTCCTCTACATCGAGTTCCGCATTGATGGGCTGGAGGGCATGCTCTCTATCGGCGGCCGGCCCTACGCCGGCATCGACTCGGAGCACCCGCGCATTGCCCTGCCCTTTGCCGGGCCGCTGGAGCTCACGGCCGAGTTCAACTGCCTGCCGGCCGCCCTACACAATCCCGAGCTGCGCAGCGAGCGAGCGCGCTTGCGCGGCGCGGCCCTGATCGAGGTCGATCGCGAGGCTCTGGCGGCCTGGTATGACCTCTCTTTCGCCTGGCAGACAGCACGCCAGGCCAAAGATGAACGCCGGCGCCTGCTGCTGGCCGACGCCGTCGAAGCCGCCCTGTTGGCCTTGGACCTCACCGCCCCTGGCAAGGAGATCGTGCGTGAGGTTGCCGAGTCACGCCGTGTCTTGCGCGAGCGCGTCGCCGCCATTGCCCCAGATCCAGAGGCCGGGCGTGTTTTCCTGGCTGGCCACACGCATATCGACACGGCCTGGCTCTGGCCTCTGCGCGAAACGGTGCGCAAGTGTGGCCGCACCTTTTCCACGGCCTGTCGCCTGATGGAGCGCTACCCCGACTATCACTTTTGCTGCAGCCAGGCCCAGCTGTACGCCTACACCAAGCAATACTTTCCGGCCCTCTATGAAGAGATCAAAGATTGGGTGGCTACCGGCCGTTGGGAGTGCACAGGCGGCATGTGGGTGGAGCCCGATTGCAACATCCCCAACGGCGAATCTCTCATCCGCCAGGTGTTGCATGGCGTGCGTTTTTATCAGCGAGAGTTCGGTGTGCGCCCCCGTTCTTGCTGGCTGCCCGATGTCTTTGGCTACCCGGCCTCGCTGCCCGGCATCCTCAAGGGTTGTGGGCTCGACAACTTTCAGACCAACAAGCTTCACTGGCAGGCGCGCAACCCCTTCCCCGCTCACCTCTTCTGGTGGGAGGGTCTCGACGGTTCGCGCGTGCTGGCCTCCATTTCGCGCTTGAAGAGCTACTATAACGGTTGGCCCAACCCCGAGGAGCTGGCCTTTGCCTGGGACAACTATAACCAAAAGGCAGCCTACCCCGAGGTGCTTTTCCCCTTTGGCAAGGGCGATGGCGGCGGCGGCCCCAATGAGGAGATGCTCGAGTTTGCGGGCCGCGCCGCGAGTTACCCTGCCTTGCCCGCCTGTCGTCAGGGCGCGGAAGAGACCTACTTTGACGATGTGCGCCGGGCGGACCCGGACCTGCCAACCTGGGAAGGTGAGCTCTATTTGGAGACCCACCGCGGCACCTACACCAGCCAGGGGGCGATCAAGCGCGCCAACCGCCACAACGAGCTGGCCCTGCGTGAAGCTGAGCTCTGGAGCGCCCTGGCGGCCATGCACGGCAGCCCGGTCGATACGGCAGCGCTGGCGCCGGCCTGGGAGAATCTGCTGCTGCTCCAGTTTCACGACATCCTCCCCGGCAGCTCGATCGCTGAGGTCTATCGCGAGGCCCTGGCCGATCATGCGCGCATCGCCTCGGCGGCCGCGGCCGTGCGCGGGCAGGCCCTCTCGGCGCTGAGTGGGCGGGTGCGCGCCGCGGGGGACCTGGTCGCCTTTAACAGCCTTTCCTGGCCGCGCAGCGATCTGGCGGTGGCCACGGTGCCCGAGCCTGCAGGGCCGGTCGAGTTGCTCGCCCCCGATGGCCACGCCCTGCCCGCCCAGGTCATTGCCCGCCACGATGGGCTCGCTGACCTGGCCTTTGCCCCAGAGGCGCTCCCGCCCCTGGGCTACGCCGCCTTTCGCTTGCGGCCTGCTGCCGCCCCGGTCGAGCACTCGCTGCGCGTGTCGGCGCAGGAGATCGAGAACCGCTTCTTCCGCCTGGAGCTGGATGCGGAGGGTCAGATCACCCGCCTCTACGACAAGCGCTGCGCCCGAGAGGTGCTGACCCCCGGCCAGGTGGGCAACCGCCTGCAGCTCTTCCAGGACGGCCCCGAGAGGGAATCGGCCTGGAACGTGCACGCGACCTTTGAGAAGCGCGAGTACGCCTGGGAGCCGGGCGCCACGGTCGAGGTGCGCGAGGCCGGTCCGGTGCGCGCCTCGGTGCGCGTGACTCGCCGTTACCGCGACAGTGTCCTGGTGCAGGATATCATCCTCTACGATCGTGTGCCCCGCATTGACTTTGTGACGGTGGTCGACTGGCAAGAGCGCCAGGTGCTGCTCAAGGCAGCCTTCCCTGTGCAGGTGCGCTCACCGCGCGCCACTTACGAGATCCAGTTCGGCGCCGTGGAGCGGCCCACCCACCGCAACACCTCCTGGGAGCAGGAAAAGTTCGAGGTCTGCGCCCATCGCTGGGTGGACCTCTCCGAGCCCGGCTATGGGGTGAGCCTGCTCAACGACAGCAAGTACGGCCATGATGTTCACGGCAATGTCCTGCGCTTGACCCTGCTGCGCGGCCCCGAATGGCCCGATCCCGATGCCGACCGCGGCCGGCACGAGTTCACCTATTCCCTCTACCCGCACCTGGGCAACTGGGACCAGGGTGAGACGGTGCGCCGCGGCTGGGAGTTGAACCAACCCATCGTCTGTGTCTCTGCGCCGGGTAAGCCAGCGCTGGCCGCCGATTGGCCTGCAGCTCGCTCCTTCCTGGGTGTAGAGGGCCCGGCAGTCATACAGGCCCTCAAGCCGGCGGAGGATGGCCAGGGCTGGGTGCTGCGCCTCTACGAGCCTCACGGTAGCCGGGGGCTGGTTACCGTGCATGCCCCGCAGCCCTTGGCCCGCGTGCAGGCGTGCAACCATATCGAGGAGTATCAGGCCGACCTCACGCCCGCTGATGATACGTTCACCTTCCCCATCGGCCCGTTTGAGGTCAAGAGCTTCAGGCTGTATCTGGAATGACGAGATGGGTGAGATGTGAGGCGTAAATCGAAAGGACTTGTCGTGATAATCGACTGTCACACTCACGTCGCCGGACACTTTACCGGTTTCTGGCAGCCCCTGCGCTACGGACAGGTTAAGGACAAGGGCCAGATTATACAGGCCATGCCGCCCTCGTTTGATCCGCCGGCCAGCCCTCCCGAGCTGCTTCTGGCCCATATGGACGAAGCCGGCGTCGACCGCGCCTTTTTGCTCCAGCACCACCTCTACGGCGACCAGCACGAGACGGTGCTGCGCGCTATCAAAACGTGGCCCGACCGTTTTGCCGGCTTTTGTTACCTGGGCGGCTATGATGCGCCCGACCTGCCCGGCCTTCTCGAGCGCCGCATCGAGCAGGGCTTTATCGGCCTCAAGCTGGAGCTGCCCACTACCCGCCGCCTGCGCACTGATTTCCGCTTTGACGGTGAGCGCGAATGGAGCGTGTGGGAGCGGCTGGAAGCGCTCGGCCGGCCCCTGGCCCTTGACCTGAATGAGGCCACCCCTGCCGATGTGGCTGCCCTGCGCCGCCTGATGGAGTCCTTCCCCCGCCTGCGCGTGCTCAACTGCCACGTCGGCTGGGCCGTGGGCGAGGGCTGGCAGGAGCGCGCCCTCCTTAGCCGGGGCCGCAACCTGTGGGTCGATGTGGCCGCGCTGCCGCTGCTCTATGGGCCTGAACAGGAGTATCCTTACCCGCAGGCGCAGATGACCGTGCGTTGGGCTGTGGAGACCTTTGGCGCTGATCGGGTGATGTGGGGCTCTGACTACCCCGGCACGCTCCGTGGCAGCACTTACCGCCAGCTCCTGGACTTTGTGCGCAGGCACTGCGATTTCCTGAGCCCTGTGCAGAAGGAGCAGCTCCTGGGCGGGGCTGCACAGGCGTTCTTGCAGGGAATAGCTTGAACGCCTCACGCCAGAAGCGTACAAGTGCAGCGCCGTCGCCCCGGGCGACGGCGCTGCACTTGTACATGGCAGGCAGGGATTGCGCTCGTATGTAGAGCTGCACCTTTGCCGCTATGCGGGAATCGCCAGACTGGCAGCAGGGACAGACCAGTGCATGCGTGCAGGCTCGGCGCCCCAGGCCCGCAACTGCCCGGCAGCCCGGGCGACCAGGGCATCCAGCCCGGCAGAGACGAGCGGCGAAAGGCCACGGGCTCTCTCGATGCTCGCCGGCTGCATTCCCCAGAGGATCGCCTGCGGCGGCCACAAGCCAAGCGCCCAGGCATCCCATAACACGCTCTCGGGACCTGCCCTCTGTGGCGAGATTCGGGGCCGGAGCCCTATGGCCGGAATCTCTGTCCCCTGCAACCGCACCAGAGATCCCGGCCGACGCCTGCTGTGCACGGCGCTCAAGATCAGCAGATGCGTAGCGCCCTCCAGCAAAGGTGCAAGCGCCGGGCCCTCAGCGCCGCCCTGCAGGGCCAGAACCTCCGCCGGCAGACGATAGTGCTCCTGCAGCCATTCCACGGCCAACACACCCAAGCCATCATCGCGCAACAGCGTATTGCCCAAACCCAACACCAGTATATTCATCCCACACCCAGCCCTTCTATCGGCATTCTGCGCCAGGCAGCTCGTTGCACGCAGCGAGATAAGTGAACTCTGCGAGCATTGTACAATGAGTAACCGTGGGCACACGGCGGGAATAGTTTGGGAAGGGTTGGGCTCGCCAGCTGTAACCTTTGGTCATCGAGCTTACGCAACTTGCCCTTGATCTCCAGCTGGCGCCTGAGTGATTGCTCGTCGGCACGGATGCCCGTGGGAGAGATTGAGCTCCCGTATTACTCTGTGGGCTCGACACGCACGGTGCGACCGGGCAGTTGCGCGGCCCGCGGTCCCTGCACCAGGTCGTTCAGTGCCTTGATCAGGGCAGGGTCGACCTTGGGCTGCCGGTGGAAGGTCAGCAGGCCGTTGATCTCCTGCTCCACGTCGGTCAGCTGGGTATAGCAGTAGCCGGCCACCTGCGGCTGCGAGGCAATCGCCTCTTGCAGGCCGCGGTAGCGCGCCAGGAAGGACTGGCCATCGGGCTCCACCCGGCCATAGCCCCAGCGATTCTCGGGCACCTGCTCGTTCTCGGGCAGGAGCGCCAGGCCGCCATACTCTGAAAGGATCAGCGGCTGCCCCAGGTAGCGCGCGCCGGGGATCAGCACCAGCGGCATCCTGGCTGAGGTACGCTGCCAGCCTGGCCGACCCCAAGCCTCCAAGTCGGCGCGCAGTTCGGTGCCCGTGTTGGCATAGTCATGGATGGCAAAGATGTCGGTCTCTTCCCCATGTTCCCAGCCGTCGTTATCGACCACCAGGCGTGTCGGGTCCAGCTGGCGCGTGGTGCGCACCACATCGGTCAGGAACTCTTGCGTTTCCGGATCGTTCGAGACGCCGTAGATGCCCCAGGTCTCGTTAAAGGGCACCCAGGCGATGATCGACGGGTGATTGCGATCGCGGCGGATGAGTGCGCTCCACTCGCGCAGATAGTTGCCCTCCGCCTGCCCCGCCGCCCGTGTGTGCGGATGGTTGGGATAGCTCAACGTCTGCCCGGGCATATCGGCCCAGACCAGCAGCCCCAGCCGGTCGGCCCAGTAGAGGAAGCGCGGCTCGGATGATACCTGATGCTTGCGCACGCCATTAAAGCCCAGGCGCTGAATCCATTCCACCTCGGCGCGGATGGCCTCATCGCTAGGGGCGGTATAGACGCCATCGGGCCAATAGGATTGGTCCAGCACCAGCTTTTGGTAGCAGGGCTTGCCGTTGAGGGTGATATAACCGTCGCGCACGGCTACCTGGCGCAGGCCGAAATAGCCCTGCACCCGATCCTCAATGGATTCGCTGCGGCGGAGGATCAGCGTCATGTTGTAGAGATGTGGATCGGCGGGGGACCAGGTGCGCCAGGGGTCGAGGCGCAGGCGCACACGCCCGCGGCCGCCGGCCACCACGCCATCGGCCAGGGCCACGGTTTGCCCGCTCGAGTGCACGGTCACGTCAAACGTGAGCGTCTCGTAACACTTGGTCGTAACCGAGACCTCGATCTCACCGTGCTCCCAATCGGGCGTGACCTGCCAATCTTCCAGGCAGCAATCTGACACGGGCTCGAGCCAGACCGTCTGCCAGATGCCGGTGCAGCGCGTGTACCAGATGCCCTGCGAGCGCTCGGTCAGCGCCTGCTTGCCGCGGGGCTGCTCGACGGTCATGTCGTCAAAAGCGCGCACCGTCAACACATTGATGCCGGGCTGGAGCGCACCGGTGATATCGAACTCAAAGGCGGTGTAGCCGCCCCGATGCACACCAACGAGCCGGCCATTGACCCAGACCGTTGCTTCGTAATCCACGGCGCCGAAATGCAGCCGCACGCGGCGCCCCTGCCAGCCCTCGGGCAGGGCAAACTCGCGGCGATACCAGACGACCTTGTGCACGCCTGGGTCGCCGATCTGGCTCATCTTGGCCTCAAAAGGGTATGGCACACGAATCTCGCGGTTCAGGCGATGGGCAGGCGCCTCCCAACCGGAGGACAGGCCGACGTTGTCGTCGTCAAACTCGAACTCCCAGGGGCCATTGAGGTTCAGCCATTCGCTGCGGACGAATTGGGGGCGAGGGTACTCGGGTCGAGGAATGGTGATCACCAGAAGACTCTCCTTGTGCTACCAGGAAAACCGGAAAACAGGCCGCCCATGGTAGATTGAAATCTGGCGGGTATTATAGCAACTTGCGCCGGGGGTGACAAATACCCTCAGGGCAGCTGGGTGTGGGACGGAGCTGCTGACTGCCGGCTTGGGGGCTTTGCATCCAGCCGGCATAGGCCTTTTGAGGGGATCTGGGTTGAGGCCGGCTTTCGGTTGCGCGAAGAGCCCGGCTGTTGCCCGGTCTGCGACTGGCCAGCGGGAAGATGGCAAGATAGGTCCAGCCGGGTGCAGGCGTCACCTCAGGAGCTGCACATCGGCGCCGACGGCTGGGTGCACGGCGCCGTCATCAGATTCGTAGATCTGGCGGCTCTGGAGGATGGTGCTGCCATCTGCCGTGCCCAGAATGTGGGGGTGGGGTGCGCTCACGCGGTGGGCGCTCCGGTCGGCCGGGTGGGCGCGGAGGGGATCCTGGCGCGTGCGGTCAGAAGCCATACCAGGGTTGGGCGCAGGCGGCGGGGTCAGCCCCAGGCGCAAGCACAGGCCCCGCAGCAGGAGCAGGACGCGTTTGCCCAGCGGAGGTTGCATAGAGGCTGTTCCATGGAGCCGGCAGATGGGGAGTAGCGTGTCGATCCATTCACCGCATTATACTGCCATTTCTGGGAAAACGCATCCTGCAGCTTGCCCGCTCCCTGCCTACGCCTCGCTGTTGCGAGCAGCCAGTTTGAGCGCCCACCCGGCCTTGTCCACGAGTGGGGGCTCATAGGCAGCCAGCCGGTCGAGCAGGACTTCCACATCCTCCTCAATCAGGATGAGCGAGCGGTGGCCGGGATGGATGAACTGCGCCTGCACCGACTGATCGATGAAGCTCATCAGGCCGTTGTAATAGCCACACACGTTCAGAAGGCTGCACGGTTTGCGGTGCAGCCCCAGCTGGGCCCAGGTCAAGACCTCAAAGAACTCCTCCAGGGTGCCGAGCCCACCCGGCAGGGCGATGAAACCATCGGCCAACTCGGCCATGAGGGCTTTGCGCTCATGCATGGTACCCACGATCCGCAGGTCGACCCCGGTGTGGGCCACCGCCAATTGGGCCAGGTGCTGGGGGATGACGCCGATCACCTCGCCGCCCGACGCGAGCATCGCGTTGGCGATGATGCCCATCACGCCGACATTGCCGCCGCCATAAACCAGGCCGATATGGCGTGTGGCCATTGCCTGGGCCAACTCCCGTGCGGCCTGGGCGTACTCAGGCCGCCCTCCCGGGCTCGAGCCACAGAAAACACAGATGCGCTGCAACATGAAGACCTCCCAAACGAAACTGGGCTCTATTATACACCCGGTTGGCGATGGGTGAGGGGAGGCTCGGGTCGCTTGAGATGGATACTGCAACCGTACTTGGTCCAGCCGGCCCCCAGTAACAGCCGGCCAAGGTGCTGCGCGCCTGCCCGCCAAATCCCCCGAATGGCTCCACTCCGGTCGCGTGCGAAGCGCGATGCCCGGATGGGATCCGCGCCCCGATGGGTAAGTACGGCTGTAGTGATAGAGTGGAGAAGCGCCCGCTATAAGCTGCGCCCACAGGCAGCGGCCATACGCTCGGCCAGCATGAGGGCCTCATCACGCGTCTCGGCGCGCATTTCCATCACCATGCGCGAGCCCTTGGGGTGCTGGGCCGGCCACGTCCAGGGGTCGCCCTCGCCCGACCAACTGTGCATCTGCGGCAGGCCGGCGAAATAGTCCCAGGCTTGGCGCAACACCTCTACCGGTTGCACCAGGTTCAGCAAGCGCAAGTTGGGGATACGCTTGAGCCCCGCCCACTGGTGCCGGGCATGGGCGCAGCAGTGCAGGCCCAGGCCGCCAAAGTGGTCGGAGATGGCCTGCAGCTCGGGCAGGAAGAATTCTTCATACAGGGCCGGGCTCACCGCGCCGATCTCATCTTCCGACAGGGTGACGCCTTTTGGCATATAGTAGGTGGGGAAGTGGGCGACAAAGTCGGGGCCATAGCGCCGGAGCCATTCATCCAGAAACTGCGTCCACAGCTGCGAGACCTTGGCCGCCAGCTCCTTGACCGCCTCAGGCGTCTCAAGCATGGCAGTGTAGAAGGTGTTCTTGTCCCAGATCAACGCAGCGATGTCCATGGGACTCTGCACGTCAACGAGCCTGACCAGGGCCTGCGGCCCCGCGCGCCGGCGCAGCTCGTCGGCCATCTCAAACAGTGCGGCCAGGGGCGTAGCGCTCACCTCGGGCACCTTGAGCGCTGAGACTTGCCGCGCCTGAGTGATGAGCGGGCGGGCGTAGGGATTCGTGTCCTCGGGGCGGTATACCGGGCAGCCGAAGGCTTCGGCGAAAATCTCGGTACCCGTCAGCATGTCGAGGTAGGGCAGGGCGTCGTCGGCCAGCCACTCCAGGCGGGCTAACTGGCGCTGGTACTTGCGCCAGGACCACTCGATGCGCTCCTGCCGGCACCGTAGCCAGAGATGCGGCTGCGGCTCCTCATCTGGGGTATAGTGGATGAGGTATAGGGAGGTAGGCGCCTGCTGGGGGTCGAGCAAGCGCTGCCAGCGCTCTTTGCGCTCGGCGATCTGCTGTTGCGCATCCATAGCTGTTCTCCATGGTGGTATTGGACCTCTGGGAGATACTGCATATAGGCGCATTATAGTGCAAGAATGGAGGGCGACCAATTGGCCGACTCACCGGGGGTTGTGAGGTGCGCTGTGAGAGTCCTGGGCCGCTCAACGTGACAGTCACAATGCAGGTTGCCGCAACAGCGAACTGCAACCTTGCGGACACACACTCTTGACATTGAACGATTTACGTACTAGACTACTGGCAGGTGGCACATATAGTATTCCCTGTTCCGCATGTATTCCTACGTCACCGGCCACCATGGCCGACTGGGTGCAGGCAACATGGCTGCAACCTACTGGTGGCCCTTCCGCATCCTGTGCGCAGCTTTGCCCATCAGCAGCCTCCACCATACTTATGAACCGCTGGATGCACGCAAAGGAGGTCGAGAATGGTCGCTGGCTATACTGGCAAAATCGTGCACGTGAACCTGACCACGAACGAGATCACCACAGAGGAGCCCCCAGAACTCTTCTACCGGCGGTATCTGGGCGGCGCAGGGTTCGTGGGCTATTACCTGCTCAAGCAAGTGCCCAAAGGCGCCGATCCCCTGGGGCCTGAGAATGTGCTCATCTTTGCAGCGGGTCTGACCACAGGGGTGCCGGTGGCCGGGGGTGGGCGCAGCCACATGGGCGCCAAGTCGCCGCTCACCGGCGGCTACGGCGAGGCCGATGTCGGCGGCTTTTTCGGCGCCGAGTTGCGGCTGGCCGGCTTGGACGCCCTTATCGTGTACGGCAAGGCGCCCGATCCCGTCTACCTCTGGATCCATGATGGAAATGTGGAGGTCCGGCCTGCCGGCCACCTTTGGGGACTGGATACCCTGGCCTGCCAGAATGCCGTGCGTGCTGAGCTAGGCGATAGCCACGTGCGCCTGGCCATGATCGGCCCGGCCGGCGAGAAGCTGTCACGCCTGGCCTGCGTCATCAATGACGTCAAGCATGCAGCCGGCCGCACGGGGCTCGGCGCCGTGATGGGCTCAAAGAACCTCAAGGCGGTGGCGGCCCGCGGCAAGGTGCAGGTTCCCATCGCCGACCCTGAGCGCCTGAAAGCGCTCAGCCAGTGGATGCGTGAGCACTGGGCTGAAAAGTCACAGGACTCGCACGACTATGGCACGGCCGGCGGCATTCCAGACCTGCAGGATTTCGGCGCTCTGCCCACGCGCAACTTCCAGGATGGGCGCTTTGCAGGCTATGACAAGATCTCTGGCCAAACCATGGCCGCCACCATTCTCGTCGATCGCGGCAGCTGCTATGCCTGCCCCATCCACTGCAAGCGTGTGGTCAAGGTCGATGACGCCGAGTACCAGGTCGATCCGGCGTATGGGGGACCCGAGTATGAGACCATTGGCGCCTTTGGCTCGAACTGCGGCGTCGATGACCTGCGGGCCATCAGCAAAGCGAATCAGATCTGCAACGCCTATGGCCTCGACACGATCTCGACCGGGATGATGGTCTCCTTCGCTATGGAGTGCTACGAGGCGGGCTTACTCACACAGCAGGATACGGGTGGGCTCGATCTGCATTTTGGCAACGGCCCTGCCATGGTTGAGCTGACTCGCCGCATTGCCGAGCGCGAGGGACTGGGCGACCTCTTGGCCGAGGGGCCGCGCATCGCTGCCGCCAAGATCGGGCGCGGCGCTGACCGGTTCACCCTGGAAGTGAAGGGCCAACCTTTTCCCATGCACGAGTGCCGCAACCGCCACGGCCAGGCGCTGGGCTATGCAGTCTCGCCAACCGGTGCCGACCACATGCACAATTACTGGGATGGGGGCCAGGAGAAGAGCCCTGTTGGCAAAGAGCTACAGTCTTTCGGCGTCTATGTCTCGGTGCCGCAGAACGAGTTGAACGCCGACAAGGTGCGCGCCTACATGCAGATGGCGACATGGTCCTGGCTCAGCAACCATCTGGGGCAATGCCAGTTTATCCCCTGGACCAATGAGCAAAAAGTCGACCTCGTCACGGCGATCACGGGCTGGGAAACCAGCACCTATGAGCTTCACCTTGCCCTGCAGCGCAGCCTGGCCATGGCGCGCGCCTTTAACCTGCGCGAGGGCCTGAGCCGCGCCGATGACAGGCTGCCTGTGCGTGTTTCTGAGCCGTTCAAGAGTGGCTCGATCAACGAGAGGCCGGTTACGCCCGAGGCCCTGCAGGAGGCCCTGAGCATATTCTATGGCATGATGGGCTGGGACCCCGAGACTGGTGTGCCGACCCTGCCCAAGCTGCAGCAACTGGATATTGAGTGGGTGGCTGAGCATCTGCCCAAGCAGCCCGTGGCCGACTCACGATAACGTCCTAGCCCCGCCCGGCAAGGCAGGATGCGATGGCCTCGCTGCTCAACGGGCCCGGCTCGATGCGCAGTGCCTCGGGCGCCCCGGCTGCCCCATACACCTGTCGACACCACGCCGTCGGGAAGCTCGCGGCTGCGTTGTGCACGGTCAGCCGGCCGGGAGCGATGAGGGCCGCGGCAGTGCGGAAATCCCCCGCGCGGCGGATGCCTGGGATGTAGAGCTGCGCTGCCCAGGCCTCGTCGTTCTCACAGTCGAATTGCGCCGCATCGACGATGGTGTGCGATACGCCCTGCGCCAGAGCGCGGGCCAACAGGCACCACAGCCCGGCCACTTCAAAGCCCACGAGATGGACGGTGGGGGTGTGCGTCGCCAGGTAGCCCAGCGCCGTCAGGATATCCTGCACGCGCAGGGCGCCATCGCTGCGGTTAAAGGTCAGGAAATGGTCTTGGCCTGTATCCCGCTCCAGCGCCGCCAGCTCGCCCGCGCCCCAGACGTCAATGGCCAGGGCCATGATGCCCTGCGCCAGCAGCCCCGCGATGAGCACGCCCGGCCCGTCACCCGCCATGAGGGCCGCTTTGCCCTGCGGGTGCACAAGCAGCGCGCCGCCCCTGGGCCTGGCCGGCACAAAGAGCAGGGCCGGGATGCGATCGCCTGACCCACGCCGGCTGAGGGTGAGCCGCTCCAGCCGGTAGCTCACCCGTTCCTCGCTGCCTGTTGCTTCGACCTGCAGCTCACAGGCGGGCGGCTGCCCGGCGTTCAGCGCATAGCGGTAGGAGACGCCCATCAGCGCACCATAGGCCTGCAGGCCGGCGCTATCGGCAGGCCGCAGAGAGCGAATCTGCTCCTGCGCGGCGTGGATGACCTCATCGACCAATTGCGGCCCGTTCACCGCATGGGGCGGAAGCTTGCCGTTGGGAAAGACGAGCAGGCGCTCGGCAGGCTCGACGGTGAAGGGCTGCTCCTTGACCGGCGTAGCGCTCTCGTTGCCCAGCAGCCACTTGCCGAACCAGCCATAGACGGCCTCGCGGCTCTCGCGGTTATAATTGTGCTCGGCATCGACCTGATGCGTGGCTACCCGATCCGTCGCATCGTAGAGCTCATAGATGGAACGGATGGCGGGGTACTCGACGGCAGGTGTGTTGCAGGTCCAGTCTCCCGTGGCTGAGACCAGGAAAAGGGGCCGGGGGGCCATCAGGGCGCCGATCTCGACGTTGAACGTATCCAGACGCAGGTTGGGTGCATTCTCGCACAGGCAACCGCCCTGGTAATGCGCTGAGATCATGTTGACCGGCGCCGCAACCCGGATGCGCGGCTCAACCGCGGAGAGCAGGAAGGTCTGCGTCCCCCCACCCGACTCGCCCGTGCAGCCGATGCGCTGGGCGTCGACCTCCGGCAACGATGCCAGGTAATCGACCACGCGGATGCTGTTCCAGAGCTGCAGGCCGAGGAGATTCACGCCCCACAGGTAGCCACGGGGATTATCGAAGAAGCCCGTCCGTTCATCGTCCTCTACCTTGTGTTGCACTTGCAGGCCCGAATCGTTGTAGCCGATCATGTCATAAGAAAAGGCCACATAGCCCTGCCGGGCCAGGCTGATGCAGCGGCCGGGGATCGAGCCCATCTCCTCGTTCGCCAGTCGGCCCTGCTTCCAGTGACCGTGTGGGCAGAGTACCCCGGGAAAGGGCCCCGCTTTGCTCCGCGGTCGGTAGAGGTTGCCCGTGACAAAAAAGCCGGGCCAGCTCTCGAAATAGACATTGTCGATGGTGTAATCGGCGCGCTCGGTGTGGCCGGTGACCCGGGGAGAAAGCGGGCCCTTATCGGGCAGGGGCCAAAGCCCTGCGCTCGTCAGGATGCGCCGTCGCAGATGCTCCGCCCGCGCCTCCCAACCCTCACGAGTGGGGTAGGAAGGGAAGGTATATGTCATGTTCGTGTGCCGCACTGCGCAGCGAGCATCGGGCGTTGCCCGTTCTGAGCGATCGACCGTCTGTGCCATCTCTACTCTCCCGGCGCCGCCCGGAATGGCGGCGGGCAGGGCGCGTTGGCCCGCAAAAGTCTCATTGACATCGACATCCAGCCGCTCGGCGCGCCGCCTACCGGCGCGACTCGCTTGCCCATGTTCTTTGCTCCTCCGGCAGGCTGCCGGGCTCAGAGTTGGTTCTCCAGCGTGTAGCGCACGTTCAGCGCGATCTGATCATTGCCGCCGCTGATCAGGCGGGTGATCCGCACAGGGCCAGAGGGCACCGTAGGGATATTCGTCACGTTGATCACTTTCTTCAGACAGGGTACTCTTATGGCGCCGCCATACTTTACCACAAAAGCAGTAAGCCATAAAAGTGGCGCCCGGAGGATGGCAAACGAACACTCCCTCCCCATTTGGTGTTTTTGCCCTCTGTGGCCATACTGAACGCAGTCTCACACCGGCACCAGCGATGGCCGCCAACCATCAGACAGGGAGGTTTCCATGGGCAAGAAGGAGTTGCTTATCGGTCTGGCGCCGACCCGGCGCAATGTGTTCAGCAAGGAAGAGGCGGGGCGCTATAAAAAGCTGATCGAGACCAGGCTGCAATCATGGGGCGTGCGCTTTATCAACCTGGATTGGCTGAACGATGAGGGGCTGCTCTACGATGAGCTGGATGCACCCCGGGTGGCGCAGCGCTTCCTTGCCGAGGGGGTCGATGCGGTCTTTGCGCCGCACTGCAATTTCGGCACCGAGGGGGCAGTCGGGCTGCTGGCCCGGGCCATCGGCAAGCCGTTTCTCCTCTGGGGGCCGCGCGACGATGCGCCGCTGGCCGACGGCACCCGCACGCGCGATACCCAGTGTGGCCTGTTTGCCACCAGCAAGGTGCTGCGGCGCATGGGGGTGCCCTTTACCTACGTGATTAACTCGACGGTCGATAGCCCCGAGTTTGAGCGCGGCTTTAAGGCCTTCCTGGGCGCGGCCGCGGCGGCCAACGCTTTCCTGGGGGCGCGGGTGGGGCAGGTCGACACGCGCCCCTCGGCCTTTTGGACGGTAATGGTCAACGAGGGTGAGTTGATGGAGCGCTGGGGCATCCGCGTGGTGCCGACGACGCTGGTGGATGTGGAGCAGGGCGTCAAGAAGCTCATGGCTGACCCCACCCCG
>DAOTVS010000081.1:0-34237 GCA_034436375.1 Anaerolineae bacterium | reverse complement strand
GAGGCCTATACTTCGCTGGTCATGACCGCCGGCTATTCCCCCACCGGTTCCTTTATCAACCTGGAGCAGACGAGCCAGGGCGACCTGAAAGTGGGGGGCACGGCCCGCTTCCACGTCAATGCCACGCAAGAGGCGCGCCATTTCTACTATGAGGTATTGGCGCGGGGCAGGGTCGTCTTTTCCGGCGTCTCCGACTCGCCTGATATCACCCTGACCCTCACGCCGGCCATGGCGCCCAGCGCGCGGCTGCTCGTCTACCAGATCCTGCCCAACAACGAGGTCGCCGCCGACTTTTTGCCGTTCGACGTGACCGGCGACTATCCGTTGGCCGTGCAGGCCGGCTTTGATCAGCCGGAGGTGCGCCCGGGCGCGCCCGTCACGGTGAGCGTGCAGACCGATGGCCCCGCCCGCGTGGGCCTGGCGGCGGTGGACCGCTCGGTCTTTATCCTGGCCGAGAACCGGCTGAACCTGCAGCAGGTGTTCGATCAGCTGGAGCAGCTCTACATGCAGCCGCAGGCCGAGCTGCACCAGGCAGAGCCCCTGACCAAGATCACCACCTACGGCGCCAGCCAGGTCTTTGCCGAGGCCGGGGTGGTGGTGCTCTCGAACCAGCAAGTGCCCCAGGGCCAGGAATACCAGCTGCCGCAGCCCAAGTTCGAGGTGCTGCGCGGCGACGTGGCAGTAGCAGGGGCCGCGCCCGAGGTCGAGATGGCGGCGCCCCAGGCCGCGGCACCCGCGCATGCCAATGACGAGGGCGGCAGCCTGGCTGAGGTGCAGCGCGTGCGCCAGTTCTTCCCCGAGACCTGGCTGTGGTCCACCGTGGATACGGACCCGTCGGGCAAGGCCACGCTTCCGGCCACCGCGCCCGATAGCATCACCACCTGGATGCTGCGCGCCGTGGCGCTCTCCAAGGACAAGGGGCTGGGGATCTCCGAATCGCAGCTGCGCGTGCTGCAGCCTTTCTTCGTGCAGGTGGACCTGCCCTACTCGGCTATCCGCGGCGAGCAGTTCCCGGTGCAGGTGGCGCTCTATAACTATACCGACAGCCCGCAGGACTTTACCGTTGAGCTGGCGGGCGCGGACTGGTTCGACCTCACCGGCCCGGCCACGCAGACGGTAACCGTCGGCGCCAACGATGTGGCCGGCGCTCAGTTCACCATCCGCCCGCAGGGGCTGGGCACGCACCAGGTCAAAGTGACGGCCCGTTCCCACTCGGATGCCGACGCCATTGTCAAGGACCTGATCGTGGAGCCCGAGGGTGTGGCGCGCGAGGCAGTGGATAACCTGGTGGTCGCCGCCGGCAAGAGCCAGACGATCGATCTCACCATCCCGCAGGGGGTCATCGAGGGCTCGCCGCGCGCTTATATCGGCGTCACCGGCAGCTATCTGACCCAGGCCATGGACGGGCTGGAGGGGCTGCTGCGGATGCCCTTTGGCTGCGGTGAGCAGAACATGATCCTCTTTGCCCCCAACGTCTTTGTGACCCAGTACCTGCGCGAGACGAACCAGATGAAGCCGGAGGTCATGGCCAAGGCCGAGAGCCTGATGACCACGGGCTATCAGCGCGAGCTGATCTACCGCCGCGCCGATGCCTCCTTCTCCGCCTTTGGCGATCAGGATGAGCAGGGCAGCCTGTGGCTGACGGCCTTTGTGCTCAAGACCTTTGCCCAGGCGAAGAGCCTGATGTACATCGACCCGGCCGTGCTCGACGGCGCCAAGGCCTGGATCATCCAGCATCAGAATGCGGACGGCTCTTTTGACCCCGTCGGGTTCATCCATCATGAGGACATGCTGGGCGGGCTCAAGGGCAAGACGGCCCTCACGGCCTATGTGGCCATCGCATTGCGCGAAGCTGGCGAGACGGAGGCCGCGGGCCGCGCCATCCACTACGTCGAGGGCGCGCTCAAGCCCGGCGACGATGTCTATACCCTGGCCCTCTCGGCCTATGCCCTGGAGCTGGCCAAGAGCCCGGCCGCGGCCCAGGCTTACGACCGCCTGCTCAAGGCGGCACACGAGGCCGATGGCGGCCTCTACTGGGGCGATGAGATCCGGCCCGAGCCCCTGCCGCAGGCGAATGGCGGTGAAGCAGCGCCGGTGCTCCCGCCCTCCAACCGCAGCGCGACCATCGAGACGACCGGCTATGCCCTGCTGGCGCTGACCGAGCACGGCGACCGCATGAACGCCTCGCGCGCGGCCCGCTGGCTCGTGTCGCAGCGGAACGCCTATGGCGGCTATGGCTCCACGCAGGATACGGTGGTGGGGCTGCAGGCGCTGACCCGCTTTGCCGCCGGTAACAAGGCTGATGTGGATGCCACCGTCACCTTGCGCTCCGGGAGCTGGCAGAAAGAGCTGCGCGTCTCGCCCGAGAACGTGGATGTGCTGCAGACCGTGGATGCGCCCGTGGGCGGGCAGGTCAGCGTGAGCGTGCAGGGCAAGGGGCAGGTGGTGTTGCAGGCCGTGCGCCGCTACAACGTGCCCGAGCCCAAGGCGAAGCAGAATTCCGCCTTCCAGCTCGATGTGCAGTACGGCACGCAGCAGGTGGCCGTCAACGACCTGATCGCTATCACGGCCAGCGTGCGCTTTACCCCGCCCAAGCCGATGCAGGCCGGCATGGTGGTGGTGGATGTGGCGGTGCCCACCGGGTTCAGCGCCGAGGAGAGCACGGTGCAGCAGGCGGTGCAGAAGAATGCCAAGATCAAGCGCTATGAGATCGCCGGGCGCAAGGTAGTGTTCTACATCGAGGACCTGGCGCCCAACGAGCAGATCGCCTTTAGCTTCCAGGCGCGGGCGCTCTACCCCGTGCGCGCGCAGGCCGTGACCTCCGATGCCTATGCCTACTATCAGCCTGAGCTCAAGGGCGAGAGCCTGGGCGGAGCGTTGACGGTGCGGTAGTTTCCTCACTCATCTGGTATTGTGGTTGCGGCTTGAGCCGCTCGTCTCAGCGTCTTGCCATGCCGAGGCGCCAGGACGAGCGCCTCAAGCCGCAACTACAATACTCAGCGTTCTCAACCTCCCGGGTTCAGAACCTCCGGGAGATTTGTGTTCTACACACCCGGCTTGCGCGGCAGGGTGATGACAAAGCGCGTCCTCCCATCCTCGGGGAACTCGGCTACAATGCTGCCGCCGTGCAGGGTCACAATGCCTCCCCAGCGTCATTGGCCCGCCCCGGTGCGCGGGCGCCAAGCCGTGTCTTGTGCGGTGATATTTCCGGCCAGCAGGGCAGGATATCGGTACTTCTCCCTGGTAGTCCTGCCAGCCCCCAACGCCATTTCTACCTGGTCCATTTCTCTACCTGGTAGAAGGGTTTACTTCGCCAGTCCTTTGTGGTATCATTGTCCCAGCGACTAGCTATCAGTTTCCCCGTGCTCTTCAGTGTTGCGCTGCCATAGCCCAGACAGATCGAGGATGCACTCCGCAATCGGCATCTGAAAGCTGATAGCTAATAGCTGATAGCTCTTTTGTCGAAAGGGGTAGCGAAGGATGAAGGCAGTCGTCATGGCTGGCGGCGCCGGGTCGCGACTGCGCCCGCTGACCATCAGCCGGCCCAAGCCGATGGTACCGATTGTCAACAAGCCGGTCATGGCTCACATCCTCGACCTGCTCAAGCGTCATGGCATTACCGACGTCATTGTGACCCTCCAGTATATGGCCGAAGATATCCAGGATAACTTTGGAGATGGCCATAACCTGGGCATGAATATCCAGTACTCGGTGGAGGAGACTCCATTGGGCACGGCGGGCAGCGTCAAGAACGCTCAGGAATTGCTCGATGAGACATTCCTGGTCATCAGCGGCGATGCATTGACCGACTTTGACTTGTCGGAGATCATTGCACAGCACAGGGCCCGTGAGGCAATGGCTACATTGACCCTCTACCGGGTGGCGAACCCGCTGGAGTATGGGGTGATCGTCCTTGACGGCCAGGGGAAGGTGCAGCAATTTCTGGAGAAGCCGAGCTGGGGCGAGATCATATCTGATACGGTCAATACCGGCATTTATGTCTTGGAGCCTCAGGTGCTCGACTATTTCGAGCCCGGGGCTGTTTTCGACTTTTCGAAGGATCTCTTCCCGCTCATGCTCAAGCATGGCGACCCGTTGTACGGCTATGTAGCCAGCGGCTACTGGTGCGACATTGGTAACCTGCAGGAGTATATGCGGGCGACGGTAGATATGCTCGAGGGCCGGGTACACCTGGAGCCCCTGGGGCATCACATCGGCGGCAGCATCTGGTGCGAGGATGAAGTCGAGATTGCGCCCGACGCCCAACTCTATGGGCCGGTCTTTCTCGGCTATGGGGCCAAGATCAAGGGTGGCGTGGTCGTGCACGGGCCTACCGTGATCCGCAATTATACGGTGGTCGATAACCGGGCGCATGTGGATCGCAGCATCGTCTGGCGCAATTCGTATGTGGGTGAAGGGGTTGAACTGCGCGGCGCCATCGTGGGCCGGCAGTGCAGCCTGAAGAGCAAGACAGTGGTGTTTGACGGCGCGGTGATCGGCGATGGCTCTATCGTCGGCGCAGGCGCGGTGATTCACCCCAATGTCAAGATCTGGCCGGAGAAAGAGATCGAGTCGGGGGCCACGGTCAAGGCGAGCCTGATTTGGGGCTCGCAGGGGCGGCGGGCGCTGTTTGGGCGCTTTGGCGTCACCGGGCAGGTCAATGTGGATATGACGCCCGAGTTTGCCACCAAGCTGGGGGCCGCTTTTGGCGCGAGCCTGCCCAAGGGCTCGACCGTCACCATCAACCGCGATCCGCACCGCAGCCCACGCATGATCAAACGCGCTATCATTGCCGGCCTGCCTTCGGCGGGGATCAATGTGCTGGACCTGCGCAGCGTGCCCATCCCGGTAGCGCGCTATTACACGCGCCTTGAGGATGCGGCGGGCGGCGTGCACGTGCGGCTCTCGCCCCACGATAACCGGGTGGTCGATATCCGCTTTATGGATGGCAAGGGCCTCGCCCTGAGCAAAGCGGCCGAGCGCGACATCGAGCGCGTGTTCTTCCGCGAGGATTTCCGGCGCGTCTACCTGGATGAGATCGGCGCCATCAACTACGCCCCTGGCGTCATCGAGCGCTATACGCCCGACTTGATGGCCCATCTGGATGTGGAGGCGATCCGGGCGGCGCGGATGCCGATTGTGGTTGACTATGCCAACGCGCCGACGGCGCTGGTGTTGCCGCAGATCCTGAGCGATCTGCAGTGCCAGGTGGTGGCGCTCAATGCCACCATCGACGAGACACGCATGTCGATCCCCCAGGAGGAGTTCGACCGCTCGCTGCAGCAGTTGGCGGTGATCTCGCAGGCGGTGCAGGCGCGCCTGGGCGTGCGTCTCGATGTGGGCGGCGAGATGCTCTTCCTGATCGATGATCGGGGTCATGTGATGCCGCCCATCACCACCCTGGCAGCCATGTCGGCGCTGGCGCTCAAGGCGAACGGCGGCGGCACGATCGCCGTGCCGGTGAACATGCCGACCATCTTTGAGGAGATCGCCTCTCGCTATAATGGGACGGTAGAGCGCACGCGGGTGGATCTGCATGATGTGATGACGACGGCCAGCCGCGGCCATGTGGTGCTGGCCGGTGACGGGCGGGGCAACATCATCTTCCCCGAGTTCCATCCGGGCGCCGACGGCATCTATGCCCTGGCCAAGTTGATCGGGTTCCTGGTGTCGCAGAATGTGACCCTGTCGCAGGTGGTGGCCGAACTGCCGCCCTACTATGTAGCCGAGCGGCGCGTGTCGTGCCCATGGGAGTACAAGGGTACCGTGATGCGCCTCCTCAACGAGCAGTACAAGCCGCGGCGCGAAGCGCAGCTCGACGGCACGCGCGTGGACCTGGGGCGCGAATGGGTGCTGGTATTGCCGGACCCCGACGAGCCCTTTTTCCGCATCTATGCCGAGTCGACCTCCGGCCCGCAGGCGCAGGACCTGGCCGACAAGTATGCGCGCGTGGTTGAGGGGCTGCAACACTGATGCCGCAGGTCGCCTTCCGCCTGGGTGCAGAGCCTGTCTTTACCTACACCGTGCTGGTGTACCTGGGCCTGCTCACGGCCGTGCTCCTGCTGGCTCGTGAGGGCTGGCGTCG
The DNA here is from genome assembly GCA_034436375.1 of Anaerolineae bacterium. Taxonomy (GTDB): domain Bacteria; phylum Chloroflexota; class Anaerolineae; order SpSt-313; family SpSt-313; genus DAOTVS01. Next base: position 28,152 of record DAOTVS010000081.1, on the reverse strand, counting down.
GGGATGGGGGCGCCTGCGGGTGCTCGAGATGCTCGCCTGGGCGGTCGTGCCCGGGGTGCTGGGCGGGCGGGCGGCCTATGTGCTGGAGACCTGGTTGGCCGTGCCTGGCCAGGTTGGCCATTTGGCCCAGCCCTGGGGTGACGGGCTCTCGCTGCCGGGGGGCATTTTGGCGGGGGCGGGCGGGCTGGCCATTCTGGCCGCCTGGCACGGGCGATCATTTGGGGAATTTCTGGGCGCCGCGGCGCCCGGAGCAGCCCTGGCTCAGGCCATGGGCTGGCTCGGCGCCGCGGCGCATGGCGCTCAGGCGGGGTTGGCTGTGGTGCCGCGGCCCTGGTGGGCGCCGGTTATGCGCGACCTCTATGGGCAGGCGCTTCCCCGTTTTCCCCTCCAATACCTGGCCGCAGTTCTGTGCCTGGGCGCCTGGGCGCTTATCTCCTGGCAGCTGCGCTCCGACTGGGCGCGCGTGGCCTGTTTCGGCCTGCTCACTGGCTGGGGTATCTGTGCGCTCTTGTGGGGCGCTGAACAGCGCAGCGTCGTCTGGGCCGGGCTCAGCGCCGATCAGCTGGGCTATGCGCTGATCGGCGTGCTGGGCGCCGCCAGCGCACTGGCCGTCCCTCGTCGACGCACCATGTTGAGGAGGGCGAAGAGTCTGCCCTGAGTGGCTGCCTTGGGAGGGCTAAGTCCTGTCAGCGCTCAGAACCTTGGCCGGCCCTGGCCGCCTGGCAGGCGGCGCTCCTCTCGGGCAGCCCAGCTTCTGAGCAGCCGCCATTGCAACATGGTGAATCCGGCTTGGGGGCGGATTGTTGCCATAGCGCAGAGACAGTTGCTCAGAACCTTGGTTTTAGGGGCGAGGCCGGATCCCTCGTTGTGCGATGCTCGCCATAGCTGCCATCCACAGCAATGGCTGCACACCGCGCCGCTTGGCGGAGGCCCTCGTAGTGGCGGGCTCTAGCCGCTCAACCCTCTCGAGCATACAAGGCGTTGCGCGGCGCTGCTGCAAGTGACGAGCCTGACCAACCCGCTTGAGCGGCTACAGCCCGCCACTACGACAGTTGTGCTGCTGAGTGCGCCATGGCCTGCAGGCCATGTAAAACTGCGGATGACGTCCGCAGATGTCATGAGAAGTGAGCAGCGTGTCTTTTATCACCGCAGGCACTGGTACCCCCCGGAGGTCAAAGCGATCCCATGCTGACTCGAATCATTGGCGCCTGGTGGAGGCTGCGCGCGCAGCCAGCCACCCGTGAGGACCGCAATATCCGCTACCTGATGGCCCAGACCGCCCTGATCGGGGTCGTCAACGGCGGCATTGTCACATTCCTGCCCATTTTCCTGGCCCGGCTGGGGGCTTCGCCGGTGACGGTGAGTCTGCTCACTGCGCTGCCGGCGCTGGTGACCATTATCCTGGCGCTGCCGGCAGGCGCGATTGCCTGCCGCTGGCGCGATATGGTGCAGGTGAGCGCACGGTGTTTCTGGGCGCTACGCTTCTGCTACCTGGCTGTGGGCGCGGCGGGGTTTCTCAGCCCACAGGTTGCGCCCTGGCTCATTGTCGCCATCTGGGGCCTCTCGGCTATCCCTTCCACTCTGGGAAACACGGTCTTCTATGATATCCTGGCCGAGTCGGTCTCGCCCCGGCGCCGCCCCATGGTCAACGGCATGCGTTGGGCGCTTCTGGGCTTACTCAACGCCGTGAGCGTCGCCGGCTTTGGACAGCTGCTCGAGCTTTTCCCCACCCCTTACAACTATTTGCTGGTCTTCATCCTCTCATTCATCGCCGGCATGCTCAGCACCGGGTTCTATGCGCGGCTCGAAATCCCTCTCCACGAGCCCCAGCTGCAGCCGCCAAGCACCCCCTGGCGGCAGCGCCTGGCCGAGCTTGTGGAGCCTCTGACTGCCGGGGGTGGGTTTGTGGCCTATTCGGGCATCACCTTTCTGCTCCGGGTAGCGATCTACCTGGCTTCGGGATTATGGAGCATCTTTTACGTGCGCAACCTCCAGGCGTCGGATGCCTGGATCGGCTGGCGGGCGACCATTGAGAGCCTGGCTCTCACAGCCGGCTACTACTTTTGGGGGCGCGTCGCCGACCGCACTGGCCACACACGCATGCTGATTATCGTCAGCATGGTGTTGGGTGGCGTGTGTGTGGCGACCAGCCTGGTGACGCGCGACGTGCGTTGGCTGCTCCTGTGCCTGGCCCCCCTGAGCGGCTTTTTCGCGTCTGGCATCGACGTGAGCCTGTTCGAAGGGCTGATCGCTGTTATGCCGCCCGATCTGCGGCCGCGCTATGTGGCCATGAACACCGCCCTGGCCAACACCGTGGCCTTTCTGGCGCCCATCGCCGGCGCCACCCTGGCCGAGCGCACCGGCATCCCGGCCGTGATCGCTGCGGGCGGCGCCTTCTTTTTCGCGACCGCTGCCCTGGCTGCCCTATGGAAGGTCAAGCCGCGCGTCCGGGGCAGCGTGGCGCGCGCAGTATCATAAGCTCAGGCAGGAGATATCGGCGAATGACAATATGAAAAGGCATGAATAACGCCTGGCGCGCAAATGGTGTACAATGGGGGCTCGAGGTTGATACCACATTATACAGAGTTGAGACTCCATGCTGAGCTACGTTTCGGGCACTCTCAGAAGGCTGCGCGCCCGCCCGGCGACAGTTGAGGATCGCAATATCTACTGGTTGCTGCTTATGACCGGGATCGTCGGGGTGGCAACCGGGGGTATTATCACCTTTCTGCCCGTTTTCCTGGCGCGGCTCGGTGCGTCGGGTGTGACGATCAGCCTGCTGACCTCCCTGCCGGCGCTGATCACCATCTTCCTGGCCCTGCCCGCCGGCGTCATCGCCACCCGCTGGCGCAGGATCGTTGCTGTGAGCGCCCTCTGGTTCTATGTCCTGCGCTTCTGTTACCTGGCGGTGGCCCTCGTGGCCCTGCTCCAGCCCGCTCTCGTGCCAGCGCTGGTCGTCATCATCTGGGCCCTCTCGGCCATCCCCAGTACGATTGCCAATTCCGTCTGGTACGACGTGGTCGGCGAGGCCATCTCGCCCCGGCGGCGCCCCATGGTCAACGGCGTGCGCTGGGCCCTGACGGGGCTCGTTTCGGCGATCAGCGTGGCCGGCTTTGGCCAGTTGCTGCAGGCCCTGCCCTTCCCGCTCAACTACCAGATCGTCTTTTTGATCTCCTTCCTGTCTGGCATGGCCAACATCTGGTGTTACTCGCGCATCGAGGTGCCGGACCGCGAGCCGGCGCCGGTGCGAGAGAGCCCGCTGGCGCAGTTGACCCGGCCAGCGGAGATCCTGCAGCCGCTGGTCGTGAACCGGGGCTTCCGGGATCTTTCAATGGTCACCTTTGTCATGCGCATCGGCCTCAACCTGCCCGTTGGCCTCTGGAGCCTCTTCTGGGTGCGCAACATGCAGGCGAGCGATGCCTGGATCGGCTGGCGGGCGACCATCGAGAATGTCGCCGTGATGCTTGGCTACTATTGCTGGGGGCGCGTCGCCAGCCGCCGCCACTATACTGTGGTGTTCGCAGTCGTCACCGTGAGTCTGGGTGTAAACGTGCTTGTGGCCGCCCACGCTACCGCGTCGACCCGCTGGATCCTGTTCTTCTGCGCTTTCCTGGGCGGTTTTTCCAGCCCGGGCATCGATGTCAGCCTCTTCGAATGGCTGCTGGACGTCATGCCGCCCGATGAGCGACCACGCTATGTGGCTGTGAACACGGTCCTGGCCAATGTGGTCATCTTTTTGGCGCCCATGATCGGTGGCGCCCTCGCCCAGCAAGTGGGCATTCCGCCGGTGCTGCTGCTGGAATCGGCCTTCCTGTTTACCTGCGCGGCGCTGACCTACCGGCTGCGGCGGGCGGCGAAAAGAAAGGCCCTCGCCGTGGCCGGGCGGTCAACCGCATCCTGAAGGGAGAATGCGCTATGAGATTGCTGTTCCTGGACCTGGATACCCTCCGCGCTGACCACCTCGGCTGTTACGGCTATGTGCGGAACACCTCACCGAATATCGATGCTATTGCCCGGCAGGGGACGATCTGCCGGAACTATTACTGTTCCGACGCGCCCTGCCTGCCTTCCCGGGCTGCGTTGTTCTCGGGCCGTTTCGGCATCCACACCGGTGTCGTCGGGCATGGCGGCACGGCTGCCGATATGCGCCTGGAGGGCGCACCCCGCGGCTTTCGTGAGCGCCTGGGCCACGAGAGCCTGCCCGCCCTGCTGCGCGCCGCCGGGCTCAAGACCGTCACCGTGAGCCCCTTCGGCGAGCGCCATAGCGCCTGGTGGTTCTATGCCGGCTTTTCCGAGGCGTACAACACGGGCCGGGGTGGGATGGAATCGGCGGAGGAGATCACGCCCACAGCCCTGGATTGGATCGAGCGGCACGCGCGCGAGGACAACTGGTTCCTGCATGTGAACTATTGGGACCCCCACACGCCCTACCGGGCGCCGGCTGCATTCGGTAACCCCTTTGCCGGTGAGCCCCTGCCTGCCTGGCTCAATGAGGAAACCCTGGCACGACACCGCAACATGCCCGGCCCGCACTCGGCGCGTGAGCTGAACATGTGGGACAGCAACACCAACCCCCGTTATCCGCGCTACCCGGGCGAGTTGCGCAATATGGACGATGTGCGCCGCATGATCGATGGCTATGATTGCGGCATCCGCTATATGGATGAGCACATCGGGCGCCTCTTCGAGGCGCTGGCTGCGCAGGGCGTGCTCGATGACCTGGCCATTATCATCAGCTCCGATCACGGTGAGAACCTGGGCGAGCTGGGCATCTACGGCGAGCATGCCACGGCCGATCAAGGCACCGGCCACATCCCCATGATCATCCGCTGGCCGGGTATGCCGGCTGGCCAGGTGGATGAGGGGTTGCACTATAACCTGGACCTTGCGCCGACTCTGGCCGAACTGCTGGGGCGCGAACCGGCTCCCCGTTGGGACGGCCAGAGCTATGCCCCTGCTCTGAGGGGCGAGCCCTGCGGGCGAGAGTTCCTGGTGTTGAGCCAGTGCGCCCATGTGTGTCAGCGCAGCGTGCGCCTGGGGCCCTGGCTGTATATGCGCACCCTGCATGATGGCTTTCACCTCTTCCCCCGTGAGATGCTCTATAACCTCGACGACGACCCGCACGAAGAGCACGACCTGGCTGCCGAGCGCCCGGAGGTCTGCTGGCAGGCGGCGCACTGCCTGGCCGACTGGCATGACGACATGATGGCCTCCATGCCCTACGAGGCGGATCCGCTCTGGACGGTCATACGCGAGGGCGGCCCTCTGCACGCCCGTGGCATGCTGCGGCAGTATTGCGAGCGCCTGGCGCAGACCGATCGCGCCTGGGCCATCCCCGAGCTCAAGCGCCGCCATCCGGGCGAGTTCGCGAAATGATCTGAGAACGGGTCGCACGCGGAGACGCGGAGAACGCGGAGGGCGGTATGGAACCGCAGATGAACGTACATAAACGTTGATGATCTGGAAGGCTTCCGAAGTCTGGCTCGATCGCGTTCCCCCTCCGTGCCCTCCGCGGCTCCGCGTGCGACCCGTGTCGGCTGTATATGGTGTCTTTGTGGTTAGGTATTCCCTGCTCCGGCACCCAACAACCTAAAGGAGAGTGTTCGATGGTAACCAAAGCTGCCGCAGCCGGCAAACCCATCCCCGTCATTCTCGATACTGACATTGGCACCGACATCGACGATACCTGGGCGCTGGTAATGATGCTCAACTCGCCTGAGCTCGACGTGCGTCTGATCGTCACCGATACCGACGACACCGTCTACCGTGCCCGGATTGTGGCCAAGATACTGCAGATCGCCGGCCGTACCGATATCCCCATCGGCGTCGGCCTGCAGCTCAGCCAGCAAAGGGGCCCACAGGAGCCCTGGGTGAAGGATTATGACCTGGCGCAATACCCTGGCCCGGTGCACCACGATGGCGTGGGCGCCCTGATCGATACGATCATGGATTCCAGCGATCCCGTTACCCTGATCAGCATTGGCCCGGTGCCCAACATCTCGGCGGCCCTCGCCCGCGAGCCCCGCATTGCCGCCCGTGCTCGCTTTGTGGGCATGCACGGCTCCATCCGCCGCGGCTATGATGGCAGCCCGCAGATTGCGGCCGAGTACAATGTCAAGCGCTACCCCCAGTCGTGCCAGCAGGTCTTTACCGCCCCCTGGGAGATGACCATCACCCCATTGGATACCTGCGGCCTGGTGCGCCTGCGCGGCGACAAGTACGCCCGCGTGCGCGACTGCAAGCGGCCCCTGGCGCAGGCGCTTATCGAGAACTATCGCACCTGGGCGGGGTACAAGGAGGTGGCCGAGCAGGAGAGTTCAGTGCTCTTCGACACCGTGGCCGTCTACCTGGCGATGGCGCAGGACCTGTTGACGATCGAGCGCCTGGGCGTGCGCGTCACCGATGAGGGCTTTACCGTGCTCGACGACCGCGCCAAACAGATCAACTGCGCCACGGAGTGGAAGGACCTGCTGGCCTTTGAGGACCTGCTGGTGGAGAGGCTGACCCGGTAAGGCCCTTTACCGTTCTCCATGCGGGGGGAACGATACAAGGCCTCTTTGACACAGTCAGGAAATGCGCACATACTGCTCTCGATCGGTTCCCTCATCGCCAGAGAGGTGATACCATGGCCTTCACGCATAGAATCCCGCCCTACAATGGATAAGAGAGGCGACCCATGAAGATCTATCTCCTCTGCGACATGGAAGGCACGTCGGGCATCTGGCGGGTCACGCAGACCCAACCGGGCCAGCCCGAGTATCAGCAGGGGCGCGAGCTGCTGATGGCCGATGTGAATGCGGCCATCGCTGGCGCCTTTGACGGCGGGGCCACGGAGGTCGTGGCCTGTGATACGCATGGGGGCGGCGGCCACTTTCTCACCGAGAAGATGGACCCGCGCGCCCGCTACGAGACCCCCGGCGGCGGCTCACCCCTGCCCTCCCTCGACGAGAGTTTTGACGGCCTGATCCTCACCGGGCATCACGCCATGGCGGGCACCCTGAATGCCTTCCTCGACCACACCATGAACTCCAGCGCCTGGTTCTGCTTCCGCATCAATGGCCAGCCTGTGGGTGAGATCGGCATGGAGACGGCCCACGCCGGCGCCTTTGGTGTGCCGCTGATCATGGTCACCGGCGATGAGGCGGCCTGTCGCGAGGCCGAAGCCCAGTTTCCAGGCATCGTCACTGTGCCTGTCAAGCGCGGCTTAGGCCGCAACCGCGCCTCTTGCCTGCACCCTGAGCAGGCGCAGGCCCTCATACGGCAGGGCGCTGCTGAGGCGGTGCGTCGGGCGAAGCAGCTCAAGGCCTGGCGTCTTGCCGCGCCCATCGAGCTGGAGCTGACCTATTATCGCAGCGACTATGCCGATGAGGTCACGAATGCGCGCGCCGACCTGGTGCGCGTCGATGCGCGCACGGTGCGCAAGACGGTCGATAGCGCTACCCGTATCTGCTATTTCTAGTCTATGGCGTTGCATTTCGGTCTCTGGGATATCCTGCTGGTGGTGATCGTCTCGGGGCAGGCCACACTGCTGGCCTACCTGCCCGAGCCGCGCTGGAAGGCGGCCATCTTTTCACTGCCCATTCCGTTCACCCTCTCGACCCTGGCCATCGGCCGGCCGGTGGGGGCGAGCAATGTGCTGGGGCTGGTGTTGCTCGTGCTCTATACGCAGGGCGTGCGCCTGCTTCACATTCGGCTGCGCCTGCCTATCGTGCCGGCCATCGCCCTGGCGGCGTTGGCCTATTGCGGGCTCGGCGCGCTGCTCGCCCCCATTATTCCCGGCGCCGGCGCCGCATTCTGGGCAGCCGCAGTGGCCGTTTTTGCCCTCGGGCTGGCCCTGTTGCGGCTGCTCCCCGAGCGCGCCGAGCCCGGCAGCAAGAGTCTGCTGCCGCCGTGGATCAAGTTGCCCATCGTGGCGGGAGTGATCATCGGGCTGGTGTTGATCAAGAACACCCTGCAGGGCTTTATGACCCTTTTCCCAATGGTCGGCGTGGTCGCTGCCTATGAATCGCGCCTCAGCCTGTGGACCCTGGGCCGGCAGATACCCTACCTGATGCTGACCCTGGTGCCCCTTATGGCCACCTGCCGCCTGCTGCAGCCCTACGTCGGGCTGGGCCCGTCGCTCGCGCTGGGTTGGGGCGTCTTTCTGACCATCTTTATCCCCCTCACCCGGCGCCGTTGGACGCAGGAGGCGAAAATGATGCGTGATGCGTGAAGCCAAGTCGTAATAAGTAAACCGTAATAAGTAAGCTTGCCATTCCAGCATGCTCAGTGCTTCGTGTCTCTTGCTGGGCAGATATCATGAAAAGCAGTGAAAGCTTCGCCATAGCGACATTACTTATTACGGTTTACTTATTGCCGATTACATCCGGAGGCAACTATGCCCGATATCGAGTCTCTCTTTCACTCCATCACACCCCGCTACCCCGAGTTGGCCGGGCAGGTGGCGGTGGTGACCGGGTCCAGCCGGGGCATCGGCCAGGGGATCGCGCTGCGCCTGGCGCGCGAGGGGATGCGCCTGGTTATCAACAGCCGCACGCCAGAGGCCGTGGAGGCCATGGTGCAGGCGCTGCACGGGCTGGGCGTGGAGGCAATCGGTGTGCCCGCCGACCTGCGCGGCAGCGAGGGCGTGCGTCGGCTCTTTGATGAGACGCTCGCTGCCTTTGGTACGGTGGACCTGCTGGTCAACAATGCCGCGGATTTGCGGCGCCCGCCCTTTTTCGATATGGATGAAACGTTTGTCGATGACCAGTTGGCCGCCAACTTGCGCGGCCCCTTTGTGTGTTCCATGCAGGCGGCGCGCATCATGCGCGAGCACGGGCGCGGCAATATCATCCACATCTCCTCGGTGGGCGGCCTGCGCGCCCACCTCGTGGGCGCTGTCTATGATGCGGCCAAGGGCGCCCTCGATGCGCTGACACGCACCATGGCCATCGAGCTGGCGCCGCTGGGCATCCGTGTCAACGGCGTGGCGCCGGGCGCTACCCGCACACGCCCCACCCGCGACCCCAATCACCCGCAATACCAGGCCTTTATCGGGCGCATCCCTCTGCACCGTCAGGCCGAGCCGGTCGAGATCGGCCATGCCGTGGCCTTTCTGGCCTCCAACGATGCCGCGTATATTATCGGCCAGGTGATCTATGTGGATGGGGGCATCACTGCCCAGCTCAGCCCGCCGGGCCAGCCGTTGTGAGCCTGAGCGCATCCGTTATCTGGAGGTGTATGTATGGAAGCAGTGATGCCCACGCCGCCGCAGGGTGAGTGCGCCAGCCTCAAGGTCGGGCTCTGCCAGGTCTACACTGAGGAATGGGCAGTAGCGGCCAATGTGGAGCGCACCCTGGAGGCCATTGATGAGGCTGCCCGCCTGGGCGCCGAGATTGCTGTCACGCCCGAGTGCGTTTTCCACGGCTATGCATCCAACCAAGCGCCCGATTACCGTGCGCGCATGCTCGCAGCCGCCGAGCCCTTGACCGGCTCGAATCTGCATCGGGTCCGCGATCGGGCCAGGGCGCTGGGGATCTACGTCCTGGTCGGTTTTGCCGAGCGGGGTGAAGGAGACCGGGTGCATAATACGGCGGCGCTGCTCTCGCCCACGGGCGATCTGGTCAACGTCTACCGCAAGGTGCACTGCCGGCCCTTTGAAGATATCAGCCACGACGGGGCCTTTACCCCTGGAGACACCTTCTCGGTGAACCGCTTGCGCTTTGGTGAACGAGCTTTTGCTGTGGGCACGATGATCTGCTTTGACCGCGAGATACCGGAATCGGTGCGCTGCCTGCGCGCCCTGGGCGCGGAGATCGTGCTCTGCCCGCTGGCGACGGATACGGCCCGGCTCAGTGAGCCGCAAAACGGCGCCGATAATGAGATGATCACCCGCTGCCGGGCCGCTGAAAACGAAGTCTTTATCGTGGTCGTGAACCATGCGGGCCGGTTCAACGGCGGCAGTTTTGTCGTGGGGCCGCTGGGGGAATGCCTGCATCAGATGGGCGCGGAAGCGGGGGTGCACGTCGTGGATGTGCCCGTGGGCAGGGTTGCGAGCGAGTTTCACTGCGACCCTCTCGGCTGGATGGGCTGGGGCTATCGCCGGTCGGATGTCTACCGTAAGTATCTGCCATGACAGCGCTGCCAGCTGCCATCAGGTATGATGGGGGAAATGGTCATGAGCCAGCCAAATGCCAATGCGCCTGACTCGCAGCAGGGAGGGCACAACCCCTCGTCCCCGGTCGAGCGTTTCCTCCACGCGGAGCGTCCGGGCTTTCGCATTCTGGAGCAACGCATCCCTGCGCAGCAGCAGGTCCCCTGGCACTATCACACGGGCGTGCGCGATGTGTTCTACATCCTCCAGGGCCAGGTGCGGCTCTCGCTGCGGAGCCCTGAGGAGGAGATCCTCCTGGCGCCGGGCGACACGTTTACCGTCGCCATCCGCCGCCCGCATCGGGTCACCAATGCGGGGGAGGGGTTGGCCATCATTTTCGTGCTGCAGGCCGGCCCGTACGACTTTGTGCCCGTTCCCTAACCCCGCTGCCGATCAACCGGGGAGGGGCGGAGGCTGGGTCAGGGGGCTCAGCGTTCCGGATGGTGCACGGCGGTGTTAGTAGCAGGGAGGATTCTGTACGAGGGAACCTTGAGAGGAGATAGGTAGCCATGCCGCCACGCGCTCTGTTGTTGGATTTTTATGGCACGCTTGTGGAAGAAGATGGCGATGCCATCGTCAGGATCTGCAGCCGGATTGCCGCCGCCTCCCCCCTTGGGGAGACGCCGGCAACGGTAGCGGCCTATTGGGGCCCCCTCTTTGGCCGCCTGTGCGCCGAGAGCTATGGCCCTGCCTTTCGCACCCAGAGGCAATTGTTGCGCGCTTCTCTGGAGGATGTGCTTCAGCATTTCCAGTGTCCGCTGGGGGCTGGCGCCCTGTGCTCCATACTGGAGGAATACTGGGTGCACCCCACCCTCTTTCCCGAAACCAGGGCCGTGCTCGCCCAGTGCAACCTGCCGATATGCCTGGTGAGCAACATCGACCAGGCGGACCTTCAGGCGGCGCTCGAGCATACGGGCCTGCAGTTCCCCATGGCCGTCACAAGCGCCGACTGCCGCGCTTACAAGCCCCGCGCCGAGATGTTCCAGGCGGCGTTGGCGGCCCTGGGCTTGCCTCCCCATGAGGTGCTGCACGTGGGCGATTCGCTGGGCAGCGATGTGCGCGGCGCCAGGGCGCTGGGCATCCCCACGCTCTGGATCAATCGACGGGGAAAGCCGCTCCCGGCAGGCGACGGAGCGCCTGACTATGTGGCAGCGGATCTGAACGGGCTGCTCGACATTCTACGGCGAGACGGTTAACGCTACAACCCTCGCTATCCGCAGGGAGCAACTCAATGTAGAGATGGGATGGAGCCCGCCTTGCCGGGTTTAGCGCTGCGCAACCGTCCAGCATTGAGCCTTGGGGGATGTGGTGTGGGTGTTGCAACCTGTTCTGCAGCTCTGCGGAGCGGCAGAACAGGTTGCAACACCCACACCACATCCCCCCCATGTAAAGAGGCTGCCGGCCGGCGGCGTAGCAGGCTACCCGGCGCTTGCCATTAAGGAGGCCTTGCATGCTCTATGGACAGACGAACGTACCCATCGAGCTGACGCTGACGGCAGCGCGGCCCTATGCCGACGTTTTCAACGAGATCGAGGTCGACGTCATCTGGCAGGCGCCCAGCGGCGAGGAGAGGATCGTGCCGGCTTTCTGGGTGGGCGGCAGCATCTTCCGCGCCCGCTATGCCTCCGCCGAGCCGGGGCGGCACCGTTACCGCACGGTGTGCAGCAACCCACAGGATGCCGGCCTGCATGGGCAGACGGGCGAGCTGGAGCTGGCGCCCTACGCGGGGGAGCACGCACTCTACCGGCATGGCCGCCTGCGCGTCGCCGCTTCGCGGCGGACGCTGGAGCATCGTGACGGCACGCCCTTCTTCTGGCTGGGCGATACCTGGTGGTACGGGCTGGTGCAGCGGCTGGAGTGGCCGCAGGGCTTTCACACGCTGGTGGAGGATCGGGTGGCCAAGGGGTTCAGCCTGATCCAGATTGTGGCCGGGCCGCTGTGCGATTTCGATGCGGAGCACGACCCGTGGAACCCGCAGCAGGCCAACGAGGCCGGGCTCTCCTGGGAGCCGGGCTGGGCGCGCATCAACCCGCGCTATTATGACCTGGCCGATCTGCGCATTGCCTACCTGGTGGAGCGCGGGCTGGTGCCTTGCATCGTCAGCATGTGGGGCTACTTTTTGCCGTACCTGGGTGTGCGCAAGGTCAAGCAGCACTGGCGCAACCTGGTGGCCCGCTATGGCGCCTACCCGGTGATCTGGTGCCTGGCCGGCGAAGTGACCATGCCCACCTATAGCCATATCCCGCTGGGGGGCGGCAGCCAGGATACAACGGCCGAATCCGCGGCCCTGGCCGCGGGCTGGACGGAGGTAGCCCGCTACCTGCGCGCCGTCGATCCCTATCACAACCCCCTCTGCGCCCACCCCTGGAACCCGGTCAGCGGGCGGCTCGCCCTGCGCGACGAGACCCTGCTGGATATCGACATGCTCCAGACCGGCCACGGCGGCTACCCCACCCTCGGCTTTACCGTCGAGCAGGTGGCGGCGGCTGCGGCGCGAGCGCCGCGCATGCCGGTCATCGATGGCGAAGTGAACTATGAGGGCATCATGGGCGGCAGCTGGCAGGAGGTGCAGCGGGCGGCCTTTTGGATGTGTGTGACCGCCGGGGCCGCCGGCCATACCTATGGCGCCCAGGGCATCTGGCAGATGAACTCGCGCTCCGGGCCGCCACACGACGGGAACACGGGGAGCTGGGGCAGCGGGTTCTGGCAGGATGCGATGAACCTGCCCGGCTCGGCCCAGGTGGGGCTGGGCCGGCGCTTTCTGGAGCGCTACCCCTGGTGGCTTTTCGAGCCCCGGCCAGAGCCCGCGCTGCCGGAGGGGAGGCTCGCCCCCTGCGCCACGGGGATACCGGGGGCACTGGCTATCTACTACCTGCCGGTCAACTGCATCGAGGACCGGCTGCGGGGGGTCGACCGCGGGCCGTTCGATGGGCAGTTCCCGCGCGTCACCGTCGAGCCGGGCGCTCACTATCAGGCCTACTTCTTCGACCCGCGCACCGGCGCCGACGTGCCCATCGGTCCCGTGGAGCCTGCTGGCGACGGCACCTGGCTCGTGCCCCGCAAGCCGAGCATGGAGGATTGGGTGCTGGTACTGGAGGATAAGGAAGCCCTGGCTAGTTTGACAACCTTTCCGATCAGTGCTACACTGGCGCCAATTGAATAGGTCAGCGGTCCAGGTGCTCTTGGCCCGGATGCCAGAGCCGAAGAGGGAAGCCGGTGCAAGTCCGGCGCTGTCCCGCAACTGTAATCCCAGCCATAGCCGGGAGAGTCAGGATACCTGCCTGGTCCGCGCTCCAACATTTGGCCTTCGAGGAAAGGGGCCGGAGCCCTGGCAGCAGTGCGTTCCGAACCCCCATTCTTGTGATGGGGGTTTTTCGTTTCCAGGCGCGGGGGCGTCCTCCGCCGCTGCCCTCCTTCCTTCTCCTCGTGGCCGCATCCAGTGTCCTTCGAGGAGGGGACCAACGCATGAGATCGTTCCATCGTACTGGCATCGTTCTGCTCATGGCCGCCTTGTTAGCGGCGACCCTGGGCGCCTGCAGCCCCGCGGCTACACCAACACCCACAGCGGCCCCGGCCGCGACCCCTGTGCCACCAACCGCAGCGCCAACGGCTACGGTTGCCCCGGTGGTTGCCTCTGAGAGTGCTTTCCCCATGACCGTGACGGATGACGGCGGCGCCGCTGTGACCATCAAGGCCGAACCTCAGCGCATCATCTCGCTGGACCCCGCGCATACGGAGACCCTCTTTGCCCTGGGCCTGGGCGACCGCGTGGTAGGCGATACCACCTACTGCGATTACCCCGAAGCCGCCAAGACCAAGGAAAAAGTGGGTGAGTTTGACAAGATTGATCTGGAAAAGGTCGTCAGCCTGAGCCCCGATCTTGTCTTGGCCGCCAGTATTGACTCCCAGTCGGTCGTGCCCGCTCTGCGCCAGCGTGGCATCACAGTAGTGACGCTGGAGCCCACGGATATCGCCAGCACCCTGAAAGAGATCGATTTCGTCGGCAAGATCACCGGCCGCAGTGAGCAGGCCAAGGCCGTCGTGCAGGGCATCCAGGCCCAGCTCGATAGTGTGGCTGCCACGGTGGCCAAAGCTCAGACCAGGCCGCGCGTCTTTTGGGAGCTGAGCCCAGATCTCTACACGGCGGGCAAGGGTTCGTTCGTCGACGACATCATCACCCGCGCTGGCGGCGACAATATCGGCACCCAGGTGGCGGGCGAATGGCCGCAATTCAGCCTGGAAGCGCTCATCGCTGCGGACCCGCAAGTGATCATCCTGGCTGACCACGGCTCGGCGGGCGGCCAGTCGGTGGCGACGGTCAAGGCCCGTTCGGGCTGGAGCGGCATCTCTGCTGTAAAGCAGGGCCGGATTATCGAGGTCGATGATGTCAATATCGTCTCACGCGCCGGTCCGCGCGTGGGCGATGCGGTGGAGTATATCGCCAAGGTGCTCCACCCCGATTTGTACAAATAGCTCGCCCCCGGGGCTAAGCCGCCGTGCTAAGAACAAAGCCCCTCAAGGGGGCTGAATAGCCCGCAGGGCTATGTATTCTTAGCGCGATGGCTTTCAGCCCTGGGCGGTCTGAAAACACGGCAGGCAAGGTACACACGAATGCAGGCATCGGTTGAAGGATGGGGTCCGTTCTGGTCGCGCACCCGTTGGGTGGCGCTCCTGGTGGCGGCGGCAGTGCTGGTTCTGGCCATTGGGCTGGGCGCGGCCAAAGGGTCGGTTGCGATCCCCCTGTCTACGCTGGCGGCGATGGTCGGCCGTCGCGTGTTTGGCCTGGAGGGCGCCGCAACGTGGCCGGCCAGCTGGGAGACTGTCCTTTTCCAGGTGCGCCTGCCCCGTGTGTGCCTGGCCGCCCTGGTGGGGGCAGCCCTCAGCCTGGCTGGGGCGGCCTACCAGGGGCTCTTTCACAATCCTCTCGCTGACCCCTACCTGGTCGGCGTCTCCTCGGGGGCAGGGCTGGGGGCGACCCTGGCCATGTACCTGGGGATTCAGATGACCTGGGCGGGGTTGGGGGCGGTCCCGATCTTCGCCTTCTTTGGGGCGCTGGCAGCCACGGCGGCCATCTATGGCCTGGCCCAGGTGGGCGGCAAGACCCCGGTCACGACTCTGCTCCTGGCCGGGGTCGCCGTGGCATCGCTCCTGTCGGCGGTGACGACCTACATCTGGCTGGCCGCGGCCAATGCTTTCCAGAGCATGACCATCATCTCCTGGCTGATGGGTAGCCTGGCGCTGGCCAACTGGTCGGAGGTGCGCGTGCTCTTGCCCTACCTGCTGGTGGGCGGCACCGCTATCATCCTGGGGGGGCATGCCCTCAATGTGTTGCAGCTGGATGAGGACCAGGCTCATCTGCTGGGTTTGAACGTCGAGCGTACCAAGCTCTTTCTGGTCGCGGCCAATGCCCTGTTGACGGCAGCTGCTGTGGCCATGAGCGGTATCATTGGTTTTGTCGGGCTGATCGTGCCCCACGCCGTGCGCCTGGCCTGGGGGCCCGATCACCGTTTTCTGTTGCCCATGTCGGCCCTGATCGGCGCCGTGTTCATGATCGCCGCTGACGGCATCGCGCGTACCATCCTGTCGCCGGCGGAGGTGCCCGTGGGCGTCGTGACGGCCATCTGCGGTGTGCCGTTTTTCCTGTATCTGTTGCGGCGCAAGAAGCAGTCGGTGTTTTAGAGCTAACAGCCTGCCGGATGGCGGCGAAGCAATACCGTCGGCCGGCCTCCAGGAGTTTATCCATGATGGCTCCGCTTCTCAACAAGACCTATCCAGGACACCTGCAGGCGCAGGACCTGACCTTCGCCTATAATGGCTCGCCGGTGCTGCAGCACGTCTCGCTGGATCTGCAGCCTGGGCGCCTGGTGGGCGTGGTCGGGCCCAATGGGGCGGGCAAATCGACCCTGGTCCGCCTGCTGAGCGGGCTGCTTCCGCCGGGGGCGGGCAAGGTGACGCTGGATGGGCGGCCGATTGGAGCGTGGAAGCGCCGTGACCTGGCTCGCCGGCTGGCCGTTGTGCCCCAGGCGCCTAACCTGCCTGAGATGTTCACCGCCGCAGAGGTGGTGCTCCTGGGCCGTACGCCCCACCTGGGCATACTCGGTAACGAGTCGGCCCACGACCGCGAGGTGGCGCGCCGGGCCATGGAGCGCACCGAGACCTGGCACCTGGCCAACCGGCCTATTGGCACCCTTTCCGGCGGCGAGAAGCAGCGGGTGGTAGTGGCGCGAGCCCTGGCCCAGGAGCCGGCCGTGCTGCTGCTCGATGAGCCGACCACTCACCTCGATGTCAATCACCAGATCGGCCTCATTTCCCTGATCAAGCATCTGGTGGCCGCCGATAATCTGGCGGCGCTGGCCATCCTGCACGACCTCAACCTGGCCAGCCTGTACTGTGATGAGCTAATCTTGCTGGTGGACGGGCAGGTGAGGGCCTGCGGCTCGCCGCAGCAAGTGCTTACCGATGCTCGCATTGCCCAGGCCTATGGTACTGATGTGCTGGTCATGCCCCACCCACGCACCGGGCGCCCGCTGGTTTTTCCCGAGGCCGAGCCGTGAGCGGGTTGGCCCTGGCCATCGGGGGCATGGCGCTGGCCGCAGGGCTCGACCTCGCGGCCGGCGACCCTCCGAACCGCTACCACCCCGTGGCCTGGATGGGAAGTCTGGTCCACGTGGGCGAGACCAGACTCCTCAAGTCTCCAAGACTTGAGTCTGATTCCCCCGGTTGGGATTGGCCGGCATTCCTGCAGGGTGCGGCCCTCACCCTGGGTGGAGCGCTCCTTTTCAGCTTGCCCCTGTGGCTGTTCTTCCATTGGCTGGCGCCCTTTTCGTGGCCGCTGGCCCTTGTTCTGAGCGCTGTGGGGCTCAAGATGACCATCGCCTACCGGGGCCTCATCCGGGCGGCGCGTGCGGTGCAGGAGGCTCTGGCCGCCGGCGACCTGGCCGAGGCGCGCCGTCTGGTGAGCTGGCACCTGGTGAGCCGCGATACCAGCCGGCTGGAGGAACCCCTCGTGGCGGCGGCCACGGTGGAATCGGTGGCCGAGAACCTGACCGACGGCCTGGCCGCGCCCCTCTTCTATTATCTATTGGGCGGGCTGCCCGCGGCCTGGGCCTATCGCTATGCCAACACTTGCGATTCCATGCTCGGCTATCATGACCCAGAGCACGAATACCTGGGCAAGTTCCCGGCCCGCTTGGATGACGTCCTCAACTGGCTGCCGGCCCGCCTGACAGCGTTTGCCCTGGTGGCTGGGGCCTGGCTGGCGGGGCAGGATGCCGCCGGCGCCTGGCGCACGATGTGGGCACAGCATGGGCGCACGGCCAGCCCAAATGCCGGCTGGACCATGAGCGCCATGGCCGGCGCCCTGGGGGTGACCCTGGAGAAGGTGGGCCACTATCGGCTGGAGGGCGGCAAGGGCGCTCTGGATGCCTGCACCATTGCCCGCAGCCTTCGGGTGGCCCGCGTCACACTGGCCTTGCTGCTGGCCGGCTTCTCTGGGGCGGCGCTCGCCGTTTACCTTGTCTTGAGATGAGATGCGAAACGGCGCGAAAACAATGGAACTTGTGCGAAAACACTGGAACAGGAGCACACGATGGTTACCCCACAGCCGCGCGCCCATCTGGCTGCGTTTGAGCCTGCCCGGCACGGTGGGCCCGATTACGCCCTGCTCGCCCAGAGGGGTCTCTCGCCCAACGCGGTGATCGATTTCTCCGCCAATACCAACCCCTACGGCCCGCCGCCGCGGGTGCGCGCCGCCCTTGCCTCACTCACCCTCGACCGCTATCCCGATCGCCATGCCCATGACCTGGCGGCAGGTATCGCCGAGCGCCACGGTGTGCCCGTGGAGCAAGTGCTGGTGGGCAATGGCTCAGTCGAGTTGATTCGCCTGCTGGCCCAGGCCTACCTGGAGCCGGGCGACGCCTGCCTGCTGGTGGAACCCACCTTTGGCGAATACCGCGCCGCCGCCGCGCTCGCCGGGGCGGAGATCATTTCCTATCGCACGAAGGCGCGGGCCGGCTTCCGGCCGCAGATGGAGGCGCTCACCGCCCTCGCCCGCGAGTGCGCGCCGCGCCTGACCTTCCTCTGTAACCCCAACAACCCGACGGGGGTCTACCTGCCGCAGAAGGCGGTGGCGGCTCTGGCCGAAGCCTGCGCGGGCGGCCTGCTCGTGGTGGATGCCGCCTATGAACCCTTTGTGCGAGAGGCCTGGCCCGCAGAAGCGCTGCTGCGGCGCGGGAACGTGGCCCTGCTCCACTCCATGACCAAGGCGGAGGGGCTGGCCGGGCTGCGCCTGGGCTACCTGCTGGGGCCCGAGCCCGTGGTGAGCGCGCTGCGCAGGGTGCAGCCGCCGTGGAGCGTCAATGCAGCGGCGCAGGCCGCAGGGCTGGCGGCCCTGGCGGATGCGGGCTATCTGCGAGAGGCCCTGGGCGCCATCGCGCGGGAGAAGGAGCGGCTCGTGGGCGAGCTGCGGGCATTGGGGCTCGATGTGTTGCCTTCGGCCACCAACTATTTCCTGGTGCGTGTGGGCAATGCTGCCGCCTGGCAGGAGCGCCTCCTGGCCGAAAGCATCCTGGTGCGCGATTGCGCCTCCTTTGGCCTGCCAGAGTATATCCGCATCGCCACCCGGCGCCCGGAGGAGAATGACTGCCTGCTCGCCGCCTGTCGTGCGCATATCGGCGCGCACCATTCTGCGGCGGGGCGCGCATCGGTGCACACTACAAACCGGCGCGCTGAGAGCCTCGCCCCGGTGCTCATGGTGCAGGGCACGGCCTCTTCGGTGGGTAAGAGCCTGCTCGTGGCCGGGCTCTGCCGGCTCTTCCGCCGTGAAGGGTTGCGCGTGGCGCCCTTCAAGGCGCAGAACATGTCGCTCAACTCGTTCGTGACGCCCGAGGGCCACGAGATCGGCCGCGCCCAGGTGGTGCAGGCCGAGGCGGCGGGCATCCTGCCGCACGTGGATATGAACCCCATTCTGCTCAAGCCCGAGGCCGATGCGCGCTCGCAGATCGTGCTCAATGGCCGGCCCTGGCGGAGCTTGCCCGCTGGCGCCTATTACCTCCATCGCGACGAGTTATGGCCCCAGGTGACCGGCGCCCTGGACCGACTGCGGGCGCGCTACGACCTGGTAATCGCCGAGGGCGCCGGCTCGCCGGCGGAGATCAACCTGCGCCGGGGCGATATCGTGAATATGGAGGTGGCCCTGCATGCGCAGGCGGCGGTGCTGTTGGTGGGCGATATTGACCGGGGGGGCGTTTTCGCGGCGCTGTTGGGCACCCTCATGCTGCTGGCGCCCGAGGAGCGCGCCCTGGTGCGCGGGCTCCTGATCAACAAGTTTCGCGGCGAGCGGGCGCTCCTGACCGACGGCCTGCGTATGCTGGAGGAGCGGGCCGGGGTCCCCGTGGCGGGGGTGGTGCCGTACCTGCACAACCTGGCTATCGCCGAGGAGGATGGGGTCCACCTGGAGGACCTGCGCGAGGCGGCGCGCGCTGCGATTGGGGCTCCCCGGCAGGCTGCGGAAAGCTCACTGGAGGTCCCGGCGACGGCCATAGATATCGTCGCCATCCATCTGCCCCACATCTCGAACTTTGACGACCTGGATGCCCTGCGGCTCGAGCGAGGCGTGCGCGTGCGCTGGGTCGAAGCGGTGGAGGCCCTGGGTTGGCCGGCCGCGATCATCATCCCCGGCAGCAAAAACACCCTGGACGACCTGGCCTGGCTGCGCGCGCAGGGGCTTGCGGGGGCCATCGTCGAGCGCGCGCGGGCGGGAACGGCGCTCGTGGGCATCTGCGGCGGCTATCAGATGCTGGGCCGCACCCTGGCCGACCCTCAGGGCTTTGATGGCAATGCGGGCGCGGTTACAGAGGGCCTGGGCCTTTTGCCCGTGGATACCGTCTACTATCCGGAAAAGGCCACCTACCAGGCGCGGGCGCGCGTCTGCGCCAGTGAGGGCTGGCTGCGCGAGGCCGCCGGGGCTGAGGTCACCGGCTATGAGATCCACATGGGCGACACGCGCGGCGGGCGGCCGCTGTTCACCCTGACCCACCGCGGCGCCGAGTGCCTGGAGCAGCCGGAGGGCGCCATCGACGCCAGCGGCCGCATCTTCGGCACCTACCTGCACGGCCTCTTCGATACTCCGACCTTCCGCCGCGCATGGCTCCGTAGCCTGGGTTGGGGGGGCGCGTGTGCTCCTGAGCAGCCTGGGGATGAACGCCTGAAGGCGTCACTACAAGGCTTTGCGCAGTTCGACTCGGTCGATTCGGAAGCTTCGCCTTCACAGGCAGACCCTCGTAGTGATGCCTTCAGGCGTTCGTCTCCAGGCTTTGACCTGCGCGAGGTCCGCGAGGCCGCCTATGATCGCCTGAGCGATGCCCTGCGCGAGAGCCTGGACCTGGGCCTGCTCTTCCGGCTGGTGGACCGTGGGCGCTAGGGCGCGCGTGCGGCTGCCGGGCACCTGCGGCGAGCTGGTGCAGGGCACGTTGGCGGGGACGCCCTTTCTTGTCTCCTGCCCCATTGATCTCTATGCGACAGTCGAGGTGACCCTGGGCGATGGGCCCGGCCCGCTGGTCGCGCCGCGCCGCACGCCCAAAGCGAGGGCCGCCCTGGAAGCGGCGTTGGCGTATTGGGGCGAGGAAGGACGCGCGGCGCGGCTTCGGGTAGAATCGGGGCTCGCGCGCGGCAAGGGGCTGGGTTCCAGCACGGCCGACGTGGGCGGGGCGATCTATGCCGCGGCCCTCGCACTGGGGCGGGACCTTTCGCCGCAGGAGGTGGGGCGGCTGGCCGTGAACACCGAGCCCTCCGACAGCACCCTTTTCCCCGGGCTGGCGCTTTTTGATCACCGGAATGCTTCGCTCTACGAGCCCCTCGGCCCCGCGCCGCACCTCGATATCCTGGTGCTCGACGGCGGGGGCCGGGTTGACACGGTGCGCTACAACCAGCGCGACCACCGTGCCCTTTTGCAAAAGCTGGAGCCCGAGCACCGTGAGGCGCTCGCGCTGCTGCGCGCCGGCCTGCAAGAGAACGACTCGACGCTGATCGGCCGCGCGGCCACCCTCAGCGCCCGAACACACCAGGCGCTCCTTTTCAAGCCAGCCCTCGACCATGCCCTGGCTCTGGGCAGCGAGGTTGG
The DNA here is from genome assembly GCA_034436375.1 of Anaerolineae bacterium. Classification (GTDB taxonomy): domain Bacteria; phylum Chloroflexota; class Anaerolineae; order SpSt-313; family SpSt-313; genus DAOTVS01. The sequence goes on along the minus strand of DAOTVS010000081.1, from coordinate 6,901 downwards.
CGCTGTGGGCGTCTGCGTCGGCCACAGCGGCACCGTTATCGGCCTTTTGCTTGACCCTGCCCACACCAACGCCACAAGAGCCGCCGAGTACATCCAGCCCCGCTTACGGGGGCTGCAGTTGCTGGCGGTGACCAGGCTGGTGGGCGGAGGAATACGTAATGCGTAAAACGTAATGCGTAAAACGTAATCCGTAAGGTTTTGATTCCGAGATACACGTTGCTCAACGGCATCTTGTCAAGGCACACAGATCGCTGAGCAACACCTGCTTCGCCATGACGACTTGACGGTCATGTACGCAACTCAGTTACAAACAGACCCACTACCAAAGGAGAACCCTACCCATGTCCACACTCGCACAGACCATCGCCGCCATCGGCCCGCTGGATGCGGGCGCCATGGAGCAGGCGCGCGCCCGCCAGGATCAGTTGACCAAGCCGCGCGGCAGCCTGGGCCGGCTGGAGGCGATCTCGATCCAGGTGGCGGGCATCACCGGCCGCCCGCTGCCGCAGATCCGCCAAAAGGCGGTGATCACCATGGCCGGCGATCACGGCGTGGTGGCCGAGGGGGTGAGCGCCTACCCTTCCGCGGTCACACCGCAGATGGTGCTTAACTTTTTGCACGGTGGGGCGGCTATCAACGTGCTCTCACGACACGTGGGGGCGCGTGTAGTGGTGGTCGATGTGGGGGTGGCCAGCGACATCCCGCCGCAGCCGGGGCTGGTGCTGCGCAAGGTGGCCCACGGCACGGCCAATATGCGCCGGGGCCCGGCGATGACCCACGAGCAGGCCGTGCAATCCCTTGAGGCGGGCATCGAGGTGCTGGAGGCGGAGCTGGCTCGGGGGCTGGATATCGTGGCCACGGGCGACATGGGCATCGGCAACACCACCCCTTCCTCGGCCATCGTGGCGGCGGTGACGGGGCTGCCGGTGGCCCAGGTGACGGGGCGCGGCACGGGCATCGATGACCACGGCTTGGACCTCAAGGTAGCCGTGATCGAGGACGCCTTGCGCCTCAACCAGCCCGACCCGCACGATGGGCTGGACTTGTTGGCCAAGGTTGGGGGGCTGGAGATCGGTGGCATCGCCGGGGTCATCCTCGGCGCGGCGGCGCACCGGGTGCCAGTTGTGGTGGACGGGTTCATCTCCACGGCGGGCGCCGTCATTGCGGCGCTGCTCGCCCCCGGGGCCAGGGATTACATGATCAGCGGCCACAAGTCGGTGGAGATCGGCCACGCCGCCATGCTCAACTACCTCGGCCTCACGCCCCTGGTGGACCTGGACCTGCGCTTAGGCGAAGGCACGGGGGCGGTGCTCGGCATCAGCCTGGTCGAGGCCGCCTGCAAGGTCCTGTGCGAGATGGCGACGTTTGGCGAGGCGGGGGTATCCGATAAGGAGTAATACGTGCGGTCGTCATGGGACGTAATAAGTAAAAAGTAATAAGTAAGGTTGCCTGGGTAGAGCGCGTATTGCTTTTCAGCCCGCTTGTGCCGGCAGGGCCTGCGTAACGCATCTGGCACTCCGGAATGGCGGCCTTACTCATTACGGTTTACTTATTACGCCCCACGCTTCGCAGCCGTTTTGACAAAAAGCCGCAATTCCCCTATACTAGACTCATCATCACTTGATGGAGGTGAATCGGATGTCTGGCAGCGCCGTTTGCTTTGTGCGGGCCGCTGTGCATCCTTGATTCGCCAGTTTTCCTGAGAAGCAACCTTTTTGGCTGTGGGTGCATGCGCCCACGGCCTTTTTTTGTTTCTCAAGCAGTCATCAAGTGAGGAAGCATGCTGCAAGTTTCATCCGTTCACAAGCGCTATGACGACCAGGTTGTCCTCGCGGACGTCTCTTTCATCGTCAACCCCGGCGACAGGCTGGGATTGGTTGGCCCTAACGGCTGCGGCAAGACGACCCTGCTGCGCATCATCGCTGGCCAGGAGGAGCCTGACCGCGGCTCGGTCCGGCTGAGCCCGGCGAATCTGCGCCTGGGCTACCTGGAGCAGGGGCTGACCTACCGCGCAGATGAGACGGTGGGCGAGGCTCTGCACCTCGGCGAGGACGAGCTGGCGGCGGCCGAGCAGCAGTTACAAGAGGTGGCCGGGGCGCTGGCTACGGCCAGTGAGGGCGAGCGCTCCCGGCTGGAAGATGCCTACAGCCGGGCCCTGGCCGAGCTGGAGGCCCTGGCCGCGCAACACTCCTCCGCCCACGATGCCCTGGCGGTGCTGGCCGGGCTGGGGCTCAAAGATGTTGCCCTGGAAACCCCCGTCGCCACCCTCAGCGGTGGGCAAAAGACCCGCCTGGGCCTGGCGCGCATCCTCCTTGCGCGCCCGCAGGTCCTGCTCCTCGATGAGCCGACCAACCACCTCGATATCGATGCCCTGGAGTGGCTCGAAGGCTGGCTGCAAGCCTACCGGGGGGCGGCGCTGATCGTCTCTCATGACCGGAGCCTCCTCGACCGCGCCGTCAATACCATCCTGGAGCTGGACCCCCGCAGCCACACCGTCACCGCCTACCCTGGCGCCTATGATGACTATCTTGCCGCCAAGCAGCGCGAGCTCGATGACCAGTGGTCGGCCTACAAGGACCAGCAGGAGCGCATCGCCCGTGTCAACGAGGATGTGCGCCGCCTGACCAACTATGCCGGCAGCATCGAGCGCGGCACAACCCACTTTCACATCCGCAAGATCGCCAAGGGCATCGCCCGGCGCGCGGTGGTGCAGCGGCGGCGGCTGGAGCGTGAGCTGGACGAGGCCCGGGTCGACAAGCCTGAGCCGACTTGGCAGATGAAGCTCGAGTTTGTGGATACGCCGGAGAGCGGCCAGGATGTGCTCATCCTCGACGCCGTGAGCGTGGGCTATGGGGGCGCGCCGCTCCTCACGGGGGTCAACCAGCTGCTGCGCAGCGGCGAGCGGGTGGCGCTGATCGGGCCTAACGGCGCCGGCAAGACCACCCTGCTGCGCGCGATCACCGGGGAGCTGGCCCCCCTGGCCGGCCGGGTGCGCCTGGGTGCGGGTGTCCACCTGGGCTACTATTCACAGGAGCAGGAGAACCTCGACCCGGAGAGCACCCCATTCGCGACCATTGCCGCCGTGGCGCCCCTCTCGGAGACGGATACCCGCTCCTTCCTGCACTACTTTCTCTTTGCCGGCGATGATGTCTTCAAGCCCGTGGGCAGCCTGAGCTACGGTGAGCGCGCGCGGCTGGTGCTGGCCCGCCTGGTGGCCACAGGCTGCAATCTGCTCCTGCTCGACGAGCCGATCAATCACCTCGACATCCCCAGCCGGGCCAACTTTGAGCGTGCCATGGCCGCCTTTGACGGCACAGTGCTGGCCGTGGTGCACGATCGCTACTTTATCCGCCAGTTCGCGAGCCGCCTGTGGGTGATCGAGGCAGGGACCGTCGCAAGCTATGTGGACCTGGACGATTGGCGGCGGGGCAGAGGAGGGTGACTATGTTGCAGATCTCCGCCATCCGCAAGCGCTATGGCGACAACCTGATCCTCGACGATATTTCCTTCATCGTCAACTCTGGCGAGCGTATCGGGCTGATCGGGCCCAACGGCTGCGGCAAGACGACCCTGCTGCGCATCATCACCGGCGAGGAGGAGCCCGACGCGGGCTCGGTGCAACTCGACCCGCCGGACCTGCGCGTGGGGTGGCTCGAGCAGGGGCTCACCTATGCCGCCGGTAAGACGGTCGGTGAGGTCCTGCGCGCCGGGGAGCGCGAGCTGGAAGCGGCGGCGGCGCACGTGGCGGAGCTGGCCGAGGCGCTGGCCGGGGCGGCCGATTCTACCCAACCGCGGCTGCTGGCTGCATACGACCAGGCCCTCTCCCGGCTGGAGGAGCTGATCGCCGCCCAGCCGGCCGAGCACGAGTGGGACCCCGCACGAGTTCTGCCGAAAGCGCGGCGCCCATCAAGCATCAACCTATCACCTGGCAGAACTCGTGTGGGAGCCCACGAGGCCGAAGCGGTGCTGGCCGGACTCGACCTGAGCGGCCTGGACCTGCAGACGCCCGTGGCGACCCTCAGCGGTGGCCAAAAGACGCGTTTGGGCCTGGCGTGCCTGCTGCTGGCGCGGCCGCAACGGTGCTCATCGCCGTCCATGACCGTTACTTTATCCGGCAGTTTGCCCAGCGCCTGTGGGCCGTGGAAGGGGGCACGATCAGGGATTATCCGGATCTGGACGATTGGAGGCGGGAGCGTAATTCGTGAGGCCGGCCATGGAGCCTAATAAGTAAACCGTAATAAGTAAGGCTGCCATTTCGCAGTGTATATTGCTCCTCAAGATACTCGCCCTGGCAGAACCTGCCCAAAGTATCAGGCGCGCTGCTATGGCGACCTTACTTATTACGGTTTACTTATTACGCATCACGCGTGGTTACTCGCCGACGCACACCGTCTCTCGCCGCTCGGGGGCAGGCATGCCCTCCTGCCACATCGTGTAATAGTCTCCTGAGCGGCCGAGGGTGGCGCCGTAGGGGTGGCCCGCAGCGTCCATCGCCAGGATGCTGACGCCCCCCTGCACGCCGCCCCGGTCCATCTCCTGCAGGTCATGGATGGCCTCGCGGCAGGCCTCCTCCACGCTGCGCCCCATCTTCTGGTAGAGCACCACGCTGCGCGCCGTGCCGCAGCGGATGGTCCATTCGCCCACGCCGATGCAGGCCGCGGCGCCGTAGCGGTCATCGCAATAGTTGCCGGCGCCGATGATGGGGGAATCGCCCAGGCGGCCGGGGTATTTCCAGGCCCAGCCGCTGGTGCTCACAGCCACCGCCAGGCGCCCCCGCGCATCCTGCGCCAAAATGTTCACCGTGCCCTGCACGTGCGCCGGGTCGGCCATGGCCCAGGCCAGCCGCGACAGGCTTTGCGGCGGCCATTGGCGCTGCTCCTCGGCCGTCGCGTGCGCGGCGATCCACTCTTCCCACACTTTTTGGGCCTCGGGAGTGAGGGTATCGCCCGCTTCGGCCCCGATCTCACGGGCAAAGCGGGCCGCGCCCTCGCCCACCAGCAGCACGTGCGGCAGGCGCTCCATCACCTGGCGCGCTACCGAGATCGGGTGCTGGAACCCTTCCAGCGCGCCGACAGCCCCGCTGGCCAGGGTGTGGCCATCCATGATGCTGGCATCGAGCTGCACCTGGCCCAACAGGTTCGGGAATCCGCCCACTCCCACCGAGTGATTCTCCAGGTCCGCTTCCACCAGCCGTGCTGCCGCCTCGACCGCGTCGAGGGCGCTGCCGCCCCGGCGCAGGATCTCGATCGCCGATTCGATCCCAACTTCACCATTGACACTGGTCAGAACGATCACCGTTGGCTCCTTGTAAGGTTTTCTTTTCGCGCGGCCCCATGGTAAGCGGCAGGCAAGTCGCTGTCAAATGCCAGGGAGGCCCCAACGGCTGCCGGATTGTGAGCGCTGCATGCATGCGGCGCGAACCCTTTGAGGGGAGTTGGGGTCGGGCGGCGGTTGTGTCACCGCTGCCTGACCCCAACTCGTGCGCCCGGGTTGAGGCCGGTCAGGAGCGAAGCAATCTACCTGGCGAGGACCCGGGCCCTCCCCAATCGGTACGCTCGCGGCTACAGGCCCAAAACGGCAGCCGCCGCCACATAGATGGCGGCGCCCAGCCAATAGGGCGCACCGGGCAGGATCACATCATAGGCGACGCCTGCCCACAGCGGGCCGAGGATGCCCATCAGGCTGCCGAGCGCCGCGCTCACGCCCATGAGTGTGCCCTGTTCCTGCGGCGATACACCGTTCACCTGTAGTGTGGTCAGGGTAGGGAAGACAAAGCCGCTGGCGGACCGGCTGAGCACGGTGACAGGATAGATCAGCCAGAAGAGGGGAGAGAGGAAAGTAACCGGGGCCAGCGCCGCCTGCGCCAACAGACACACCGCAGCCACCCGCTTTTCACCCCAACGCCGCACCAGCGGGGGCACGAACACAGTCTGCACCACGGCGAGCGCGGCGCCGACCAGCACCATCTGCAGCCCCAATTGCCATGGCTGGGCGGCGAATTTGTCGATGAGGAACAGCGGCTCGGTGTTGTTGACGCCGTTGAACGCCAGGTTGAAGAGGCACAGCACGAGCAGCAGCCGCCCGAGGCCGGGCTTGCGCGCCATGCGGCCGATAGGCACCAGGGGGTTGAGGTCGCTGGCGCGGAGGGGTGCACTCTTGCGTAGCTCTCGAGGGAGCGACTCGGGCAGGAAAAAGTAGCCGAGTGACACGCTCAAGAGCGACAACCCGGCCGCGGCAAAGGCAGGCGCTTCGAGGCTCACCTGGCCGGCCACCGCGCCCAGCGCTGGGCCGAGGATGAGCCCCAGGCCCCACGCCATGCCGACCAGGGTCAGGTTCTTGGTGCGGTCCGCGGGCGCGGAGATGTCAATGATATAGGCCGCAGCACAGGAGATGTTGCCGCCGCTGGCGCCGCCGATTAATCGCCCCAGGAGCAGCACCCACAGCGCCCCGCCCAGCCCAAAGACCACATAGCCGGCCACCGAGCCCAAGACGCTCACCAGCAACACCCGCCGGCGACCATAGCGGTCGCCGAGTGTGCCGAGCAGGGGCGCGGCGACGAACTGCGCTGCCGCGTACATAACGGTCAGCAGGGTAACCATGAGGGCGCTATCGCTGTAACGGCGCACGAGGTAGGGGGCGACAGGCGCCAGAAGGAGCTGGCCCATCACGTCCAGCAGCATGATCGCAAAGATCAGCCCCAGCGCGCGCCGGGACGCCGTTGGCGTCTGGGCGGGGGCGAGGTTGCCTTGCCGGGCCAGCATTGCCACGTTGACTGCTCCTTAGTGACTTGCAATAAGCGGGGATGTGGCAGAGGGATTCTATTCGCCGGGGGCTGCTTTGGCAATTGGCGCCTGCCCGGCTCTGACCCGGGAGGGGGGATTGGGCGGGTTGTCTGCAGTCG
>DAOTVS010000080.1:0-6813 GCA_034436375.1 Anaerolineae bacterium | reverse complement strand
GAAGGATTTCATCAGCCTGGCAGACCTGACGCCGGCGCAGCTCGAGAATCTCATCCAAGAGGCGGTGGCTCTCAAGGCGGAGCGGCAGCATGGCGGCAATGCGCCCCTGCTGCAGGGCAAGGTGCTGGGCATGATCTTCCAAAAGCCATCCCTGCGCACACGAGTGTCTTTTGAAATGGCCATGCATCATCTGGGCGGCTCGGCGATGTACCTTTCCCCCAATGAGATCGGCCTCGGACAGCGCGAGAGCGTGGCCGATGTGGCGCGCGTGCTCAGCCGCTATGTGGATGCGATCATGGCGCGTGTATTCGCTCACGATCATGTGCTCGAGCTGGCGCGTTATTCGCGGGTGCCGGTGATCAACGGCCTTTCCGATTATAGCCACCCCTGCCAGGGCCTGGCTGACCTGCTGACCATCTATGAGAAGTTTGGGCGCTTCAAGGGTCTGACCCTGGCCTATGTGGGCGATGCCAACAATGTGCTGACCTCTCTGCTTTTCGGCGGCGCCAAGCTGGGCATGCGTGTTGTTTCGTCCAACCCGGCAGGCTACACACCCCGGCCTGATGTGCTGGCGCTCGCCGGCGAGTTTGCGCGGGCCTCGGGTGGCTCTGTAGAAGTCATCGAGGACCCGCATTTAGCGGTGCGCGGGGCCGACGTTATCTACACGGACGTATGGACAAGCATGGGGCAGGAAGCCGAGCGTGCAGAGCGCCTGCGTATCTTCCCACCCTACCAGGTGAACGAGCAACTGGTGAGTGAGGCCAAACCCGATGCCATCGTCATGCACTGCCTGCCTGCGCATCGGGGCGAAGAGATTACCGATGAGGTGGTAGACGGTCCCCATTCTGTGGTGTTTGACCAGGCCGAGAACCGTATGCATGCACAGAAAGCGATTCTCGTCGAATTGCTCAAGTAGCTTTCAGTTATTGGCTATCAGCTATAAGCCTGTGGCGCTTGTGAAACGGGCCTTTATTGTAGTGCGAAGCAAGCGAATGGCCGATAGCTGATAGGTAAACGAGGTCACTGTGGCCGAAGTGCTCTGGATCCTGTCGCAATTGACGCTGCTGGACGTGGTCGACATCCTGTTGGTCGCGCTCATCTTCTATGGGCTCTTGCATCTGATGCGCGGCACTCAGGCTGTCTCGTTGTTGCGCGGCGTCATTGTCCTGATCCTTTCGGCCGTGCTGATCTCCAATATCCTGCGCCTGACGGCCTTTAACTGGCTGATGAGCAAGATCTTGCCGGCGCTCTTGGTGGTGATCCCGGTCGTGCTGCAGCCGGAACTGCGGCGTGTGCTGGAGCGCCTGGGGCGGGCCGGGGGCCTGGTCCCCTGGACGGGCCGTGAGATTGCGACCGATCGTACTGTGGATGCCATTGCGGTGGCAGCCAAGGGCCTTTCGGAACGGCGGCACGGCGCGCTGATCGTGCTCGAGCGTGAGACGGGCCTGCGGGAGTATATCGATCGTGGCGTGACCCTGGATGCTGCGGTGACCTCGGAATTGCTGATGACTATTTTCTACCCCAATACTGCCCTGCACGATGGGGCGGCTATCGTGCGTGGTGACCGCGTGGTGGCGGCCGCCTGTGTGCTGCCCTTAGCCGAAGATATCGTGGTGGATAGTCATCTGGGCACCCGGCATCGGGCGGCCCTCGGCGTCACCGAGCAGACTGACGCCATCGCCGTGGTGGTTTCGGAGGAGAGCGGCATCATCTCGGTGGCGCACAATGGGCGTATGGTCCGGCACCTGGATGAGCGGCGGCTCAAGAAGATCCTCCGTGTCCTCTATCAATCTCCCCCGGGTGGTAACGGGCTCTCTCACTTTCTGCGCGGCAACGAGCGGGGCGATGATCTGGGCGGGAAGGAGTCGGCCGCAATATGAGAGATTCGTCCCGTGCCTCGCGCCCTACTCCAGCCTCTCGCTCTAACTCGTGGCTGGAAACCTTTAGCTCTGCTCTGCTGGCGCTGCTTCTCGCTTTGGTCGTGTGGGTCGTGTCCGTCTACGACAAGGACCCGCCGCGACTGGACTATTTCGACGGCATTCCGATCAAGTATGTCAATGTCCCGCAGGGCCTGGTGATTGTGGGCAATGTGGATGACCGAGTCCGCGTGCAGGTGCGTGCGCCTCAAAGCCATTGGTCGGCCCTGACCCCCGATACGATCGACGCTACGGTAGATCTGCAGGGCCTGGATGCCGGGGTGCACAATGTGGATGTGCAGGTGCACACCGTCGACAAGTCGGCCATGGTTGTGCAGCGCACGCCGGCACGCGTTGTGGTGCGCCTGGAGCAACAACTGACACGCGCGATGCCTGTGCGCACAGTGATCGGCGATTCCGACAGCCTGCCTCCCGGCTATGCTGCGCAGCCGCCGGTTGTCAGCCCACCGACGGTTACGGTGACAGGCCCGCGTTCGGTCGTGGAATCGGTCAGCGAAGTTGACGCGACCATCTGGCTGCGTGGCTCCAAGACCTCGGTGCAGAGCAACGTCGCGCCCGTAGCGCATGATGCGGAGGGTAACGTCGTGAACGGCATCGATCTCTCTCCGGCCACGGTCGGCATCGATCTCAATGTACAGCCGCTGGCCGAGTTCCGCGACGCCACCGTGCGTGCTGTCCTGAAAGGCACGCCGGCGGCAGGCTATTGGGTCAGCAACATCACCGTCGACCCGGCTACGGTCACGATCCAGGGCAAACCGGAGATCATCCGCAGCATGCCCTCGGTCGTTTCGACGGAGCCCATCGATATTAGTGGAGTCAAGGAGTCGCTCAGCAAGCGGGTGGATCTCATCCTGCCCACGGGGACCTCTATCTATAGTGCAGATACGAATGGGCAATCGGTTACGGTCCGTGTGGAGGTGACTCCCATCGTAGGCGGCAAGATCGTGCAGCCCCGGGTTGAAGTGCAGGGGCTCAAGAGTGGCCTGGCAGCTGTGGCATCGCCCGATACGGTCGACGTCATTCTCTCCGGTCCGGTGCCTGAGTTACAGGCTCTCCAACTCGCCGACGTGAAGGTCGTCGTCAACCTCTTTGGTCTGGGGGTAGGGCAGCACAAGGTAACGCCGCAGGTGATTCTGCCTGACGGCACGAACCTCAAGGTGGAGAACATGGTGCCCGACTCGGTGGATGTGACCATTTCATCCACCACAACGAGAGGTGGCTCATGAGCCAACCGATAGTTGCCCTGGTCGGACGGCCCAATGTAGGCAAGTCGGCCCTGTTTAACCGTCTTGTAGGAGAGCGGCTGGCGATTGTGCAGGATATGCCTGGCACCACGCGCGACAGGCTATATGCGCAGGCGGACTGGGCCGGCCGCACCTTTACAGTGGTCGATACTGGCGGGATCCTGGCGGTGCCAACGGATGACATGACGCAGCAGGTGCACGGCCAAGCCAGCCTGGCGATTGCCGAAGCGGATGTGGTGATCTTTTTGACCGATGTCTTGTCGGGCCTAACGCCCGATGACTATGATGTGGCCGATATTCTGCGCCGGTCCAAAAAGCCGGTGATTCTGGCTGTAAACAAGGCTGACAATGCCGAGCGGCGCCTGGCGGCGAACGAGTTCTATGCCCTCGGCATCGAGCCCCTCTTCGCTATCTCTGCTTTGCATGGCACCGGGACGGGGGATCTGCTGGATGCGGTCGTTGGGGCATTTCCACCGCAGCCCGAGGAAGAAGAGGCCGAGCGCATCGGCATTGCTATTGTCGGGCGGCCCAACGTCGGCAAGTCGTCGCTTCTGAATGCCATTCTGGGGCAGGAACGTACGATTGTGAGCCCGGTGCCAGGGACTACCCGCGATGCGATCGATACCGAGCTGACTTGGAAGGGGCAGGATCTGCTGTTGATCGATACGGCCGGCATCCGCCGCCGGGGCGCCGTGGAGCCCGGGCTCGAAAAATACAGCGTGTTGCGTACGCTGCGTGCCATCAACCGCGCCGATGTGGTGCTCCTGGTGCTGGATTCGGCCGAGGGGGTCACTGCCCAGGATGCGCACGTGGCTGGCTATATCCTGGAAGAGGATAAAAGCGTGGTGGTGGTTCTCAACAAGCACGACCTGGTGAGCAATGACCATGCCGCCGAGGAGGCCCTGCGCGCAAGTGTGCGCACCGAGCTGCGTTTTCTCTCTTACGTGCCGGTGCTCTTTGCCTCGGCCCTGCGCCGGCGTGGCATTCAGGAGGTCGTGGATACGGCGCTGCGCGTGCGCCAGTCACGCTTTCAGCGACTGACTACAGGCGAGTTGAACGAGATGGTGCGCGAGGCTGTGGCCCAGCACGCGCCGCCCTCCAAGTGGGGCAAGCGCCTGCGCATCTATTATGCCACACAGCCCAAAGTGGACCCGCCGACCTTTGTCTTCTTTGTCAATGACAAGCGCCTGGTCCATTTCTCCTACGAGCGCTACCTGGAAAACCAGATCCGCGCGCGTTTCCCCTTTGAGGGCACGCCAATCCGGCTCGAGTTTCGCGGGCATGTGCCCAAGTAACCCAACACACGCTATCGGCGCGTCTCAACCGCGGCACCGATGCATTTTTACGCGATCATTTCGGCCAATGCCGTAGCGACTGTCAGGTCGCCCTCTCCCACCTGACCGTGATCCTCCACCGTCCAGAACGTGGCGAGCACGGCCCGCTGCAAGGCCAAGCCAGCCTTTCCCAAGAAGGCTGGCCTGGATTGCCTGCCGGGGAAATCGATGTGTCACAATTGTACCGTGGGTGAAGCAAAGTGCCCAATGGCAGGGCCAAGACACCCCTTTTGACACAAAGAGGAGCAATGGGTATGCTTGCCCCTGTTGAGCAAATTGCAGAGGACGAGAGAGGCAAACGTGGCAGAATACATGGGGGGGCAGGATATGGCGAGTGGGCCCGAAGCGTGGCCGTTGGCAAGCCGAGTGCGCACAGCGTGGCCCCGCTATGCCACCCTGGCCGCCATTGCCGCGCTGGCGCTCTTCCTGCGCCTGCTGTGGCCCGGCACTTCCGAGTTCAAGGCCGATGAGATCCATCAGCAGGCGCTGGCCGATCAGATCTGGCTGGACCATCGGCTCGCGCTCAGCGTGAGCACCTCCTCGGCCGGCCTGCCCGAGACTCCCTTTATTGGCTATCTGCTGGTCATTCCGCGCAGCCTCTCCGCTGACCCCCGGGCCAAAGTGCTCTTCCTGGCGCTGTTGGACGCGGTGGCCGTCCTGGTTACTTATGTGGCCGTGCGGCGCTTTACCGAGGAGCGCCTGGCTATCCTCGCGGCGGCGCTCTATGCGGCCGCCCCCTGGCCGATCGTCTTCTCGCGTGAGACGTGGGCCCAGGTGGTGCCGCTGTTCACGGTGCTGATCCTCTGGGCCGCCGGTGAGGTGGTGCTGCATCGCCGCCCCGGCGCGGCGCTGCTGTTTTTTCCCCTGCTCGCGCTCCAGGTGCAGGCGCATGTGACCGCCGTCGTCTTCTTGCCAGCCGTGCTGCTGACGGTAGGGCTTTTCTGGCCCCGTTGGCGCCACCGCTGGACGATCATAGGCATCAGCATCGGACTCCTCATCCTGCTCCCCTATGCCGTGCTGCTGGTCCGCCAGTGGCCGACGACCCGCGCCCTTTTGCAGCAGAATGGTGGGCATGGGCTCATCTTTGATGTGCGTGTTTTCCGCTATGCCCCCTGGTTTGTCTCGGGCGCCACGGTCACGGCGCTCATGGGCGAGTCGGCCCCGCTTCTGCGAGGGTGGGAGCAGGCGCTGCAGGGCATCAACTGGCTGACGGAAGGCCTGTCGCTTTGGGGCCTGGCGGCCGCGGTTTGTGTGCTGGTGCGGCGGCGCGCCGGCTGGGAGCGGGCAGCGCTGCTCCTGATCTGGCTTATTGGGCCGATCCTGGCGTTTGTCTTTGTCCGTGGGGCGCTGGGGATGCACTATCTGCTGATCCTGGTGCCAGCGATTTTCCTGCCCGCCGCCTGGGGCTGGGAACAGCTTGTGGGCTCAGGCCGGCGCTGGCTGGCTGTGGCAGGTGCGCTGGCGTTGGCGGCGGTGTTGCTAGTGCAGAGTGGGGCAGTGCTGGCCGTCTATCGTGGGGTGCAGAGCAACCCGACGCAAAATGGCTTTGGCTGGCCGCTGAGCTTTTGGCAGGAGGTCGCGCAGGGCGTGCGCGCACGCACGGCGGCGGAGGGCGTCACCGAAGTGCAGGTGTTGGGCATCAACGATGGGACGTGGACTGCCGAGCGCCTGGCGCTCGACGATCTTTTGGGGCGGCAGGTGCACCTGCGCTATGTGGGGCAGGGCGGGCGGCCCGGCCTGCTGTTGCCGACCAAGGGCGAGGCCCTGGCCCTGGTGCCTGCAGCGGACCCCTTACTTCAGCAGGCGCTGGCCCGCTACGGCGAGGAGGTTGAGCATTGGGCGGTGCCCGGGAACGATTGGGGCGTGCGCCTCTATCGCCTGCACGCACGCGACGCGGCTGCGCTCGCGCTGGAGATGCCCCTCTCCGCCGGCGCTACCTTTGACAACGGCATGCGCCTGTTGGGTGCGCGCGTCGAGGGCGCCCTTGCCCCGGGCCAATCTCTGCTGCTGACGACCTACTGGACCTTTACCGGCAAGGTCTACAACCCTGCGCTGACCGATACGGTCTTTACCCACCTGGTGGATGCCCATGGTGACCGCAAGGCGCAAAACGACGGCTTTGCGCTGAGCCACAGCCAGTGGCAGACAGGTGATACCCTGGTGCAGTGGGTCAGCCTCGACCTCCCGGCTGACTTGCCGGCGGGCGATTATTGGCTCTATACCGGTATGTATTCCTGGCGCGACATGAGCCGGGCCAATGTGGTCGATGAGAACGGCCAGCCGCAGAGCGACGGGGTG
>DAOTVS010000079.1:0-31105 GCA_034436375.1 Anaerolineae bacterium | reverse complement strand
CACCCCTAAAGGTGGCTGCCGGATGGCGGCGAAGCAATCTACCCGCCTTTACTCCGCGAGTATATCAGAGTGCCAAGGCCCCAATCCCAAACCGGAACCTCAGCCAGAAGAGCAGGGCTGCCCCAATGAGCAGCCCTGCTCCCACCGCCAGGTCTACGGGCCGCGCGTGCAGGTCCTTCAGGCTGGTGCGGCGGGCGCCGGGGCGAAAGGCGCGCGCTTCGAGGGCCTGCGAGAGGTGCTCTGTGGTGCGCAGGGCGGTGATGATCATGGCCACGAGCACGGGCAGGTAGGCGCGCGCGCGGCGGATGGGCCCGCCCTGGCTGAGGTCGAGGGCCCGGGCCTGCTGCGCCTCGGCGATCATGCCAAAGACGCCGTAGAAGGTGGGCAGGTAGCGGAAGGCAATGGCCACCACCAACCCCCACTCGTAGGGCAGCCCCAGCCGTACCAGGCTGCGCACCAGGGTGGCCTGGTCGGTGGAAAAGAGCCAGATGAAGAAGCAAAAGGCCAACGCATCGATCCGCAGGGCCACCGCCAGTCCTTGCACGATGCTCAGGGGAGTGATGCGCAGCAGCCAGAAGGAAAAGAGCGCCCGCCCTTCGCCCGGGTAAAAGACGACCCAGAGCAGGGGAATGAGCACGGTTATGGGCAGCATCATCTGCCACACCCAGCGGATGCGGCTGCGCGGGATGCGCGCGGAGAGGATGACGGCATGCGCCCCGGCGAGCGCCGCCAGCATGACCCAGAGATTGCTCATGGCCAGCAGCAGCCCGGTAGCCAGGGCGACAAAGAGCAGCTTGACGCGGGCGTCGAGGCGGTGCAGCCACGAGCGGCGCTCAACGTAGAGGTCGAAAGAAAGGCTCATGGGCGCTCCCCCAGCCGGCGGGCGAGGGACCCGGCGAGGTCGCCCACGGTCAGGCAATCCCCAGGGATGCCCTGGGAACTCAGTTGGCGGGCCAGGACGCAGACCTGCGGCAGCTCGATCTGCGCCTGCTGCAAGAGATCAGCCTGCCCGAACACCTGGCGCGTGGGCCCATCGAGGAGGACTCGCCCCTCGTGTAGCACCAGGCTCCGACGGCAGAACCCGGCTACCAGGCGCATGTCGTGGGTCACCAGAAGGATGGTGTGCCCCACCTCGTGCAGACGGCCGACGAGGGCCATCAGGCCGAGGGTAGCGCGCCAATCGAGGCCGGCCGTCGGCTCGTCGAGGACAAAGATGCGCGGGCGCAGGGTATAGACGGCCGCCACCGAGACGAGGCGCCGCAGCCCATAGCCCAGGATGGCCGGGGGCGCCTCGGCGAAGGCCTGTAGGCCAAAGTAAGTCAGGGCCTCCTCGGTCTGCGCGCGCACCTCGGCCTCATCAAGGCCCAGGTTGCGTGGACCAAAGCTCAGCTCCTCCCGAGTGGTGGCGCAGAAGAGCTGATAGTCGGGGTTCTGAAAGACATAGCCGACAGTGTGCGCCAGCTCGCTCACCGACCGGTGCGCCGTGTCGACACCGTCGATCAGCACGCGGCCGCGCGTGGGCTTGAGCAGGCCGTTGAAATGCTTCACCAGGGTCGTCTTGCCCGAGCCGTTCTGCCCGATGATGGCCACAAAATCGTTATCGGCAATGGTCAGGTCGATGCCGCGCAGCGCGGGCACCTCGTCGCCGTAGGTATAGTGCAGGTTCTCCACCTGAATGCAGGGCGGGTGGGTCACTGGAAACTCCATCGGTATGAAGAGACGCAATAAGTGATAGAGTGATACGTAAGGTCGCCATTGCGAAGCGTCTGCTGCTTTTCGTCGTGTTGCCCCCAACGATACTGACGCGAAGCACCGGGCAGGCTGATGGCAACCTTACGCATTACTTCATTACTTATTACGCAAGGCCTCGCGCAGGGCGACGACAGCCTCACCAGTCGTCGTAAAGGAAAAGCGTGTGCCGCAGCGGGCGTTGAGGGCAAGGGCCAGCTCGCTGACCTGGGGCAAAGCGACGCCCGCCTCCCACAGCAGGTCCGCCTCGGCAAAAACCTCCGCCGGCTCGCCCACGCAGGCAATGCGGCCCTTGTGCAGGATGGCGACCCGGTCGGCGAATGCGGCCACATGCTCCGAGTCGTGCTCGACCATGATGATGGTCATCTGCCGCTCATGTTTGAGCCGGCGCACGACCTCAAAGACTTCACGCTTGCCGACAGGGTCGAGCCCTGAACTGGGCTCATCGAGGATCAGCACTTCCGGCCGCATGGCCAGAACGGCCGCGAGGGCTACACGCTGTTTCTGGCCGCCAGAGAGCTGAAAGGGGGAGCGGCGGCGGTATCCCTCCATGCGGACCGCCGACAGGGCCCAGGCCACGCGCTCGGCGATCTCGCTGGGGTCCAGCGCCAGGCTTTCGAGGCCGAAAGCGACCTCGTCCTCGACGGTCATATTGAAGAGCTGGCTCTCCACATCCTGAAAGACCAGCCCGACTTTGGCGGCCAGCTCGGCCACAGGCGCCGCACGCGGGTTGAGGCCCAGCACGCTCACCCGCCCCCGGATCACGCCGCCGGTAGATTGAGGCACAAGTCCGTTCAGGGCCTGGCAAAGCGTCGTCTTGCCGGCGCCAGTTCGGCCCATCACCGCCACAAACTCACCGCGCTCCACCTGCAAGTCTACCCCCTGCAGCACCGGGACGGCATCGCCGCCAGGGGTCAGCGGGGGGTAGCTGTAGTGCAGGTCTGCGATCTCTACGACCGACACGAATCACCCCTCATGATCCGCAATGCATGAGGTTGCCGTGATTCGTAATAAGTAATGAAGTAATACGTAGGGTCGTCGTGTCGAAGCATCTGATGCCTTTCGTTGCGTTGGCCACAACGATACTGACGGGAAGCACTGGGCATGCCAAAATGGCGGCCTTACGCATTACTTCATTACAAGTCATAGCGACCTCACGCATCACGCATCATCCTTCTTCCCACGTCTTTCCCTGCCCCAACCGCGTGATGGGCGGGTAAGCCTTGCGTACGGCGAGCACCAGGGGGATGCCGACGAGGGCGCCGACAGCGCACTGGAGAATGTTGAAGGGCAACTCTGCCAGGGCAGGGCCAAAACCGGTCAGGACCAGGCCCTCGCCGAGCAGGTAGAGGCCGGCCATGGCCAGGGTGCCCAGCACCCAACCCAGGAGCATGCCGCTGAGTTTGCCGTTACGGCTGGCCCAGCCGACCAGCAGCCCCTCCAGGCCATGGGCCAGGAAGGTCAACAGGGCAAACTGGGCATAGCCGCCGGTGATATCGGCCAGGGCCGCGCCTATGCCGCCAGCAATCAATCCGACCCAGGGACCAAAGGCGTAGGAGACGAAAAAGACCGCAACATCGGAAAAGTTGACATACCCCTGCGTGGCCGGCACAGGGATGCGTACAGCGATGGTAAAGACGGTGGTCAGTGCGATCATCACCGCCGTGATGGCCACAAGTGTTGCCGAGAGCTTTTTCATGATGAGGCGCTCCTGTTCTATAGAGGCGGATACCCCATGTCGCCTGCTGCCCCCTACCCGCGCCGGCCGGGCCATCTTCGGCAACCGCGAGGGCAAGCAACCAACGCATGGTGCAAGCAAGTATAGCGCGGGATGGGTTTTATGGCAATAGAGGGTATTGCCGCCGCCCCGCGCCAGCAGGCTGCGCCGGGCGCCCATCTTGCGGAAATCATTGCAGCGCCCCGGCTTGATAGAAGAGGGAAATCAGTGAGCCGGGTGGGCGCCGGTCACCTCCAGGTTGCGCGGCAGCGTGATGACAAAGAGGCTGCCGCCATCGGGGGGAAATTCCGCCGTCATCTGCCCGCCGTGGAGCTCGATGATCCGCCGGCTGAGGTACAGGCCCAGACCCAGGCCGGCAAAAGCGCCGCCGGGCTGGGCCTGGAAAAAGCGGCTGAACAGGCGCGGACGATCGGCCAGCGAGATGCCGGGGCCATGGTCACGTACTGTCACGCGCACGGTATTAGGGTCTGGCGCCGATACTGTCACCTCGATAGGTGTGCCCTTGGGGCTGAACCGGATGGCGTTATCGAGCAGGTTGGCGAGCACCCGCTCCAGGCGCTCCGGGTCTACCAGCGCCGGCAGCGTGGGGGGCGCCTGCAGGGTAATATCCGGCCGCTCCGCCCCGGCTGCCGACCAGGCCACGGCCCCTCGCGCCAGGGCCGCAACGTCGGTCACCTGCTTGCGGAGCTCAAGACGCCCGGCATCCAGGGCCGCCATGTCGATCAGCTGGGCTACCAGGCGCGCCAGCCGGTCGGCCTGGCGGTCGATCACCTGTATGCCCCGCCGGATCTGCTGCGGATCCGCAAAGCCTTCCTTCTCCAGCCGCCTGGCCACCAATTCAGCATAACCATGCAGGGTTGTGATCGGAGTCTTGAGCTCATGGGCCGCTGCGGAGAGGAACTCGTCGCGGGCGCGCACAGCAGCTTCGGCCTGTTCACGGGCGCGATGCTCCGCCTCCAAGAGCCGGGCCGTCTGCTCCTGCAAATCGTGCAGCACTGTGACGTCGGTGGCCGTTAGCACGGCGCCCAGGATTCGGCCATCGGCCGCGCGGATCGGCGCCGCAGTGGCCGAAACCCACAGCCGTTTCTGGTGCGGCCGATGCACCACCATGGCAATACCGGAGACGGTCTCCCCACGCAGCGCCCTCATCGACGGCGACTCATCAACGGGGAAGGGGCTGCCGTCGACCGTCTCAAAAATCCCTGCTGCCAGCCGTTCGCGGATGGGGCGTGCGCGCTCTTGGGGCCCATAGCCGAGGATTCTTTCGGCCTCCTGGTTCATGCGCAGGATTTCGCCCTGCGGACCATAGATGATCAGGCCGGCGGCCACCGCCGAGATGATGCTATCCAATTCTGCCGCCCGGCTCTCCG
The DNA here is from genome assembly GCA_034436375.1 of Anaerolineae bacterium. Classification (GTDB taxonomy): domain Bacteria; phylum Chloroflexota; class Anaerolineae; order SpSt-313; family SpSt-313; genus DAOTVS01. The sequence continues at coordinate 26,248 of DAOTVS010000079.1, read as the reverse complement.
CCAGCGCCAGCAGGTGCTCGCGCTCGGCCTCAACCCGTTTGCGCTCCGTGATATCCTGCACCATACCCAGGCCATAGAGGGTTTTCCCTCGCTCGTCGCGAATTGCACCGACGGTCAGACTGACCCAGAGAATTCCCCCGCTTTGGCGGATATAGCGCTTTTCAACTGTATAGTACGGGACCTCTCCTCGGAACAAACGATAGGCGAGCTGCGTATCGAGGCTGACATCATCGGGGTGTGTGATGTCGGCAACGGGCATCCCTACCAGCTCCTTTTCGGAGTATCCGAGCATCTGCGCCAACCGGGCATTGACCTGGGCAAAGCGGTAATCCGGGCCTACGAGGGCCATGCCGAGGGGGCCCTGCTCAAAGATCAGGCGGAAGCGCTGCTCACTCTCGCGCAGCGCTGCTTCATCGTGCACGCGCTCAGCAACATCGCGCGACCGGCAGCGCTGTTCCACGCTGATCTGCAGGGCCTGCAAGGCCTGCCGGCATGCAGCCAGGTCAGCCTCCTGCTGCGCCAAGCGGCGGTGCGCCTCTTCCAGCGCCAGGCTCAGCCCCTCATTCTCCCTCTCCACGATCTCCATTCGCCCTTCCATCGGCATTGCCGGGTTCGAGACAGGCGGAGCGCCCGTCATGCACAGACCCTATGATAGCATGTTTCAGAAGCGCCCAGCACAGATCGTGCCTTCACCCTTTGTGCCCTGGTAGCGGATACGAAATCCATCTCGCCAATGCCCGCTCTCCAGCCTCAATACGAGAGGACCGTAAGGCTGCACTGTGCTCGCGACCTCACTTCTCGCCTGAACACGAGTCAGATCAGCGCAACCGGCGGCGGCATCGTGCGTAGAAACAGGCAGGATTGAGGCGAAATAGGGGGTGCAGCAATCATGATCGATTCCACTCTAGTGAAGTTAAGCGCCGCGCAACTGGGGGCCGGCCTCTGCGGTATCGCGCCGGTCGCCCGGTTCGAGCAGGCGCCCGCGGGCTTTCATCCCTGCGATATCTGGCCCGATTGCCGGTCGGTCGTCGTTGTGGCCTGCCGTTTCCCACTGAGCACGCTGCTGGCGCGGACCCATGCGCCCTATACCCTGGTGCGCAACAAGCTGGTGGAGCAACTGGATACCATCACCTGCCGGCTTTCCGCCATGTTGGAGCAGCAGGGAGCGCTCGCGCTGCCCATCCCCAGCGCCGAGCCCTATGAGCACTGGGAACCGGAGCGGCGGCACGGGCGGGGCATCCTCTCCCTCAAGCACGCGGCCGTCCTCGCGGGCCTGGGAAAGATGGGCAGGAACACCTTGCTCATCAACGAGACCTATGGCAATATGCTCTGGCTGGGCGCGGTGCTCGTGGCGGCGGAACTGGAGCCCGACCCCCTGGCAGCCTACGAGGCCTGCCCGCCCCGGTGCCGCATCTGCCTCGATGCCTGCCCGCAGCAGGCCCTGGATGGCACCACCATCGATCAACAGCGCTGTCGAGAGCGATCCGCCTCCAGCACCGAAGGCGGGGGATGGGTCCTCTCCTGCAACCTGTGCCGCAAGCTGTGCCCGCGCCACGCCGGCATGCTGTGCGGTAATCCCCCACCAGATATTGAAGCAGGCCGGGGGCGGAACGCCCGCTGCGAACCAGGGCTGATGCACCGGCAGTCCTGGAATTATCCCACCACAGTGAATTCCGCCGGCAGGCCGTGCTGCGCGTCGGGGCCGATCCACAGGTCAAAGGCGCCGGGCTCGGTCACGCGCTGCATGGCGGCGTTGTGGAAGGCCAGGTCATCGGTGTGCAGGGTAAAGGAGACCTGCCTCGCCTCACCGGGAGCCAGCTCCACCCGCTGGAAGCCCTTGAGCTCGCGCACCGGGCGCGTCAGCGAGCCGACCCGGTCGCGCACATAAAGCTGGACCACTTCGATGCCTTTAGCCGCGCCCGTGTTGGTCACGGTGACCGACGCGGTGAGCGCCTCTCCCAGCCTGAGCTGTGGCGTGGAGAGCTGCAGGTCACGGTAGGCAAAGGTCGTGTAGCTCAGGCCAAAGCCAAAGGGGAAGAGCGGTCGGTGATCCACATCCAGGTAGCTGGAGACAAAGCCCTCCGGGTCCAGGGGCGTGCCCGTGGGGATGCTGGGCGCATCGTCAGCGGGCGGGCGGCCGGTGCTCTTGTGGTTATAATAGAGCGGCACCTGCCCCACTGTGCGCGGCAGGGTCACGGGCAGCCGGCCCACAGGCGCTTCCACGCCCAGGAGCAGGTCGGCGATGGCCGGGCCGCCCATGGTGCCCGGGTGCCAGGCCAGGAGGAGCGCCCCTGCCTTCTCTACTACTGGCCCAAGAGCCAGGGAGCGCCCGGTCAAGATCACCGCGACCACCGGCCGACCTGTCGCCGCCAGGGCATCGAGCAGGCGCTGCTGGGCGCCGGGCAGGTCCAGGAAGGCACGGCTGTGCGCCTCGCCGGAAAGGCCCGCATCCTCGCCCAGGAAGGCCACCACCGCCTCGGCCGCCTGCGCCGCCGCCACCGCCTCCGGGATCAGGCTCTCATCCGTGCTCCGGGCGTCGGCCAGGCCGGGCGCGTACACGACGCGCCCGGCCCCCAGCGCCCCTTGCAGGGCCTGCAGGGGGGTGACGGCATCCTCGCCCCGCCCATCCATGACCCAGCAGCCCAGCTGATCACGGCCGCTATCGGCCAGCGGGCCGATCACAGCCAGTTTGCTGATCGCCGCAGACAGGGGCAGCAGGCCCTCGTTCTTGAGCAGCACGCAGCTCTCTCGGGCCGCCCGCTGCGCAACCTGCCGGTGCTCGGCGCTCAGGATGACCGCCTGCCGGCCCTCATCGGCATAGGGGTGCTCGAACAGCCCCAGCCGGAGCTTGACCCGCAGGATGCGCCGTACGGCATCGTCGATGAGCTCGAGCGGCAGCTTGCCCGCCGCCACCAGTGCCTCCAGATGTTCGAAACAGGAGGAGACCATCTCCATATCCACACCTGCGGCGACCCCCAGTTGGGCGGCCTCCTGCTCATCGGCGGCAAAGCCGTGGGGGATCATCTCCCAAATCGAGGCCCAGTCGCTCACCACGAATCCGTCAAAACCCCATTCGCCCTTGAGCACCTTGCGCAGGGTAAAGGCATTGCCCGAAGCCGGCACACCGTTCAGGTCGTTAAAAGCGCTCATCAGTGTGGCCGTGCCCGCCCGCACACAGGCCTGGAAGGGCACGAGGTACACATCGCGCAGCAGCCCTTCAGGGATCCAGGTCGTGTTGTAATCACGCCCACCCTCGGCGGCGCCATAGCCCACATAGTGCTTGGCGCAGGCGGCTATACGCTCCGGATCGGCCAGGTCCGAGCCCTGAAAGCCCTCCACCATGGCTGCGCCCACGCAGGCCGCCAGGTAGGGGTCCTCGCCGCACCCCTCGGCAATGCGGCCCCAGCGCGGGTCGCGGGCGATATCTACCATGGGAGCAAAGGTCCAGTGCACGCCGCAGGCCGCAGCCTCGCGGGCAGCAATGCGCGCCCCCTCGCGCACCACCTCCGGGTCGAACGTCGCAGCCTGCCCCAGGGGAATGGGGAGGATGGTGCGAAAGCCGTGGATCACATCGCGACCAAAGATCAGGGGGATGCCCAGGCGCGATTCCTCTACCGCCAGGCGCTGGCAACGGCGAGCGTCCTCGCCCATCACATTGAGGAACGAGCCCACCGCCCCCTGGCGGATCAGATCCTCCGTACCCTCGGGCGCCCCACTGATCTGGCGCATCTGGCCGATCTTTTCCGGCAGGGTCATGCGCGCAAGCAGGTCGTCGATACGTTTCTCGATGTCCATACGATTGTCCTCCTTACCCGAGTGCAGGCCGCCGCTCCGTTTCAGGCGGCCTTGGATGCTACAAATGCAGGCTTTCCTGGTGCACCCCGGTGGTCTCACTGGCAGGCACATACTCGCGCAGCAGACCGCAGGCGCGGAAGCCGAGGCTGCGGTACACGCGGCTGCCCGCCTCGGAGGCGTGAAGCACAGCCACGCGGTAGCCTGCGGCCCGGGCATCCGAGAGCGCCCGGCGTACCATCGCCGTGCCGATGCCCTGCCGGCGCGCCGCCGGCACGGTAGAGACGTGATAGACGCCGGCTGCACTCTCACCCAGGAAGAGGGCGGTGGTGGCCACCGGCTGCCCGCCAAGGAGGCCGAGGTAGCGGCGATAGGGCATAGCGCCGTCCCAGCCCAGGCTCCGCTCGATAGCGGCAAAGGGAGAGCGGACGGCGTCGGCCATGCCAAAGCCGGTCACATAAGTCTGGGTGAACGCGGCCAGGGTTTCCGCACTGTCCACCCGCACCATCTCCAGGCCCGGGGGCGCCGGCCTGCCTTCAGGGATGGCCTGGAGGTCAGCCCCCATGGCGATGCCCGCGTGGGCCCCGGCGAGGCCACAGGCCTGCAGGCGCTCCTCGAGAGGGGAAGAAGCAGCTCCAGAGGCGACGACCCAGCTCCAGATGATGCGCCTGGCAGAGAAATAGGCTGTCGCAGCCGCCACAGCGGCAGGAACCTGGTCGGGAGCCATGCGCGCGCGAAGCACGCCGTTGAAAAAGGGCTCAGGGATGCCGGTATACACCCGCAGCAGGTCCGGCCCATCGTACAGCTCGGCCAGAGGCGACCGGCCATAGTTGCGCAGCATTTCGCTGCGGCTCTGCTCCACGGCTGCGGCCAGCGCCGGGAGCGAGGTATCCGTCAAGTGGTGGCCCATACTCTACCCCCCAGGAAAATGCCCCAGACCAAAGGTGGCCCCGCATGTGGCCGGCCTGGCTCTATGCGGGAATGATGAGGATATCATACCGCCGCCAGAGTAAGCCGTCAATTAGGGGCTGTCGGGCGCAGCTCAGGGTGGGGGCGACCATGACCGGGTGCGCGCTTTAGCCTCTGGCGGAGTTCCCTCACCCTGCCCCCTCTCCCACGTGCGCGGGGAGAGGGGGCAGGGGTGAGGGAACCTGACTTACGCCCTGCCTAGCCCTGCCGTCGGGGGGAATTCGGGGGCGGGTTGTGCTTCGGGTGCGGCCTGCCGCAGGAAGCGCAACAACTCACGGTTGATGCGATCACGCTCTTCGTAGAAAAAACCGTGGCCGCCCCGATCAAACTGCACAAGCTGCGCTCCCTTGATCCCGGCCTGCGCGGCGAGGGCCAGGTCAAAGGGGCAGACCTGGTCGTGCAGGCTGTGCAGAATGAGGGTGGGGATGTGGATGGCCGCCAGGTCCGGCCGCAGGTCGGCATCGCGTAGCTCGGCGGCGCACAGGGCGGTGGCATGGCCTGACGCGGCCCAGCAGAGGCTCTCGAACCAACTCTGAAATGGCGAGCTCACCGGCTGGTGGAAGAGCATCTGCCCGAAAGCGGCGATCATGGCCGGGCGGTCGGCGTAACACTGGCGGATCAGGTCATCAACCGACGCTTTGTCCAGCCCATAGTCAAAGCCAGTGCGCCGGGTGAAACAGGGCGCGGCGGCCGCCAGCAGCGCCAGCTGAGAGACGCGCGCCCCGCCGTGCCGGCTGAGATAGCGGATGGCGACAGCCCCGCCCATGGAAAACCCGGCCAGGGTGACCTCGTTCAGGTCGAGCAGGTCCAACAGGCTGCGGAGATCGTCGGCCAGGGTATCATAGTTGTAGCCGGTCCACGGCCGATCGGACGCGCCGAACCCACGCAAGTCGGGGGCGATGCAGCGGTAGCCCCCCCGGGGCAACTGGTTGAGCTGGTATTCGAACATGCGGTGATCGACGGGCCAGCCATGGATCAGCACGATCGGCTTGCCGGCGCCGATATCCTCGACATTGATGCGGATACCGGTGGCGATGAGCATTCTCTCTGCCACAGCCACTCCTCCTTGCCACTCATAGGATTGGGCAAAGGAGGACGCGGCAAGAAAAGTGCCAGGCCCTGGTTTGTAGCGGCATTAGCCCCGGGCCACCGGCAGAGTGAAGGCAAAGGTAGAGCCCTTACCCATCTCACTCTCTACCCACACATAGCCGCCGTGGGCCTCTACCAACTGCTTGACGATGCTCAGGCCCAGGCCCGCACCGCCGGTGCTGCGTGTGCGCGAGGGGTCGGCCCGGTAAAAGCGCTCAAAGACGTAGGGCAAGTGCTCGGGAGCGATACCGATACCGGTATCGGAGACACTGATCTCCACCTCCGCCCCTGTCGAGCGGGCGCGCACGACGATCTCTCCGCCGGCCGGAGTATAGGCCACGGCGTTTTCGAGCAGGTTGTGCAGAATCTGTCCCACCCGTTGGCGGTCGGCATTGACCAGGGGCAAGTCCGGCAAGTCGGCGTTGAGCGCCAGGCCCTTGGCGCTGGCCTGGGGCGTGAGGGCGTACAAGGCCTGCTGCACCATATCCGCCACGGCCAGGGGTTGGCAGTTCAGGGTGAGCTGCCCCGCCTCGGCCTGCGCCAGCTCCTGCAGGTCATCCACCAGGCGGGCGAGGATCATGGTCTCATCGTGCAGGGAATCGATCATCTCCGGGCTGGCCTCGACTATGCCATCACGCAGCGCTTCCAGATAACCGCGGATGTTGGCCAGCGGCGTGCGCAGCTCGTGGGCTACGTCGCTGACCATGCGGCGTCGCAACTGTTCGACGCGGGCCAGACCATCGGCCATCGCATTGAAAGCACGCCCCATCTCGCCGATCTCATCCCGAGACCCCACCTGTACCCGCTGGCTGAGGTCGCCCTTTTCCATGCGTCGCGCCGCCTCCGTCAGGGCTGCCACGGGGGCCAGGATGCGGCGGGAAAGGAACAGCGTCAGGAGCACCGCCAGCACCAGGGCCGCCCCTCCTGCCATCGCCAGAGAGCGGTCGACCGAGCCGAGAAAGGTTTGTCCTTCATCTCCGGGCGGCCCATTGGTTGGGTTGACAAACACCGCACCAAGGGGGATGCCATCCGGTGTCATCAGTGTCACCGGGGGCGCCCAGTTGCGGCCCGTGAGCTGCCCCACCAACTTGTTGGACGAGTCGGCAATGATCCGCCGTCCCGTGTCAGCCAGGACGACGCGCTGGCCGGTGCTCTGTTCCATCTGTTCCACGAGCGGCTGCACACCCTGCCAGCTTCCCGTCTGGCTGTAATAGACCAGCAGCATGGCGGCAAAACGGCGGTCGCGCTGCAGGTTGTCGTGCTCCACATAGCGCTGGAACTCGCTGCGAGTGGTATGGCTGGCGAAAAGGGTCACGACACCCAGAGTCACCGCAACCAGGGCGATGAAGGTCAGGAAGAGGCGGAAGCGCAGGCTACGGAACATGGGGGTGTTCGCAGAGCTTGTAGCCGACGCCCTGGACCGTCTGGATATAGACAGGTTGAGTGGGATCGGACTCTATTTTACGGCGCAGGTTCATAATATGCACATCCACTGTGCGCTCGAGGCCCTCGTAATCATAGCCGAAAGCCTCATCCAACAGCTCCTGGCGGGAAAAAGCCCGCCCGGGCTCTTTGACCATCGCGGCCAGAAGCTTGAACTCGGTAGCCGTCAGGTACACCGGCTCGTCGCGCACCCGGACCTCATGGCGGGCGAAATCCACCGTCAACTCACCGTGGCCGATTTCCGGCGGGTCCTCTTCGCGGCGCTCGTTCACTCGCCGCAGCACCGCGCGCACGCGGGCCATCAACTCGCGCGGGCTGAAGGGCTTGGTGACATAGTCATCGGCGCCCAAGTCCAGGCCAATGAGCTTGTCATCTTCCAGGGAGCGGGCTGTGAGCATAATAATCGGCAGCCTGTTGCCTTCTTCGCGCAGTAAACGGCAAAGGGCGAGGCCATCCATGCCCGGCAACATCAGGTCCAGGATAATCAGGTCCGACTGTTTCTGACGGGCCAACTCCAGGGCCTGCAGGCCATCGTAAGCGGCCAGGACCCGGTAACCTTCTCGCTTGAGATACAGCGTCACCAGGTCCACTACTTTTTTCTCATCATCTACTACGAGTACAGTGGCGTCAGCCATCAGTACCTCCCTATTCGCGGCTGGTCGCCATATATTATACTCAAATGAGAGATTATGTGAAGGGAACTGGGAGAGCGGCGCCCCACCGCTCTCCCAGTGATCCGGCTATATCAACACTAACAGGAGGAGAGTCTACTGATCTGAAACCTGCTCAATTGTCTATTCGCGCCTCCATCTGGTTGTCGATTTGGCTACGCTAACGAAATCCTACGATTGAGCCGCTGTCGGCGATGGCGTAGGGGCGGCCTTGCCCTGTTTACCATTCCAGTGGCCTCTGCCGGCATGGCCGGCGTGAGGCCCAGCGTGTGGCTGCCTGCTCTTGGGTGTGAACGGATTGCTCAGCGTAAAGGGCGCCATGGCCTTGGCCCGGGCCAACAGCCAATCGGCCTGGGCCTGGGTGATCTTGCCAGCCTTGAGTTGCTGGTCGATAGCAGCTTGTTGCTCTGCCACGATGGCGTCGATCACCTGTTGCTCAGTCACGTTCTTTTCCTGGGCGATCTGTGCGAGGGTCTTGCCAGCTGCACGCTCGGTCATGATCTGCTCGCGGGTCATGCCCAACAGCTTGGTGACGGCATCACTGATAACACCGGCGCCACGGCAGACGCGGTTCCAGGCCCCGTCTCTGGGCTGGGCTGCCTTTGGCTGCGTTGCATTGGGTGTAGGGGTTGGGCTCTCGGCAAAGACGGTGCCGACCGCGAACAGTCCAACCAGAGCAACCACCACCGCCGTTCCTAATGCAAGGACGATCTTTCGCTGCATTTGCACAGCCTTCCTTTCACCCTGGTGACCGACCGGGTCATCCGTGCCCGATCACAAGACCATTGTACCCGAAAGTAAATAAAGATTTGATGAAGAACCGGTCAAGGAACAGTTAGGTCAGCTGGACACCATCTGGTCCTGGCTCGGGCGCCCCTCCAGTGTGACGGTGATTTGCCGGCTCGTACCATCATGCAGAACCGTCAGCTTTACCTGATCGCCGGGTTTGTGGGATGCAATCTGGACCAGCAGGGTATCAAAGTTGTCAACCGGCTTGCCGTCGATGGCGACAATCACATCGCCGCCGGTAGGCACCTGAACTCCGTCCACGATCTGGCTGCCTGTGCTGCCCTGCAGGCCTGCTTTGGCTGCGGGGCCGCCACGGGTCACCTCATCGATGTAGGCGCCTCGTTGATTGGGCAGGTTATTCGCCTTCATCACAGCCAGGTCGACCGACCCACCGGATACCCCCAGCCAGGGCCACTGATACGACCCCTTTTGGAGAAGCACCGGCACCACCTGGCGCACAATATTGACGGGAATGGCGAAACCGACGCCTGCACTGGCCTGTGATCCGTTGGTGGCGATCTGAGCGTTGACACCCACGACCTGCCCCTGCAGGTTCAGGAGCGGCCCACCCGAGTTACCGGGGTTAATGGCGGCATCGGTCTGGATAGCTTGCGGAATAGAAAAAGGCGTTGCTCCCGACTCGATCGTGCGCCCGACCGCACTGACAATGCCCGCCGTCATGCTGCTGCCGAGGCCAAAGGGATTGCCGATGGCAATGACGCTCTCACCGACCGCAACCTGGTCCGAGTTGCCGAGCGTGAGGGGGTGGGTGCCAGCGGGCAATTTGTCGACCTTGAGGACAGCCAGGTCGCTATAGGGATCTGTGCCGACGATGGTGGCATCGGCCTCGATGCCGTTGTAAAAGACGACCGTCACATGGTTAGCCTGGTCCACCACATGGTTATTGGTGATAATATGGCCCTGGTCGTCATAGATGAACCCCGAGCCTTCGCCTTGCCCGGCCAGGGCGCCCTGCCCCATGGATACATCGATATTCACGATGCCCGGGCTCAATTGTTTGTACAGAGTGACCAATGAGCCCTGCTGCCCCGCAGGTACGGCCGCGCTTGGGGTGGGCAGTGACGCGTCATTGCTCGCCACGGGCGTCGGCGATGCAAGCGGTTGCCCGCTCAAGATGCCGTGCGCGGCCATGCCGATTTGCGTGGGCACGAGGACCACTGCGATAAAGACCAGCATCGCTGCCAACAGCAGTGTCATGCAACCCAGTGCTGCTGTAATAGCCCAGTACTTTCTGCTGTTCATCGTGTTGCGCTCCCTATTGCAGATGCAAACGAGAAAACTATGCGAACAAGGGGAGCAGGCGCAAGCGCCCACTCCCCTGAAAAGGCGGCTGGCTCTCCTCCGCCAACCGCCGGCCCAAGCTCAGGCAGCGCCCCCGAGGAGTAGGATCCAGCGCTGCGATGACATTGTAGCAGATCACAATCAAAAAGCAATGAAAAGCTCATGAAGATGGTGTTAAGCTCGCCCCCGGATTAGCGGCCGGCAGCACCTGGATGCTGTTTGCCGTCACAACACCAGAGCCGTCCGCCTGGCCGGCAACCGTGATACGCTCGCCGGGCTTGATATCCTGGACACTGCCCCTGGCCATCTCTTGCACGGTGGCATTGCTCCCCACTTGTACCTTCACATCGCCATTACGTGTGGTGACCACGATCGTCCCATTATCAATGCTCTTGACGGTGCCTATGGTCACAGGCGCACCGTTAGCGCCGGCCCAACCGGCCCCCGCCCCTGCGCCGGGAGTACCATTTGCAGCGCCATACCCGCCCTGGCCATTCAAGCCACGCGCGGCCATGAAGCGACTGCGGATGGCGTTGGCGCTGGCCTTGCCGGCATTCATGCCGAGGAAATAGCCGCCTACGCCAGCCACTACCACCAGCGCCGCCAAAGCGGCAATCAACGCAGCAACCCAGGTCTTCATGTACTATGACCTCCTCTTCATTCTGCGCAATAGCGACCATACAGGATCAGGCGACCCTTCACCATGCCCGAAGGGGCGCCTGATCCTGCTCTAGCGCCCGAACAGGCCACCAAGCATGCCACCCCCGCCGACGCGGGCGCCCGCCATGCCGCCTGCGAATCGGCCCGTGGCGCCTGAGGATCCGCTGGCTGTGCCACTCACAGCGAGCACATCCCCTTCGTGCAGCGTATTGCCCAGGATCTCGGTGCCGTTGTCACCGACCAATCCGATCTGCACCGGTACCTGGATGCTCTGCCCATCCTGCACCACCTGCACTATGTGCTGGTTGCCCACGGTCTGAATGGCCCGGCTGGGGACGATCAAAACGTTATCGCGGTGATCAACGGTGATGGCGATATTGGCTGTCATGCCAGGCTTGACCGCAGCATCGGGCTGCTCAAGCTGGACGGTGACCGGAAAGTTCACGACACCCTGCGTGTTGATGCCAGTTGTCGCGACATCGGTCACCGTGCCGGCAAAGGTGCGGCCAGGGATTGCATCCAGCGTCACTTGCACCGGTTGGCCCACCTTGATGTTCGCCACATCCACTTCGGACAAGTCGGCGGTGACTTGCATGCCGCCTGCACCGGCCAGAGTCGCTGCAACCACCTGGCTATTGGACCCCACGAACTGCCCCACCTTGATACCCAGGGAAACTATCGTTCCATCCGCAGGCGCCGTCAGAGAACACTGCGCAACCTTCTCCTGGGCTTGCTGCAGGCTGATTTGGGCTTGCTTGACCTGAGACTCTGCATTGCTGATGTCCTGGCTGGTGGGCTCACTGGTGAGATTAGAGAGGTTCAGCTGCGCCTGGGCCACCTGGGCCTGCGCTGCGGCCAGGTCTTTGGCCGTCGGCCCCTGCTGTGCCTCTTCATACTGAAGCTGGGCCACCTGCACGGCTATCTCCGCACTGGCCACCGAGGCATTGGCCTGATCGCAGGCTGAGGAACCGGACCTGGGGTTGCCGCAGGTCGCATCTCGCTGGCACTGGGCGCTCCAGAGTTGGTCCTTGGCCTGGTCCACCTTGAGCTTGGCGATCTGAACGTCATCCGCTGAGGGTCCTGCCTGCAGCGCCTTGAGGTTTTCCTGAGCGCTGACCAGCGCTGCCCTGGCCGATGCAAGCTCTTCCGCAGAAGGCCCTTTCTTGGCCTGCGCCAGCGCCGCATTAGCGTTATCGAGGGCCAGCTGCGCCTGGGCCACCTGCAGGTCCGCATCTGTGGTATCCAGGCGGGCGATCTCTTGCCCCGCCTTGACCGTATCACCCTCCTGGACCTTGATCTCCTTGACCTGGCCCGACGTCTGGAAAGACAGATCCACCGCATCGGCCGACTCGACCGAGCCGGATGCGCTGACCGAGGCCGTCAGCGAACCGCGCTGCACCGTCACCGTTGGCTGGGTGCTCGCGCTGACCGTCGAGTGTTGCATGCGCCGGATACCAAGAAAACCCAGCCCCAATACGACCAATACCACGACAAACGCGACCATGATCGTTCTTTTCATAGGCTCAGCCTCCAACAGTCCAGCTCTACAAGCGTGCAAAGAGCAAGGCTGATAAACCTTGCTCCCTGAGTCTCGCTGCCGGCGATTCGTGGGCATTTGCGGGGCCTTTCAGCATCATGGCGCCGCTCAAAGAGGACTCTGGCGCCACCGCGCGCCTGATCGTCATCTCTCTGCCTTCTCTTTTGTCACGGCCTGGGGCCAAGGCCCATTCATCCAGGCTCAGGCTCTACTATAGCCGGCCGCTATGCAGATGCGGTGAAGAAATTGTTAGGATGCTGTTAGGTTTTCCCCACGGCGGATTGGGTTTACTGTTTGCGCAAAGCGCCGGAGCGTGGTACGCTGTAGGCCGCCTCGCGTGCCCTGGTCCCCGCTTCATTGCCCGGCGTTGGGCCGCGCCGGGCCAGGCTATTGCTTTGTTGGAGGAGTGCTTCTGACAATCATGGAGATAGACCCCCATCGTACATTGCTGCATGACCAGGCGTTGCTGCCAGAGGACCCGCCGGCTGCTGGGGCGATCGTGGCGCTCCTGCAGGCAGGCGAGCAAGCCATCCCGCTGGCAGGGGTGATACTCCTGCTCACGGCACCGGCCTGGCAGACGCACAACCGGTACAGTGATCCCGAGCGGGACCGGCAGATCTGGCAGGTTGTAGAGGCGCTGCGAGGCCATGGGCATGGGCCGCTCGCGCTCGCTGTGGCCCGCTGGCTGGCTCTGCGCCCCGGGTACGCCTGCCGTCTCAGGGCCTGCACCGGCCTGGCTGAAGCCGGCGAGCAACAGATGGCTATCGCCGCCCTGCGCATCCTGGCTTGCGAGTGCCACGGCAGCACCTGCCTGGAGGCTTGCCTGCACTTGACGGCGCTGGGGGCGGGCGAGCAAGCCGCACCGCTGCTCCAATGGCTGGCGCAGCACGCCGAGCCGGCGCTCCGCGCCCGGGCCGGCCTTGCCCTGGCCATGACTGGCCATTGCCCGGCGGGCCCCGACCGCGTGGCGCTCAAGGTCGGCATCCTGCCGGAGCGGGAGCAGGCCTATAGCGAGGCAGTGCGCCTGTTGCTCCTGGAAGGCAGCGCCGCGCTCCGGGCATGCCCGGCAGGCGAGGCCGATGAGCGGGCGGCCCTGGCATTGGCTCTCTTCAGCTTGCAGGAATGGGCGGGGGCGCTCGACCCTGCGCGAAAGGCGCTCCAGATCGACGAGTTTATGGCCGGCCCCCTCCCGGTCGTGAGCCTGCATGGCGCCCGCCTGGCCCTCGGCGCTGGCCGGGCAGAGGCCGCTCAGGCCTGCCTGGCTGCCCTCGTCATGCAGGATGATCCGCTGCCCAGCGCGCCCGTGCGCCGGCAGGCCCTGGCGCTCCTGGAGAGGCTGCGCGGCCCGCAGAGCGTCACGGCCGCCATCCATGCTCTCACCAGCCGTGAAGCCGAGATACGCTGGCGCGCCGCGTGTGCGCTCTACAAGCTGGCTGACGCGGCAGCGGCGGCAGCGCTGGCGCATGCCGCCAGCGATACCGACTATCGCGTTCGTCAGAGCGCCCTGGCCGCCCTTGGTATGACAGGCGATCCCTCGCTGATCCCGGTCCTCATGATGGCGCTGCGGGATGGCCAGGGAGCCTTTGCCGCGGAGGCGCTGAGAGGCATAGTGCGCGCAGCGGGCGCGGCCACTTTGCCTTCACTGCTGCCCGGCCTCCAGGATGAGGCCGCCTGTGTGCGGCAGGCGGTCGCCCAGGCGTTGAGAGGCCTGGACGGCCCGGGCGCCATCCCCGCCCTGCTGGGCGCGCTCGATGATTCGGAAGAAAGGGTGCGCCTGGCAGCCGCTCAAGCCCTCGCCCGTGCAGGCCATAAGGCTGCGCTGCCTGTGCTCTCAGCGCTCCTGGCTGAGGGCCGCACCCATACCCGCGCCCAGGCAGTTGAGGCGATTGGCCAGCTGGGAGATGCAGCCGGCCTGCCAGCGCTGCTGGCAGCCCTCCGCGACTCGAGCCGTACGGTGCGCGATGCCGCTGCCGAGGCTATTGTGGCCCTCGGCGAGCACGCCCTGCCCGGCCTGATCGCTATGCTGACCGATGCGAACCCGCGTGTGCGTCGGCAGGCCGTGCGCACCCTCGGCGCGCTGCGCGTGCCCGCAGCCGCCCCGGCGCTTCTCAACGCTCTGCGTGACGAGGAAGCGGCTGTGCGCAGGGATGCCGTTTGGGCGCTGGCCACGCTCCGCCCGGCAGAAGGCCTGCTGGCGCTCGCCGGGGCGCTGCGGGATCAGGATGGCGAGGTGTGCGGTGCGGCGGCCGAAGCCCTGGGGGAATGGGGCGACCCTGCCGCCGTGACGGCCCTGGCCGTGGCGTTGTGTGAGGGCCACCCGGCGGCCAGGAAGCAGGCCGCCGAGGCCTTGGGCAGAACGGGCGACAGGGCTGCCGTGCCTCACCTCGCTGCTGCGCTGGCCGATGCCGACCCTGCCGTACAGCGCGCCGCGGCCGATGCTCTGCAGGCCTTGGGTGACCCGGCGGGCCTCCCAGCCCTGGCTGCCTGGCAAGCAGCCGGTGGGGAATTGCGGCGGGCCCTGCTCTCGCCCAACCCGGGCGACCCCGCCGCCATGTCGCGGCTGCTGGAGGCCCTGGGCGATGAGGAAAGCACCGTGCGCAGCCAGGCTGCAGCAGCGTTGGGCGCCCTGGGCTGCACAGAAGCCCTGACGGCGCTGCAAGCGGCGCTCAACGATAGCAGCACCATGGTGCGAATCAGCGCCGTCACGGCGCTGGGCCGGCTGGCCGGTCCCGCCGCCCGGCAGGCGCTGGAAAAGGTGCTCGCGGGCGATGCCCCGGTCGCTCAGGCCGCGGCAGAGGCCCTGGGGCGGCTGGCTGACCCGGAGGCCCTACCCGCTCTGCGCTCAGCCATGGCGAGCGACGACCTGGACCTGCGCCTCGCCGCCGTCAAAGGGATCGCGCGGCTGGGCACAAGCCAGAGGGACGCCGATGGTTGCGGCCGCGGGGAGAGCAGCGTGTCACCGGGCGCCCTTGAGCGAGTCAGACTTGTGCAATCTACCTACGCCCCCGGCGATCACATCGCAGCTGAGGCGCACCTGCTGGCCCTGGTCCACCTGGAGCCACAGGCCGCGCTGCCGCGGCTCGATGAGTACGCCGCCCTCTTTGGCTGGATTCCTGCGGTGCTGCGCCTGCGGGGCCAGGCGCTCTGGCGGCTGGGGCGAGATGCGGAGGCGCTGCAGAGCCTGGCCCAGGCCGCAGAGACCCCGGCGCCCGATGCGGCCAGGAGCCTTTTGGCCCTTGCCCACTTTTACCTGGAGCACGGAGACCTGCCCCTGGCCGCCAGGCATACGCGCCTGGCGCTCACTCAGGAGCTCTATCAGCAGGCCCATCGGGCCGAGGGCCATCTCACCTGGGCGGTGCTGTTGTGGCAGCAGGGCGAGGGCGCCGCAGCGCTGGCGGCCCTATCTCGCGCCCGGCGCTGGCACCCGGGGATCGACAATCCCTCGGACCTGCGCTATGAGCGGTTCTGGGGCCCGCGCGCCCTGGCCGCCCTGGCGGAACTGGCGAGCCTGTGTGATATGAGCACGGCGCCAGCATCCTTCCGGGCCATTGCCGGCTGACATGCTCCGCACAAGCCCGGCGCTGATCCGGAAGGTTGTGGGGGGTCTGGGCGCCGCCACAGGCGGCGCCCAGACCCCCCACAACCTACAAGAGGCCTGCTCTGGCCACCCGCGGAGCATGATGCCCGGAAACGGAAGGACGTTTTCATCGCGCGTTGGGCCCAATCGGGCATGGAAGGTTCGTTTGCAAGATACCACCGGGCTGAGGCCGCTACTACAACGCTGCGCCAGAGTGTTATCCCTCTCCCACGGCGGTATCCAGCGCCAGCAGGCCGGCACGGGATGCCGGAGTGGGCGCCTGGGAGCGCGCAAACTGGCTCATGTAGAGGTTGTAGTAAAAGCCGCGCTGCGCCAGGAGCGTATCGTGGGTGCCGCGCTCGATGATCTGCCCGTCGTTGATGACCAGGACCTGATCGGCATTACGGATGGTGCTCAGGCGGTGGGCAATGACAAAACTGGTGCGTCCCTGCATCAGGCGGTTCAGAGCAATCTGGAGCTGCCGCTCGGTGCGAGTATCCACGTTGCTGGTGGCCTCATCGAGGATGAGGATTGACGGGTCGGCCAGGATGGCGCGGGCAATGGCCAGCAACTGGCGCTGCCCCTGGCTCAGGTTGCTGCCCCGCTCGGCCAGCACCGTGTGATATCCCTGGGGCAAGTGGCGGATAAAGCCGTCGGCATTGGCCAGCTTGGCGGCGGCGATGACCTGCTCATCGGTGGCCTCCAAGCGGCCGTAGCGGATATTGGCCAGTACCGTATCGGCAAAGAGGAAATTGTCCTGTAGCACCAGGCCCAGCTTGCGCCGCACATCATCCTGGCGCAGGTCGCGAATATCGCGCCCATCGATGCGGATGGCGCCCGCATCGATATCATAAAAGCGGGTGAGCAGGTTAGCGATGGTCGTCTTGCCCGCGCCCGTTGGCCCCACCAGCGCGATCAGCTGCCCCGGCCTGGCATGCAGGCTCACGTGCTTGAGCACAGGCACTTGCTTGTCATAACTGAAGGAGACATCCTCGAACACCACATCGCCGGCCACGTGCTCCAGCGGCTGCGCATCGGGCGCATCGGTCAGCTCGGGCACTTCATCCATGATGGCAAAGACGCGCTCCGCCCCGGCCAGCGCCGACTGGATCATGTTGAACAACTGCGAGATCTGGTTCAGCGGCCAGGCAAAGTTGCGAGCATAGTTCACAAAGGCAGCGATGGTGCCCACACTGGCCAGCCCCAGTACGGCCAGCCAGCCGCCGATGCCGGCCACCACGGCCAGGCCTATATTGTTGACCATGTTCGACAGAGGGCCCATAAAGCCACCCAAGATCTGGGCGCGGGTCGCGGCCTTTTGCAACTGGCGGTTGACCAGCGTAAAGTCCTTGATGGCCATCTCCTCGCGCACGTACGCCTGCACCACCCGCTGGCCGGTGATATTCTCTTCGATGACGCCGTTGAGCGCCCCGAGCGCATTCTGCTGCTTGCGGAACTCTTCGCGCGAGCGCCGGGCGATCATGCGAGTAATGGCGTAGGTGATCGGCAGCACGATCAAGCTTGCGACGGCCAGCGGGATGTTGACCACAAACATCATGATGACTACGCCGATGAGGCCGAACACGCTGCCCACCAGCTGTGTGGCGCCCTGAGACAGGGTGTTGCTGACGTTCTCGACGTCATTGGTCAGGCGGCTCATCAGGTCGCCATGCGGATGCTGATCGAAGAAACGCAAAGAGAGCGTTTGCAGGTTGGCAAAGAGGTCGCGGCGCAGGTCGCGCACGGCCCGCTGTGCCACCGCCGCCACAATGTAGGCCTGCAGCCACGTCCCTGCCGCAGCCACCAGGTAGGCCGCCAGCATCAGCCCGACCAGGCGCGCCAGCCCATGCAGGTCGCCCCGGGAGATATACAGGTCAATGGCCTTGCCCATCAGGTATGGGCCCAGCAGGTTCAGCACGGATGTCAGCATGACCAGCAGCGCCGTGGCAATCAGCGCCCAGCGCTGGCGCTCCAGGTACCCCCACAGGCGCAGGAGTGTGCCCCGCGCATCCTTGGCCTTTTCCACCGGCCCCATCGTACGGCCAGGACCGCCCCGCGGTCCCATCGGCGGAGGCGGGGCTTCCCTGCCCGGCGCCCTCCCGGCGGGGTCGCCGCCTTTCTGCTCCCCGTTTCGTCGCGGATCTGCCATCGTCGTCACCCATTCCCCAGTTGCGATTCATAGATCTCCCGGTAGACCGGGCTGGAGGTCATCAACTCCTGGTGCTTGCCTTGGGCGGCAATGCGGCCGCCATCCAACACCAGGATCTTGTCGGCATTCATCACGGTGCTGATGCGCTGGGCGATCACAAAGCTCGTGCGGCCGCGCATCAGGCTCTCCAGAGCGGCCTGAATGCGGGCCTCCGTTTCCAGGTCTACCGAGCTGGTGCTATCATCGAGAATGAGCACGGCCGGCCGCAACAGGAGCGCCCGCGCAATGGCGATGCGCTGCTTCTGCCCACCAGAAAGGTTGACGCCCCGCTGGCCGAGCACGGTGTCATAGCCATCGGGGAAGGAGAGGATAAAGTCATGCGCCTGCGCGGCCTTGGCGGCGGCAATCACCTCATCATCCGTCGCATCGGGCCGGCCATAGCGGATATTGTCGCGCACGGTGCCGCTAAAGAGCACCGTCTCTTGCAGGGCAATGCCGATGTTGCGGCGGAGGGCAGACTGGTCCACATCGCGCACATCGATACCGTCAATGGTCACGCGCCCAGCCGTCACATCATAAAAGCGGGGGATCAGGTGCACCAGGGATGATTTGCCCGCGCCCGTTGTGCCCAACAGGGCCACCGTTTGCCCCGGTTCGGCCACGAAATCCACATCCTTGAGCACCGGCTCGTCGCCCGCACCGTAGCCAAAGGTGACATGCTCAAAGGCCACCCGCCCCTGTGGCGCCAGGATGGCCAAGGCCCCGGGCCGGTTCTGCACCTCCGGCTCGCTCGTCAGCACCTCCTGGATGCGCTGCGCCGAGGCTTCGGCCCGCGACACCTGCATGATCAGCATGCTCACCATGGTCAATGAGAAGAGAGTGGTCAGCATATAGTTGGCGAAAGCGATGATCTGGCCGACGTGCATGGTCCCCTGAGTCACCTGGATGCCGCCAAACCAGAGCACAGCGACGACGCCCACATTCATGGTAATCATCATGGCTGGCCCAACCAGGGCAATCGTGCGGGCCACGCTGATGACCTGGTTCATCAGGCCGTCATTGGCGCCGCCAAAGCGGTCCTTTTCATGCGCCATGCGCACGAATGCCTTGACCACGCGCACGCCTGCCAGGTTCTCCTGCATTACGGCATTGACCGTGTCGAGCCTTTGCTGCACCTGTGCGAACATGGGCGTGGCTTTTTTGATGATCCAGAGCACGATGAGCAAGACCACGGGAATCAGCGACAGCGGCACCCAGGACAACTGGGGCGCCGTAACAACCGCCATCACCAGGCTGCCCACGAGCAAAAGGGGCGCCCGCACGAGGATGCGCAGCAGGATCATGATGGCGTCTTGCACCTGGGTCACGTCGTTGGTCAGGCGCGTGATCAAAGGGCCCGTGCCCAGGCGATCGAGGTTGCCGAAGGAAAAGGTCTGTACCTTGCGAAAGAGGGCCTCACGCAGGTCAGCGCCCATGCTCTGGACGGCCAAGGATGCAAAGATGCCATTCGAGGCCCCGCCTACCATACCAATCAGCGCCATGGCGACCATCAACAGCCCCGTCTGGATCACCAGGGGCATATTCAGCTTGGCAATGCCCTCATCGACGATGCGCTCGACCATGCGTGGCTGCAGCAGGTCCATAGAGACCTCGAGCACCATCAGCAGCGGCGCCAGCATAACCCAGCGCCAATAGGGTTTCAGGAACCTGATCAGTCTGAGCCCCGATTTCACCTGTTAACTTCTCCTGATCGTTGTGGGTCTTGACACGCAGGGCTTTGAGCGCCCTGTGCACGGGACAGGTTCTCGCGTATGCGGAACAGGAACCCATGCAAGAGGGCAGCTTCTTCCGCGGTCAGGCCGGCGAAGGTCTCCTCGTCCATCCTGCTGATGGCCCGGTCCACCTGCGCCTGGATCGCGCGGCCGGCTGCCGTCAGGTACACCCGAGAGACGCGCTGGTCCTCCGCATCGGGCTTGCACACCACAAAACCGGCTTTTTGCATGCGCTGAAGCATCCGAGTGATCGTCGCCGGGGTCACACGCAGGCGGCGGGCCAGCCCGGTATGGGTGAGCCCCTCCTGCTCCCACAAGGCGCTCAGCACCGGCGGCTGCCCACGGTAAAGGCCGATGGCTTCGAACAGCTCATGGGCCCGGTGATGGTGCAAATGGCACACCTGAACCAGCAGGAAACCCAACGACTCCGGCTCGGACGCTGGCGGTTTCATATATCCCTCTTTACTATCGCATCCAAGATCCATTAGCCGGCTTAATATTAGCTAGCTAAATTGTGCCACGAATCGGCAAGGTTGTCAAATTGCACAATTGTCACAGCACAAGGCCCCTGGCCAGCCCAGTGTGCGGGCGGCCAGGGGCCTTGTGAAATGACCTGCTGGTCAGAGGAAGCGGGTTGAGCCTATAGCCCATCCGCCGCGTCATGGGGCGAGCTGATCGAGTTGGCGGATTCCGGGATGGCATCGTAAATGGCCGGATCCACGCTGTAGATAGAGCCGTCGGCCACCGACGAGAGCACACCCCAGACGGCCTGGCGGACCACCATGGTCAGTTGTCCCGCCTCTTTCTGGCCCAGGGATTGGGTCTGCCCCTTGACCTCAATGAGCATGATTGCTGTATTGTTCAGCGCAAAGGCGCCCAGCGAAGTGCCGGGGAGGTTCACCTTGGGGTATTTCTGGATAGCGCCGATGGACGAATCGCCCTTTTGCAGCGCCAGCCAGCCGACCGCATTGACCTGCTTGGCGAGCTTGAGCACTTCGGGGCTCACCTCATAATGCTTGCCGGTGAACGGATCGGTATAGGGCTCCGCCACATCGGCCGCTACCTGGATCGACACGGAGCGGTCATCCGTATCGGAGAGGGTGTTAAAACCCCGGTGATGCAGGTCAAGGTAGATATCGGGATGGAACTCTGTGAAGACCTTGGTCACGATGCGGGCTTCGGGAGTTACATAAAAGCCACCGTAATTGCTGTTGTTCTTGGTCCGGTCGTTCAGGGCGGCCTCCACCGCGGCCTTGTTGGTGTCATTGATACGGAAATTCACGTCGGGCGAATAATCCCGGTTCTGGTCGTAGCCCTGGTAACGGCTGCTGTAGTACCAGGGGGCCTTGGTGCCGGCAGGCAGCCCGAAGCTCACCGGGTCCCAGGCGCCCAGCGAGTAGCGAATAGGGTAGCGCTCGCCGTTGACTGTGTAGGCAGCACCATCGGGATTGATGCGCGGCATAATCCAGATCGAGACCTTGGAGAGGATATCATCGACTTCTTTGCCGCCCGCAATCAGTTTTTGCATCAGATCGACGGCCGCCTGAGTGCCGAGCACCTCGTTGCCGTGGATCTGGGACGTGATGAACACCTTGACCTTGGCGTCACTGTTGTCGCCAAACTTGCAGACGTAGAGAGGATAGCCCACGGGTTGCATCAGATCATCCACCGGGGCATTGGAGTAACCGGCGACCTCGAGGGTCATCCTGCCCTTGGAGATCTCTGCGAGGTGTTGCAGCTTGGCATACAGGTCCTCGTTGGTCATAATACTGGCGAGCGAGACCGTCTGGTCATCCTGCAACCAAGGCCCATTGGGCACCGATTGGGGATTGTCCGGTGTGGGCGTAGCCGAGGGGCCGGCGGCCAGCGCCCCGCCCAGGCCGAACGACGTGAACAGCACCGCCACGACCAGCCCCACGCCGATGAACTGAAGCATCCTTCTCATTGTGAATTGCGACTCCTTTCCAGCGTACCGTACAGCAGCAAAAAACCTGACACATACACAGAGAGTCAATGATTCCAGGATGGCGTGTATGCTTTGTCTAAGACGCAACCGGTACAGCGAGGTTACGGCCTAAAGCAAGGTAACTGGTAAACAGGACTGCGATATTGTACGGGTACTCTGCCGGCGGCGTCTCGCCATGGCTGGCATGGCCCTTGCTGGCTGGTTACAGGCCTGCCTCGGCGCCGACCCGCGGCAACTCGGCTGCGCATCAGCCCACGTTGCCTCTAAAAGAGGGGCATGCGCAAGTGGAGGCAGAAAACCTGAGGAGGAGCGAACCGTGCGCAAGCCAATCGGAGAGCAGGTTGTCGTCATTACGGGCGCGTCATCGGGCATTGGCCGAGAGACGGCCATGCGTTTCGCCCGGCGGGGGGCGAGGGTTGTCCTGACGGCACGCAACGAAGAGGCGCTCAGGACGGTCGAGAGCGCCATCACGGGCGAGGGGGGGCGTGCACTCGCCATTCCAGCCGACGTGACGGATTGGAATCAGGTGCAGCAGGTCGCACAACGAGCGGTAGACACCTTTGGTGGCATCGACACGTGGGTGAACAATGCGGCGGTCAGCGTCTACGGTGCCTTCAGACAGGTGCCGGTCGAAGAGTATCGGCGCGTTATGGACGTAAACTGGATGGGCCAGATCCACGGGGCCAAGGCAGCGCTGCCCCACCTGCACAAGTCGGGGGGCACGCTGATCGGCATTGGGGCGTCCACTTCCAAATTCCCTATGCCGCTGCAGAGCACCTATGTCGCCTCGGCCTGGGCGCTCAAGGGGTTCTATGACACGTTGCGGCTGGAGCAGCAACATGAGGAGAGCGGCGTGCAGGTGAGCTTTATCATGCCGTCGTCGACTAATACGCCATTCTACGAGCATGCCAAGACGTATCTGGGCGTCAAGCCGGGGCCGCTGCCGCCGGTGTATGAGCCGGGCGCGGTGGCTGATGCCATCATTTACGCAGCGCACCGGCCCGTCCGTGATTTGCAGGTGGGGCCTGGCGCTCTCTTGGCGCTGGCCGAGGGCATCTGGCCCAGGGTTGCTGATGCCTATATCAAGCGCGTGGCCTTTGACCGGCAGCTCAGCTACCAGCCCAAGGCGCCCGATGCGCCCAACAACCTCTGGCAGCCCATGACCGGCCAGGGAGCCATTGAGGGCGGGTATCAGTCGGTGCCCGTCGAGCCCTTTAGCTGGCTGCAGACTCACCCGGGCGTCCGCAATGCCGTCGCCGGCGTGGCCCTCTCGAGCTTTGTGTTGCCGGCGCTGGGCCTGGCGGCGGCCGGCATGGCCATTCCGGCGGCAGTACTCCTGCTGCGCCGTGGAGGCTTGGCGGGGGCCGTCCTGCCCTTTGTCGCCCTGGCCCGCGGCCGGGCGCGCAGGCGGGGCGGTCTCCTCTCCAGCATGCCGACGATGGCTGCCACCGGGCGCGGCAGGGGCAGCCTGCTATCCGGCATGACCAGCATGGCTGCCGGGCGGAGGGGCAACCGAAGCAGGCTGGCGGGCTGGATACTCCCCCTGGCTACCCTGCTGCTGCGCTGATTGCAGCCGAAGCGAGCTACAGAGCGCGAATCGGCAATCGCCGGCTCGCGCTCTTAGCATCCGTGCCGGGGGGTGAAGCTCCCCTCGAGTGGCCCAGGACTCTCACGAGAGTCATGCCAGCACCCACAACCTTGCCCTGTACATGGAGTGCCGCCGGCCCGCGGTGGCCCTGGCCGCCTGGCAGCGCGGCAGTCTGCGGCCTGCGCTATTCTCGGCAAGTTTCTGAGCAGTACCCCGGAGTTCTGCAAACCTGTCTAAAGCAGAGAAACCTGCCGCTTCTCACCCTGAGCGCGTTCTGTGCGTCATGGATCACAGCAAAGCAAACGACCAAGAGGGCGGACATTAGCCTTCTTGACAAGAGTTGCACAGCACCTATACTCGTTGTGAATGCCACAGATCGGTACAACCGACGCGGCCGCATGCGGCTGAACGTAAGGCAAGGATACAACGATGTTGGGCTGTGAAACTACCCCAAATCCGGCGTTGAAAGCGGTCATATTGGCCGCCGGCCAGGAGGCTTTTGCTGGCGGCGCGCAACCCATGGTGTTGCAGACCCTGGGCGACCGCAAGGTTCTGGATTACGTTGTGCAGAATGCACTGCAGATCGTGTCGCCCGATAACCTCTATATCGTCATCGGCCGCGAGCAGGCGGAGATCCCCGCCCACCTGGGGGACCGCTACCATTATGTGGTTCAGGAGGAGAAGCGGGGCACAGGGCATGCCGTGCTGCAGCTCTACCCGCTGCTCAAAGGTTTTTGTGGGCATCTGCTCATTCTCTATGGCGATACGCCGCTGTTTGACCCGGTCTCGATCCGTGGGCTGCTGAACCGTCACTATCTGCGCCGGGCCCATCTGACGCTGCTGACGGCCAACGTTGACCGCTCGCTCCCCTATGGACGCATCATTCGTGATGCGGGGGGAAAGATTGTCGATATTATCGAGGAGACCGAGGCCTCACCGGAGGTACGCCAGATCCGCGAGCTGAATGTGGGTGCCTATGCCATCCGCGCCGAAGCCATCTTTCCCGTGCTGGAAAAGCTGGCCCCGTCGCCCCTCGACGGGCAGTATCGCCTCACCGATTGTGTGCACCAGCTCATCCGCTCTGGCCTGCGGGTAGAGAGCCACCAGATCTACGATCAGGATGAGGTCCAGGGCATCAACACCAGCGAGGACCTGGCCCAGGCCGAGTTTATCCTGCAGAAGCGGCTCTACCGCCCCCATCGTCAGGAAGAGCAGAATATGATCACCTTTGGCACGGGCGGCTGGCGGGCCATCATCGGCGAGGGCTTTACGATGCACAACGTCCGCCGTCTGTCGCAGGCCCTGGCCAATGAGATCATCCGCCGCGGCCAGGAGAAAAGTGGGGTCGTCATCGGCTATGACCGACGCTTCCTCTCGGACCGGGCCGCCGAGGCCTCGGCCGAGGTTTTTGCCGGCAACAATATCCCGGTGGTGCTTCTGGCCGAAGATGCGCCCACACCGCTGATCACCTATGCCACTGCCATACAGCGCGCGGCCTATGGCCTGGCCTTCACCGCCAGCCACAACCCGCCCGAGTGGAACGGGCTCAAGGTCTTTCGCGCCGATGGGTCGCTCCTGCTCGAAGAGGAGACGCACCAGATCGAGGCCGAGACCAACCGGCTGGCCCCGGAAGACGTGGTCAAGATCGACCTGGACCTGGCCCTGCAGGCGGGCGTGGTCCGCCGGCGCGACCTGACCAACGAATATGTTGACGCTGTAGAAAAGTTGATCGATCTCGACGCCATCCGCGCCGCCGGACTCAAGGTCATTGTCGACCCCATGTATGGTGTGGGGCAGCTCACCCTTGGCATTATCCTCACCGAGGCCCGCTGCCGGGTGACCTTTATCCACGAGCGGCGCAACCCGCTGTTTGGCGGCCGCTCACCTGCCCCCAACCTGGAGGCGTTGCGCCTGCTCATTACCCAGATGCACGAAGACGGCTATGATCTGGGCCTGGCCACCGACGGTGATGCCGACCGCATCGCCATTGTGGATGAGCGGGGTGAGTATATTACCGTCAACGACATCCTGCTCTTGATCTACTGGCACCTGCATGAGGTCCGTGGCGAGCGGGGCGGCGTGGTGCGCAACCTGGCCACCACCCACCTTCTGGACCGGCTGGCGGCCCGCCTGGGTGAAACCTGCTACGAGGTGCCCGTTGGCTTTAAGCACATCGCAGCCGCCATGGTCGAGCACAACGCTCTGCTGGGCGGCGAATCGAGTGGCGGCCTGACCATCCGTGGGCACATCCTGGGCAAGGACGGCATTTTCGCTTCGGCCCTGGTGGTAGAGATGCTGGCCCGCACCGGGCAGAGGATCTCGACGCTGCGCCAGAAGATCTGGGACCTGACCGGCCGCCTTTATGGCATCGATGAGAACATTCCCGCCACGCCGGAAATGCGCATCGTCATCCCCAAGCGCCTGCGCGAGGCGCCCCTCAGCCACATTGGGCCCTACCCTGTGCTCAAGGTCTCGCACCTGGATGGCACCAAGCTGTTTCTGGAGCACGATAATTGGGCCCTCCTGCGCTTTTCAGGCACTGAGCCCGTGTTGCGCCTTTTCGCCGAGGCCGATACGCCAGAAAAGGCCCAGGAACTGATCGATTGCCTCAAGCAGACTGTCATATCGTAGCAGGATGGGCGCGCGAACCTGCGGCGCAATGTGCTGGCTGAAAGAGAAGGGGCCGCATGGGCAACGACTTGCGCAAGTACGCCTCGGAAACCAACCGGCGCGTGATCCTGTGGGCGCTGGTGCTCCTCCTCACCATTGGGCCGGGCCTGGTCTGGCTGCTCTATGGTGCCCGCTCCGCGCTGACCAGCCTGCTGTGCTTGCTCGGCGTGTTCGCCCCTGTCGGGCTGATCTGGCTCGTCCTCGCGATCATCGATGCCATCGTCAAGCGGGCGGACCGGGAGTGACCCAATCCGGGCCAACGCTGCAAGGGTCT
>DAOTVS010000078.1:0-4784 GCA_034436375.1 Anaerolineae bacterium | reverse complement strand
CCTGCAGCCGGGCCGCCAACGGGCGGCCCGGCTGCAGGCAACCCGCCCAATCCCCCCTCCCGGGTCAGAGCCGGGCAGGCGCACAGCACCTTGGCCGGCTGTTACCGGGAGCCGGCTGGATCAAGTGCGGTTGCAGTGTTAGCCCTGCGGAACAGGCGCTGCCTTCTGGCTCACCGGTCCTCTCTTTTCTATATGCTCTGCAGGCAAACGCGCCAGCGCGCGCAACCTGCCCACCTTATTTTACACTGTTGCTGTGGGGCCAACCGCCGGGTTGGGTGGCGACTACGGACGGGTTGCGGATGTAGAGTTGGTTCTGCGTTGGGCCGTCGCCTGCGCCCCCCACTTGCCCTCTAAAGGCTCGTACCAGGGTAGTGCCGAGCAGCAAAGCCGGTAATGCGCCAGCCGGCCCCATTGACAGAAATCCCGCTGCTGGGTAGACTGGAGAAACGCAATACGTAATACGTGTCGTGATGCGTAAGGTCACCATGACGCGACATGTGGACGGATGAAGAGCAAGACGCCTCACGCCAGGGGCCGCTTTACGGATTACGCATTACGCATTACGTATTATTCCCTTGGAGGTCCCCATGCCCATAGCTCATGCCATGGTGCTTGAAGCGTTTCAGCGGCCGCTGGTGATGCGCGAATTTCCGCTCTCTGAGCCCCGGCCGGGGGAGGTGCGGGTGCACCTGGAGGCTGCTGGAATCTGCGGCTCGGATTTGCACATTGCGGCCGGTCAAGACCCGCGCACACCCCTGCCGTGCATCCTCGGCCACGAGGGCGTCGGGCGGATCGAGGCCCTGGGCGGCGCCCTGTACGATATGGAGGGGCACTCACTGCAAGTAGGAGATCGCATCACCTGGGACCGGGGCCTGACCTGCGGCCACTGCCATTATTGTACCATCCGCCGCCAGCCCTATCTCTGCCCCGAGCGGCGCACCTATGGCATCTCTTATTCTTGCCGCGAGGCCCCGTACTTGCTGGGCTGCTACAGCGAGGTGATCCACCTGTTGCCGCGGACCCACCTGCTGCGCGTGCCTGGCGATGTGGACCCGGGGCTGATCGCCATCGTCGGCTGTTCGGGTGCCATGGCCATACATGCGGTGGAGGAGGCGCAGATCCGCCCGGGTGCGACGGTGGTGGTGCTGGGGCCTGGGCCGCTGGGGCTCTTTGCCGTGGCCTTTAGCCGCCGGTGTGGGGCCAGCCAGGTGATCATCGCCGGCACGGCGCGCAGCGCTGCCCGGCTGGAGATGGCGCAAGCCCTGGGGGCTACCGTGCAGATCGTCTCGGACCGCCTGTCGGCCGCCGAGCGCCTGGCTGCCGTGCGCGACTGCACCGGGGGGCGGGGCGCCGATACGGTCATCGAATGCGCCGGCACCCCTCAGGCCATGGCCGATGGCGCTGAGTTCCTGGCCCCCGGCGGCGTTTATGCCCTGGTGGGCGCGGCCGTGCCTGGTGAGCCCCTGCCGGTGCGCGTGTTCGAATCGCTGGTGCGTAAGAACGCCCGCTGGCAGGGCATATGGACCAGCGACGCGCATCACCTCTACCAGGCCATCCGCTGGGTGCTCGAGGAGCCGGAACGCTACTCGCCTATGATCACCCACCGCTTTGCCCTGGCGCAGGCCAACGAGGCGCTGGCGGCGATGGCGGAGCGGCGGGCGGTCAAGGCCGTGATATGTGATGCGTGATGCGTGATGCGTGAGGTCGCCCTTTCGGAGGGCATAGTGCTTTTCCCGGCGTTCGCCCCGGCGAGGCTTTGAGCAGCGCCTACGCCGAAATGGCGACCTCACGCATCACGAAGGACGGTGCAGCATGACTGAACGGATTAGCACCGACGTGCTCATCATCGGCGCGGGGGGCGCTGGGTTGCGGGCGGCGATTGCGGCCTGCGAGAGCGCCCCCGGGCTCGCGGTATTGCTGTTGACCAAGGGGCGCCTGGGTGAGAGCGGGGTGACGGCGACGGCCTGCTCGGATCGCATGGCCTTTCACGCCACGTTGCCGACTACCGAGCCGGTGGGGGCGGATGCCTGGCGCTACCACGCCGAGGATATTTACCGCGTAGGGGGGTACGTCTCGGATGCGGACCTGGCGGCGGTGTTGGCGCGCGAGTCTGCGGGGGCTTTTTCCTACCTGGAGCAACTGGGCGTGCCCTTTGTCCGGCGCGCCGCCGGGGGCTCCGGCGGTACGGTGGACCAATTCGTGACCGATGGCTCGCTCTATGCCCGTGCCTGCTATACCGGCCCTTATACGGCCAATCACATCGAGCAGGCCCTGCTGCGCCGTGCCCGTGCGCTGCCCCTACGCGTGCTGGAATCGCATCTGGCTGCCGAGCTCCTGTTGACGGAGGATGGGCGCCGGGTGGCCGGGGCGCTGGCGGTGGATCAAGTCACCGGCCGGCCGGTCGAGATCTGGGCGCGGGCCGTGGTGCTGGCGACGGGCGGGGCGGGGCAGCTCTACAAGCAGAACGTCTTTCCGCCGGAGATGACCGGCGACGGCTATGCCCTGGCCTACCGGGCGGGGGCGGCCCTGGTCAATATGGAGTTCATCCAGATCGGCCTCTGCTCGCCCGCCACTCGCCTGGCCTGCTCGGGCAGCATGATGCGCGCCCTGCCGCGCCTGGTGGATGAGACGGGCGCCGAGGTGTTACCCTCCTACCTGCCGGGCGAGCCGGCGCGCCGACACGAACTGCTCTTCGCCAAGGGCGCCACTTGGCCGCTCTCCGCCGAGGCTCCCTCCCACGCCATCGACCTGGCCGTGTTCCGGCACCGGGCCGCCGGTCACCGGGTCTACCTGGATTATACCGCCGACCCCATGGGATTGGAGCCCCAACGCCTGGCGCCCTCGGTGCAGCAATGGTTTGGCGAGGGCAAGGGGCTGAATGCAGCAACCCTGGCGGCGGGGCCCCTGGCGCGCTTAAGGGCGATCAACCCGCCCGTCGTAGCCTGGCTGCGCGAGCGCGGACTCGACCTGGAGGCCGGAGCGCGGGTAGAGGTTGTCAATGCGGCGCAGCACTTTCAGGGCGGAGTCAAGATCCGCACCCGGGGCGAGACGACTCTGGCCGGCCTCTATGCTGCCGGCGAGGCCGCCGGGGGGCAACATGGCGCCAACCGCCCGGGCGGCAACGCCCTGCTGGATGGGCAGGTGTTCGGCCGGCTGGCTGGCGAGGCAGCTGCGGCAGAGGCGCGGGCCCTGCCTGCGGCGCCCGAGCCCGACCCGCGGCAACGGGCCCGGCTGGAGCAGGAGCTGGCAGAGCTGAACCGCCAGGGTCTGCCCGCCAGGCAGATCCGCGCCTCGCTGCAGGGGCTCATGGACCGCGCTGCTTCGGCCATGCGCTGCCTAACGCCCCTGGGAGAGGCCCTGCGGCAGGTCGCTGCCTGGCGGCAGGAAGGAATCTGCGTGGATGAGCGCGGGATGGCCTATGCCCTGGAGACGCGCAATCTGCTCACGGTAGCCGAGATGGTCCTGGGGGCGGCCCTGCGGCGTGATGAGAGCCGAGGCCCCCACCTGCGCTTCCGCTCGTGGGAGGAGCCCGAGCCTCTGCCCAGGCGTGACCCTGATTGGCAGCGTTATATCGTCATTCGCAAAGGGCCGGCGGGCGAGATGCAGTTTCAAAGGGAAGAGCCGGTGAGGACGATCTGACAAGGAGGGAAAGATGAAAGCACAGTTCTCATTGACGGTAGCCGAATCCAAGCGCCTGATCGCGCGTGGCGTGGCGGCGCTGGACATCGTGCGCGCGCGCATGCAACACGGGATCGTGATGGTCTCCACCGGCACGACCAACGCTTATGTGCTGGAAGAGCTCTTGGGCGAGCGTTTCGACAAGCGCACCTATGTCACGGGGCGCACGCTGCCCGTAGGCCGGCCCGCGCCCGAGTGGCCCAAGCAGAGCCGCCCCGATGCCGTTTTTCGCAACGGCCAACTGGCGCCGGAGCTGGATCGCTTTAGCTCGGTCAAGGTCATGCAGCCGGGCGACCTCTTTATCAAGGGCGCCAATGCGCTGAATTATGAGCGTGGAGTCGCCGGCATTCTGGTCGGCGGAGAGGGCGGGGGGACCATCGGAGGCACATTGGGGTACATCATCGTCAAAAAGCTGACCCTGCTCATCCCGGTGGGGCTGGAAAAGTGCGTCCCCTACCCCATCGAGCAGGCCTCGGCGGCCATCGCCCAGGAAGATGAGCAACAGGGCGGCGTTACCTCACTCTTCCCGGTGCACGGGCGCATCTTTACCGAGATCGAAGCCCTGCGCACCCTGGCCGGCGTGGAGGCCATCCCCTGCGCCTCAGGCGGCATCGGCGGCGCCGAAGGGGGCCTCTGGTTCCTCATCCGTGGCGAGGCGGCGGCCGTGCGCAAAGCCATGGGCATCGTGGAAGAACTCAGGAGCGAGCCGCCGTTCATAGGGTAGCCTCTGCCCCGGGTACGGCAGCCGCAGGCGCCGCACGTTGCCATTACGGGGAACCATGACAACGCGTGGCTAGCGGCTTCCCGCACTGGTTTTGGTGGGTCGGAGTTGCCCTCCTGTCGGTGTGACTATGATCAGACAGCATCTGCTGCTAGATGCTATACCTTGGGCTGTTGGTTACCTCGCCGGGCGGAATCGGCGGTTTGACGGACGATATCGCCTGTGCGGCCAAGAATGTCGATAAAAGCATCGGCCGTACCACGCTTCTCGAATTTGATGCCTGCTTCTTCGTCCATGCGGCGCTTGCGCGCGCGCCGCGCCAGCAGGTTGTCAACAATGATAGCCGCCAACAGGAGCGCTACTGCCAGAGCCACCATCAGGCCGA
>DAOTVS010000077.1:0-8120 GCA_034436375.1 Anaerolineae bacterium | reverse complement strand
CCTGCAGCCGGGCCGCCAACGGGCGGCCCGGCTGCAGGCAACCCGCCCAATCCCCCCTCCCGGGTCAGAGCCGGGCAGGCGCACAGCACCTTTGCCGGCTGTTACCGGGAGCCGGCTGGATCAAGTGCGGTTGCAGTACTACATTGACTATATGAAGCGCACACGGCGCCTGGTTCCTTTTGTCTTCTGACTGTGCCAATGAAAGGAACATCTGCCATGGCCCAACTCGGCAACCCCGAAACCTGGATCGCCCTGCTCACGCTGACGGTGCTGGAGATCGTGCTGGGCATTGACAACATTGTCTTCCTGACCATCCTGGCCGGCAAGCTGCCGCCGAGCCAGCAGGGCCAGGGGCGACGGTTGGGCCTGGCCCTGGCCATGGTGACCCGCATCCTGCTGCTCGTCTCGCTGGCCTGGCTTAGCCGGCTCACGCAGCCCCTTTTTACCGTCTTGGGGCAAGAGGTCTCGGGGCGCGACCTGATCCTGCTGGGCGGGGGGCTGTTCCTGATCGCCAAGGCGACGCGGGAGATCCACGAAAAGCTGGAGGGGACCGAGGGCCTCGGCCCGATCAAGGCGGCGCCCTCGCTCATGGCGGTGGTGGTGCAGATCGGTCTGCTCGACATTGTCTTTTCTCTGGACTCGGTCATCACTGCGATAGGCATGGCGCGGGCAGTCTGGGTGATGGCAGCCGCGGTCATCATCGCCGTGGGCATCATGATGTTCGCCTCGGGGCCCATTGGCGACTTTGTGAACCAGCACCCTACGGTGAGCATGCTGGCCCTGAGCTTCCTGCTGTTGATCGGCGTGTCGCTCATCGCGGAATCGCTGGGGCTGGAGATCCCCAAGGGCTACATCTACTTTGCCATGGGCTTCTCGGTGTTCGTGGAGATGCTCAACCTGCGCCTGCGCGGGCCGCAAGCGAAACCCGTGCACCTGCATAACCCATACGCAAATGAAAAAGGTTAGGGACGGAATGAAACCGCAGATGAACGCAGATAAACGCGGATAAAGATCGCCCCCTATCTGTGTCTATCTGCGTTCATCTGCGGTTAACTCCGTGCTTGGAGATGGTGATGGAATCATGGAAGACGCTGAGCCGGCGGACGATCCTGGACGAGGGCAAGTACCTGCGGGTGGAGAGCCACCGCGTGCTGCTGCCCGACGGCCGGGTGATCGAGGATTGGCCCTGGCTGATCACGCCGGACTATGTCAATGTGGCGACCGTGACGGCGGAGGGATTGTACCTCTGCTTTCGCCAGACCAAGTATGCCATCGAGGGCGTATCGCTGGCGCCGGTGGGGGGCTACCTGGAGCCCGGCGAGGAGCCCCTGGCGGCGGCCCAGCGCGAGCTGCGCGAGGAGACGGGCTATGAAGCGCCCGAATGGCTGCCCCTGGGTCGCTATGCGGTAGACGGCAACCGGGGGGCAGGAACGGGCGCCTTTTTCCTGGCGCGGGGCGCGCAGCGCGTGGGCGCGATTCACGCCGACGATCTGGAGGAGCAGGAAGTTGTGTTGCTCACGCGCTCACAGGTGCAGGCAGCGCTGGCGCAGGGCGAGTTCAAGGTGCTTGCCTGGGCGGCGATCATGGCGCTGGCGCTGCTGCACGGATAGGGGGCTGGGGGAACACAGCGTGGTGACGGCTTGAGCCGTCACTACGACACTGAGCGGCGGCCTCCCAACTACCGGAACGACAGCCCCATACCATCCGCAACCGAGCGGACGTAGCGGGCGGCCTCATCATATTCCTCGGGCTGGTGCAGGTGCTCGAGCATGAGGGGCGTATCGGGGTCGAGCCGACTCAGGCCATCGAGATAGGCGCGATAGTCGAGCGCGCCGCGGCCCGCCACGACCTCGTCGAGGTGCACCGTGAGGCGCCCGGAGAGCGCGATATCCTTGCCATGGCAGCTTCGCACATAGGGCCCGAGCAGTTCAAACCCCTCGCGGATCAGGTCGCCGTTGGCGAAATAGCGCTGTGGGCTGCAGATCAGGTTCACCGGGTCCAGGTGCGCGGCAAAGCGGGGGCGATCGATGGCACGGAGCAGGCGCAGGTAGCTCTCGGCCGAGTCGGGGTACATCCAGGGCATGGTTTCGAGGGTGTAGTAGGTGCGGGTGGGCCGCACTGCATCAATGATGGCGCGCACGCTCTCCACAATCGCTTCAAAGGCCGTATCGGTCAGGTTCTCGGCATAGGGACCGTCCCACTGCTCGCCGCAAGCGCCGGCAATATTCACGCAGCAGCGGGCGCCGATGCGGTCGGCCAGGGCCAGTTGCTCCTGACAGTAGGCCAGGGCCTGCCGGCGTTTGCCCGCATCCGGATGCATGGGGTTGCTCCAGGCGCCGACCTCGGCGATGACGATATCGGCCGCCTGCGCCGCGCGGGCATAGGCCTGCACCACGTCGTCGCTTGCCTTGCTGTCGACCGGGCAGTAGGCCGCGCTGTAGCCCAACTGCCGATGGGCAGCCACCCAGGCCATGGGGTCCTGGCTCTCGATGAAAACCGGTCCGCCGAGTCTCATGGGTCCATCTCCTTGCAGTAGAATGGGGCGCATTCCGCAATGCACGAGGTTGCCATGGCATGTAATAAGTAAACCGTAATAAGTAAGGTTGCTACTGTAGAGCGCCTGCTGCTTTACACAGACCCTGTCAGTGCAAATATCCCGGGAAGCAGAAAACGCCTCGAAATGGCAGCCTTACTGATTACGGTTTACTTATTATGCATCACATCTCTTCCACCGTCCGTTGCGCCAGCTCCAGGCAACTCGTCCACTGCACCTCGCCCGCCAGGGCACGGGATACGCGCTCGCCCAGCAGGTCGAGCACAGCCAGGCCGGTCTCCAGGCCATTGGCGAATAAGGACTGCCAGTGGGTCATCAGAATGGGCCAGCCCCCGGCATCGAGCACGGTGCGGATGGCGCCTGCGCGGCCATCGGCCGTGAGCAGGCGGTCCGCGACCTCCTCGACCCAGGCGCGGTCGGTCCGGGGGTTGTTGATGCAGGCCCAGAAAAAGTCATCGACCGTCGAGTTGATGGCGACAAGGCGGGTCGGCCCCTGTGCATAGGCCACATAAGGGCGGGAATCGGGGTAGCGGTGCCAGATGTGCAGATAGTACCAGCCCAGGTCGCGCCCATAGACAGCCTTGAGCGCCGCGACCATGGACTGGATATACTCCGCCTCCACCTGCTGGCCAAAAACCCAGCAACTGGTGATGCCAGTGGCATTCACGCCGGCCGTCTGTAGCAGCTCCAGCGCCCGCACCAGGTAGGGGGTCAGCGCAGTGCGGTCCTGATGCTGAGACCAGACCGATTCGCCCTCGGGGAGCATGCCGCCCGTCGCCAGGTCCACTGTGAGGTTGTGGGTGAGGCCTTCCGGGCAGAAATCGAAGCGGTCTGCCAGGCGCCTCTGCGCCGTGTCGAGCCATTCGCGGGTGAGGCGGGGGTCATAGCCCTCGATGCCGCGCACGATATCGCCCCGGCCAGCGGGCATGGGCACGATGCTGAGTTTGCCGGCCAACCCGCGGCGCTCGGCCACGTCACAGAAGCGGTCCAGGAAGGCGTTGGGCACCGTCTCCAGCAATGGGCGGCCATCGTCGGTCGCGGGAGGCCTGTGGTGCACATCGGCCCAGTGGGCGCGGTAGACGTGGACCAGAGGGCAGGAATCATCAACGAGCAGCGTGATAGGGATCGGCTTGGACATGGCGGCAGCTCCTCCATGGACATGGGAGACTTGCAAAGTCCCTGAGACTTTGCAAGTCTGACACAGGCCTATCATAACACAGTTCCCAATGGCCCGCAATCGGAGAACACCCCATTCCTCTCAATAGGCTTGTGCCGGGATCATGCGGAGCGCGCAAGCTGGCCGCTTTTGGCTCCGTGGCACGCCGGCAATCAGCGCTGGCCCCGCCCCCAGCTATTGACCACAATGACCCCGGCCAAGACGAGCAATCCGCCGCCGAGTGAGAGCAGGGTGGGCACCTCACCGAGCCAGAGCCAGGCAATGAGCATGGCAAAGGCCGGCACCAGGTAGAGAAAGCTGCCGGCAGTGGCGGCAGGGACGCGCGCCAGGATATAGGCCCAGGTGCAATAACCCAGGGCGCCAGGCACGATGCCGAGGTACGAGATGGCCCCCGTAGCCCCCAGGGGCGCTGTGCTGACGGCAGCCGGCAGCCTCAGGCCAAAGGGCAGCAGCAAGATCGCGCCGGCCCAGATCGCATAGGCCGTGCACTGCAGGGCGCCATAGCGGGTCAGCAGGGGCTTTTGCCCCAGCGAATAGAGGCTGGAGGAGATGGCTGCTATCAGGATGACCACGGCGCGCGGGTCGACCTTCAGCCCGCCCTGGTTGCCCAGAGCGATCACAGCCACACCAGCAAAGCTGAGGGCGATGCCCAGCCAGCCAGGCAGGCGCAGCCGCTCCCGAAAAAGCAGGCTGCCCAGCAAGGCCATCCAGATGGGCACCGAGGCAATGATCAGGCTGGCCGTGCCTGAGGCTACCGTCTCCTCGCCGAAATTGAGGGCCAGGTTGTAAAAGGCGATGCCCAAAAAGCCCAGCAGGGCCACCCGCGGCAGGTCGCGCCGGGCTGGCAGAGGCATGTGAGTGACCAGGGCATACACGGCCAAAGCGAGCGAGGCGATCAGGTAGCGCAGCAGGGCCAGGTGAGCTGGCGTGTAGGCGGTGAGCCCGGCACGGATGCCGGCGAACGCCGAGCCCCAGGTGCTGACGGTCACCAGCACGGCGGCGAGGGTGCGCGGAGACAAGGCAGAGCGGGCAGCGAACGCCCGGCTTGTGCTGTTGGCGGCCATTTTGTCATCCCTTCCATGCGGTATAGGGTCATAGTATGCTATTGTAACACGAATGGGGAAAGAACCAAACGATGCATTATGCGGAGGGTACAGTTCGCTTCTGGTGCAGATCACGTCCGAATGTCACGCTGAGTGCGCCATGGCCCGCAGGCCATGGCGCACTCAGCGTGACAGCGCTCATGCAGGTTGCCCCCGCAGTGAACCACACCCGGTGCGTGGCCTGCCCGACCCTCCTTGCGCCGAGAGCACAGCAGGTGTAAGATTGAGGATATGTCCAGGGAGCATGTAGGGGGTGAGTCCATGCATTACGGTTGGAGGCCATTCTGGATGACCCTGGCATTGGCGGCGCTGGCGGTTGTCGTGGCGGGGTGCGCGTGGATGGCGCCACGTGCCTCGGCTACACCGACCGGCACATCAGCTGATGCGGAGGCTTTCCGCCGATGCGAACGCCTGGGGCGCGGGGTGAACATGGGCAATGCGCTCGAGGCGCCGAGCGTGGGCGAGTGGGGGGTGACGCTGGACGACAGCTATTTCCAGGTCATCAAAGAAGCCGGGTTCAACTCGGTGCGTATCCCCATCCGTTGGTCAGCCCATGCTACGACTCAGGCGCCCTATATGATTGACCCCTCCTTTTTCGTCCTAGTTGACAAAGCGGTGCACGAGGCGCTCGCGCAGGGGCTCACGGTGATCATCGATATGCACCACTATGAGGAACTATACCAGAATCCAGCGGCACACCAAGAGCGCTTTGTGGCCCTGTGGGCGCAGATCGCCGGGCACTATCAGGGCTACCCGCTGGAGCTCTACTTTGAGCCCTTGAACGAGCCTAATGGCGCATTGAGCGCCGGGGTGTGGAACAGCCTCTTCGCTGATGTTTTGGCTACCATCCGCCGCACCAATCCGAATCGGATGGTGGTCGTGGGGCCGGTGGAGTGGAACGCGATCTCTCAGCTCAGGAGCCTGGAATTGCCTCCGCAAGACCGGCGCCTGATCGTGACCGTGCACTATTACGACCCCATGAGCTTTACCCATCAGGGCGCCGAGTGGGTGGAAGGCAGCGAGGCCTGGCTCGGCACGACCTGGGAGGGTGCGCCCGGCGAGCAAGCGGCGATCCGCCATGATTTCGACCTGGCCACTGCCTGGGCCAAGGCGCACGGGCGGCCCCTTTTCCTGGGTGAGTTCGGAACCTATGACAAGGCCGATATGGACTCCCGCGTGCGCTGGACGACCTTTGTGGCGCGCGAGGCCGAGGCGCACGGCTGGAGCTGGGCCTACTGGGAGTTTTGTGCGGGCTTTGGCGTCTACGATGCGGAACAGCACGCCTTTCGCCGGCCGCTGTTGGAGGCGCTGATACCGCCTGAAACGTGAAACGTAATGCGTAAGGCCGCCATGACGCAACGCATCTGGCCCTTTCTGTTTCTCGCTTGTACAGGCGCACCAAGAGCAGTGGGCCTCACACGGCGGCGACCTCACGCATTACGGATCACGCATCACATTCTGAGGAGGCAAGAACCCATGTCAAACCCGGAGTTGCGCGACAAGCTGCAGCAGCTGCAGCACGAGCTGGGGCAGGCCAAGCCCGCCGATGAGCACACACAGGCGCGCGTGCAACATCTGCAGAGGCAGGTGCAGGGGGTGCTGGACAACCCCGAGCCCACACCTGCCCATCTGCGCTCACTGCGCGAGCAGCTGCACGAGGCCATCGAGGAGTTCGAGGTCTCGCACCCTGCCCTTACCTGGGCCATCAGCGACGCGCTTGATACGCTCAGCCTCATGGGTATCTAATTCGAACTGGGGTTTCTCATTTCCTTGTTGCGGAAGAGGGTTCAGGTATGGGAACGAACGCGGTCGAACTGCCGTGGGGCAGCGAACGGGTCCGGCTGGACCTGCCGGCAGAGTGGCGCCTGCTGGGTACGATGGAGCCCGCGGTGCTGGCCGGCGCCGGAGACCCCACGGGGTGCGGCCACCCCTTGGGGAGCCTCGGCGCCGGTGACGCCCGGGCTGAGGTGGAGCGCAGCCTGCAGGAGCCCATCGGCCTGCCCCGGCTGGCGCAGCTGGCGCACGCGGGTATGCGCGTGGCGCTGGTGATCGATGACAACAGCCGGCCAACGCCCGTGCGGCTGATTCTGCCGGCGGTGCTGGCCGAGCTGGCGCGCGCGGGCGTGGCGCGCGAGCAGATCACCGTCATTCCCGCGTTGGGCGTGCATCGGGCCATGACCGAGGCCGAGGTGGCGCGGCGCGTGGGCGAAAGCTGGGGGGCAGGGCTGCCCTGGGAATCGCCCGACTGCGACTCGCCGGCAAAGCTGGCTTTCCTGGGCACGACCAAGCGGGGCACACCGGTATATGTCAACAGGACGGCTGCCGAGGCCGACCTGATCGTCTCCGTCGGCTGCATCGAGCCCCACATCATCGCCTCGTTCGGCGGCGGCTACAAGAACCTCTTTCCCGGCCTCGCCGGGCGCGCGACCATCGCCCACAACCACGCCATCAACTGCCGGCCGGCCTCCTTTAACAATGTCGGCCGGCCCATCGAGCAGAACCCCATGCGCCTGGACCTGGAAGAAGCGGGCTCAATGCTGCGGCCGCCGGTGTTCATCGTCAATGCGGTGCTCAACAGCGCGCTCCAAGTGGTACGGGTGGTCAGCGGGCACCCGGTGCAGGCCCACCGCGTGGGGGCCCTGGTGAGCGCCCAGATCTACGGCGCGCGCGTGCCCCGGCCGGCCGATGTGGTCATCACCAACTCCTGCCCCATGGACCAGGACCTGCGGCAGGGGGTCAAGGCGCTGGCCAATACCATCCGCGCCCTGCGGCCGGGCGGTGTGATGATCACCCTGGTGCGCGCGGAAGAGGGCGTGGGCGTCTTTGGATTGGCCAACAGAAAGCTCCCCGTCGGGCGTGGTGCGCTCAAGGCGCTGGCGCCCGTGCTCTTGCCGCTCGTGCCCCGGCTTAAGCTCCAGGGCATGGGCGAAGAGGACCGCTTCTTCCTCTATTTCGCTCTGCAGGCCATGCGCCATGGCGAGCTGTTGATGTACGCCCCTACCCTGCCGGCGGAGATCCACGAGCGGCTGCCCTTTGTCACCTTTAGCGCCACGCCAGAGGCTGCCCTTGCGCGGGCGCGGCAGCGCTTCCCGGGCGCGGCGGAGGTGCTGGTGTTCCCTCATGGGGGGAGCACATATCCGATTATGCCGGAATAGCTGTCAGTCTTTAGCATCGCCCGGGGCATACCTGCCACCGGCACTGCCCCGGTTCAGCGCCGGTGACCTGCTCCGCCTCTCACCGGCCTCAAACCGGGCGAGGGATTTGGGGTCTGGCATCGCCGCTGCCG
>DAOTVS010000076.1:0-7428 GCA_034436375.1 Anaerolineae bacterium | reverse complement strand
CCAGCAGGAAGACGGCAGCCCAGTTGACGAGGCGGTGGTCGTGAGCCCGTTCTTCGACGGCGGCGCCCGCGCCATCGCCGCCCTGCTCGCTGATTGCCATCCCCAGCGCTTGCGGCTCTACACCCAGGGCCCTGGGCACGGGCTGAGCCCGCGCGTCCTGGAGGCCGTCCTGGGCCGCCACCCGGTCAAGGCCGAAGCATACGACCTCGAGCTCGGTGCCCGCCGTTTGCACGCCAAGACACTCCTGCTCCGTACCCAAAGCGGCGTCTGGGCCGCCACGGGCAGCGCCAACTTTTCCGCTCCGGCGTGGCTGCACCCGGCGACCGGTGGGAACACCGAGCTGATCGTCCTCCGCTTCGAGCCCGACGCGGCCCACTTTGACACCTGGTTGGGCCGTCTTACGATCAATGCGATGCCGCTGGACCTGAGTGAGCCGGCTGAGCTCGAGCAGGAGACGCCCGTAGCTTCGCAGCCTTCGTTCGAGCTTCTCTCGGCCAGCCGCGAGGGCCGGCGTTTGGTGCTGCGACTGGCGCAGGCTCTCCCGGCCGGTGCGCGGCTCACCGTGCAGCTGGCAGGCCAGGAGACGGCGCAGTTCTGCTGTGAGTGCTGGCAGACCGCTGCCGATCATACAATTGTCCTGCAGGTCCCAGCGAGCGTCTCGCTGCCCGACACCCCCCAAGTCGTCAGCCTTGTGGTAGGGCCTGGGCCCAAGGCGAGCGCTAGCAACCCGGTCCTGCTCCACAACCTCCAGGCCCTGCGCCACTTCGGCCAGCCTGTAGTTCGCGGCGACCGGCCCCACATTCCGCCCGCCATGCAGCCCGAGAGCTATGAGCACTGCGTACAGATCCTCGAGATGCTCCATGACCTCCTTGCCACGAACAGCGAGCAGCTGCGCCGACATCGAGGTATCCTGACTGCTCAGGCGCGCCAGCGTGAGCGGCAGATGGAAGTGGAGAACGAGGGCGAATATGATCCCGAAGAGCACTTTGTCGACGAGCAGATCCGCCGGCGCGTAGTGACCAGCGGTGCAGAGCTGTATGCAGACTATCCCGACCAACTGACGTACGAAAGCGTCCTGCGGGCGATCCTCGCGGCGGTCTATCACCCGGCACCGGTGCCAGGTGATGGCAGCCCCGAAGACATCTCATTCACTCTGGACCTGCCGGAGCCCCCGCCGCCGCCCGACGATGCCGCCGAAGCCGAGCGGCTCCGAACCCGTATCGCCAACGGCTTCCGGCGCCTGGTGCGGAACTTTGCTCAGGGTACCAACGATGAGACCTACATGGCCGAAGTGCCGCCACGCTATCTTGCCGAGCTCTTTGTGATCATCGGCGCCTACCTGCGCGTCGTCTGGCGGAGCGGCATGCTGGACCGTGACTGCTTCCTCGACTGCTCGCGGGAGCTGTTCGGAGCTTTTTGGGGCAAAGCGGGCCAGCCCGGCGCCTGGGAGCAGATCCGTACAGGGATGCCGGATGACGAGTTGACGGCATTCATGGCGCAAGTGCAGTTGGGCGCCCAGAGCTGGCTGCACGCCTACATCGTCAGCGAACAGACCCAGGAGGACGAAGCGGACATCTATGAGCTCGCAGCCTGGCTGCGCCATCTGCACGCCGTCCTGGGCCCGCCAGCCGACGTGCTCTCCGCGCTTCGGATTGAGGACTATCAGAGGCTATGGCGAGCCAGCACGCCTGCTGATGCGGAGCTTCTGCCGGCCCAGGCCTTAGCGGAGCAGCTCAACAATTGGAGCCGGCCCTATAATGACGCGACGTTGCTCAGCGAGATCAGCACCTGGGCCAGCGCCGAGCCGCACATCTCATATGCTACACAGGCGGGTCTGAGTCGCGTCCCGTCGTTGGAGGTGACCATGCCACTGACCGAGGAGGACCTCGACCGCTGTCTGCGCGTTTTCGTCCTCTTCCTGGCCTGGCCTCAGGCCAAGTCGGTTGCCTGGGCGCGTTTCAGCAGCCCTAAGCCCGAGGTGGACACGGACGATATCCAGCAGGTCACCATCTTCTATCGCGGCGACGAGCACTCGCTCCTGTTCGCTGTGAAGCGGGGCTCGGGTAAGTATCATCCCTGCATCGATCGCTATGGCGTCACTGCCCAGGTGCTGGCCAGAGCGTCGGTCAGCGACTTGGCCGCGTTGGGCTCAGACAGGTAGTCGAGGCTGAGGTGAAGATGCGGCGCCAGGCTGCTGAGGCGGAGCCTCGTTGCGGCTGTGGGCGGTTAATGCCCCACAAAGGCGACCCAGTGCGCCAGTTGGGCATCTGCGTTGATATGGTGCACCTATCACTACAGCCGTACTTACCCATCGGGGCGCGGATCCCTCTGGGCATCGCGCTTCGCACGCGACCGGAGTGGAGCCATTCGGGGGGATTTGGCGGGTTGCCTGCAGCCGGGCAGGCGCACAGCACCTTGGCCGGCTGTTACCGGGAGCCGGCTGGATCAAGTGCGGTTGCAGTACTATGGCGAGAGCGCTGGCCGGCTGCAACGCCGGCCAGCCTGCAAGACCTTCCGGTGATGGATCGCTTGCGCGATAAAGCTCGTCCGGGCAAGCCGAGACGGATCACCGTTGTCTCTGGTTGCTCAGCGCCTGCACCGCGCCGCGTCACGCACCCTCTGCAGGTTGAGCACCTCGGCCACCTCAAACTGAGAGGGTGCGCTGTCGGGCACCGGGCGCAGGCGCAGCATGGCGGGAAAGTAGCCGCAGCGTCCGTGCAGCTCTGCCAGGAGCACCACGGCGATATAGTTCAGAGAGGGCGGGTTGATGAGCAGAGGCGCCGTCTGCCACTCTTCCGGCGAAAGCCCTGCCGCCTCGACGAGAGCCGTCACCTGCGGCAACAGGGGCTGCTGCGGATCGATCTGGCAGCGCAGCTCGATCACCCGCTCAATTGGCTGCCCCGTCAGCGCCTCCACCTGCGCCAGTTGGGCGCGGGTGAGGGGATGGGCATAGTTGAGTAAGATCATGCAAGGGCCTCACGGATTCGATTCGATCTCATGGCCGCCGAAGCGCCGCAGGCGCAGTGTGCCGCCCTCCGCAACACACGTTACTCGGAGGCTCTGCGAAACACGGAAGTGATCAATGTTACGGCCATCGCTCGTTTTCTTGCTGGTGAGGCTGCTATACTGCACTCCGCCGTGCCTCTTGAGTACGCTGACGTCGCCGTAGCTCCCCTCCAGCAGGCTGGAGACTTTGGCCAGCGTTTTGTGGAGCTCGACTCGATCTATCTTTTCAGCCTCATCAAAGTCCTTCCTGAAGCTTTTCTCATACTCCAGGCGGGGAAGGCTAAGCAGCTCTTGTGATAGCATCTCCTTCCGTGCCCGGTTCCAGACCAGGAGGCCCCAATCTGATAACGTGGCGTGGCTGTTATCCACGTCAAGCATCCCTGCTGGGATATCTGCAACTTGCTCTATTGGGAAGACATGGCCCCCTTCGGCCATCATTGCGAGCTGCATGCGGTGCGCATACAAGGCGTCGATATCCACGCGTATTGGTAGGCGCGGTATCGACAATAGTTGTGACCCCTTCTCAAAGATGTAGACGACTTGATCCGCGTAGAACATGCCTGCGATAGTCAGGTATCCCTGCAAGCTCTTGAAGCCGCCGGTCAGGTTGAAGATGATCTGCTGGCCTCCATCACGGCAGGGAGGGATAATTTCCTCACACCAATGCAGCAGCGACTTGATTCCTTTGGAGAAGGAATGAGCATCGCTGGTGGAAAGGTCAGGCGGTGTGTGGACATTGCAGATGATTCCCTCTTCCCTTAGAAAGGTTGTGAGAGTGTTGGCCACAATGGCACCCATGGCTGTATCGGTGGTAATAAGCCAATGTGTGTCGCCCCGCGAGCGCGATAGCTGATTCTCGTAGATGGCGTATATTCCGTTTAGCTCGGCACTCAGCTGGCGCCTGCTCTGCACATCGCTACAGCGCAGATTGTTCAGGGCGCGCTTCTGCAACTCCTCGACCTGACTGATCAAGTCAGGCGGAAGCGTTTTGGCATTGGTCTCGTTGTTGAGCCTGCTACGCCAGATAGGAGTCTCATCTGGCGTCAGGCTGTTGAGCAACATGCTGGTCCCCACCGTTGTCAATACGAACCTGGACCGTGGCATGGCTTTATCCTTTCCTTACCTTTACCACCTGGTCGCCCTGCAGGTCAAAGGCCACGGTGGATTTCTTGCCGGGCGTGTCGCCCTGAATGGCTTCTATCGGAAAGCGATACTCGTGGCCGGTCTCCACATCGCGCACCTTGCCGTAGCGTTTATCGGGGCGGATCTCGACGATGGTGCCGCGGCGCGTCTGCAATGGACCGGCAGGTGGTACGGGGCCGACTGATGAGGGGGCAGAGGATGGCGCAACCGGGGCCCGATCTGGCAGTGCGGTGGACTGGGGCTGGAAATACCCATATCCTGCGCTGGTCTTGGCGCCGATGCCCAGATCGGTCAGGCCCCGGATCAGCCAGTCCCGCGCCGTGGATTGCAGGCGCGCAGCCTCCGCATCGCTGGCCAAGGGCTGCCGCCAGCCGACGGCAAAGAGGAACTCGCTTCCTTCGGCAACGGTTAAGAAATAGACGGGCTTGGGGCTTTGCCAATCGGCAGGCGGCACGTGGCCGTTCTTGTCGCCATAATAATCCGGGAAATGGGGGTTCATGATATCCAATTGCAGCCTGGGCTGCCCGGCGGGGATCGCATCGAAAAAGATAGCCAACCCGGCTGCGCCCGTGGTGCCAAAGAGGGCCCGGAAGTCATCGGCCGTGGCGGCCGCTTCGGGCCTGGACTGGCGGTAGCGCCCGGCCAGGCTCTCCTCGTATTGGCGCGGGTCAGCCGTGCTCAGCAGCCTTTCCAAGGCCGCCAGCGTGCTTTCGCCCTTCCTTCTCTCGATGCGGTTCAGCTCGCTCTCGCCGAGCATTTCGGCCAGATGGTAGAAGGCCCAGGCGCGGGCTACCCCTTTGACGCTGGAGCCCGGCAAGATGGGAAAGCCGTACCGGTGGAAGGTGAACCCCACCTCCAGTGGTCCCTTGCGCCCCAGCCCGGCGATGAGGCGCCAATCGGTCTTGAGGGTGAATGGTTGCGCGCCGGCTGCTTCAACCAGCCGGCGCCATCTGGTTTGGAC
The DNA here is from genome assembly GCA_034436375.1 of Anaerolineae bacterium. Classification (GTDB taxonomy): domain Bacteria; phylum Chloroflexota; class Anaerolineae; order SpSt-313; family SpSt-313; genus DAOTVS01. The sequence continues at coordinate 2,318 of DAOTVS010000076.1, read as the reverse complement.
GGCTGCCAGCGCCTTTTGGTCGCCTCTGCCAGCCGCTTTCTCGACAACCGCCAGCCCGTCCTTCTTGATCTCGCCTTTGCCAGCCCAGTCGGGCGCATAGCGATCAAAGATGAGGCTGGCGTTCAGGGCGCTGCTGCCTTGCCACTGGGCCCTGAATGCCTGAGCTGCCTGGTGAGGTATGGGCGGGGCTGGGGTGGGGGCTGGCTGCGGCTCCTTTTTCCCCTCCGACCGGCGCTCGCCCCGCGGTGGCTGGCGCATCATGACTCGCTGCCTCCTTCGCCCAGATCGGCCTCAGCGAAGCGCTTGAGCCAGGCCAGGAAGGCCATGGCCTCCGCCGTGGCCCGGCGATAGTCGTCGGTGCTGGTTCTGGGGTCCACGATCCAACCCAAGAGGCCCTCGGCATGTTTTTGGCTCAATCGCTCCATAACCCATTCTGAGATGTGCGCAAGCAGCTGGTAATGAGCATCTTCCTCTTTCAGGTTGCCCTGCTTGTCGCGTCCTCGTTTGGCGCGCAGGAATGCCAGATACTGCCCCAGGCCGTTGGTCTGAATATCTGCGGGGGCGCTGCGCGCCAACTGACCATATTCCTTGCGATAGCCTGGGCCATAGTCACGAACGCGGGTGACCTTCTCCCAGGCCCGAGTGGCCCGTTGCTGTTCCAGCGAGCGTTGCTGGCTCATTGCCCACCTCCCCTCACCAGCCGCAGGGCCACCATGCCCTGGCCGGTGGTCTCGTCGCCGCCCAGTTGGGCGCGTGTCAGGCTGAGCTCCTCGATCTTCTTCAGGATTTCTTCGCCATCGAGCTTGACCGTGGGTTCCCACCGGTCACCGGCACCCTTTTTGCCAGCGCGGGACCGAGTGGCCAGCAGCGGGGCGTAGAGCAGGCTATCCGCCGGCAGGCTCTCACTGGTCCACAGGGCGCCGGTTGCCACCGTCTTGGTCGAGGGATCGAGCTTGACGTGGGTCTCCACCTCGGTGGCATAGAGGGTGAAATCGCGGAAAGCATCCTCGGGGAGGATGCAGAGGCGCTGTGGCAGCGCGTCGCGCCAGTACTCATACTCCTTCGTCTCGGGCAGGGCCTGCTGCGCCAGCCATTGGCCAATGGTGTTGACCAGTGGCTCAGGCTGGGGCGCAAAGCTGAATTCCTCCAGCACCACACTATCCCCCGCCTGGAGCACCGTCCCCTCGCTTACCCAGGCCTGATTCTTGCCCGGCTCGGGTGGCAGCTCCCAACCCAGCTTGAGGCCCGTCGTCTCTGCCTCACGCCAGAAGCGGGCCAGGGCGTTGCGGCTGGTGGTCCACGCGAACACGCCGGCCAGCGAACGCACCGGGAAAAGCAAGAGGCGCGCGTCGCCGACGGAGAGCGCCCCTGCGTACTCGGAGGCGCCTGGACCCGCCTCAGGACCAAAGATGGCCAGGAACTCGTCTCGCGACACGCGTCCGTCGTCTTGCCCCTGCGGATCGGCCAGGGCGCGCAGCTTGCCCTTCAGGCTGCTGGCCTGGACCATAGGGTAGCCGGTAATGCGCTCGCGTTGGATGGGCAGGTCCACCGCACCCAGGCTGCGCCCGCCGCCCACGTGCAACGGTGTTTCGACATAGATGAAGAGCATCCGTTTGGCCTGAAACATGGTTTTATCTCTCCTTCCATTCCTGGATGATGACCTGGCCGAAACCGATCTCTGCTCCCTCATCAGTAATGGCGTTCTGGATCAGGCTGGGCAGCAGGCGTGTTGGCTTGCTGTCGCGACAGCGGAAGTAATACACGGTGCCCGCCGGGATATAGCGCCGGGCAGCCTTGTGGGCGCCGCTGGCCACGTCGAACCCGCCGATGCTCTGGTAGCGCCCGATGGCCGCGGCGGCTAGCTCAACGGGGCCATCGAAGAACCGTCCCCACGCTGCTGGCCGCCAGCCTTCCTTGAACAAAGCCGGGGTGGCCAGGTAGAGCTTGAAGCGCTCCGGCAGGGGATCGGGGGGTGAGGGCCAGTTGAGGGCTCGTTCCACCTGTTGGAAGCGCGCCCCATGCCCCTCGCCGCCCAGGCGCAGCTCGCGGTGTGAGGGCCAGCCCTCATAACCCTCTACCTCCAGGTAGAGCCCCACCTGGGGATAGGGGCGGATGAACTCGACCTCGTAAAGGGCGCCCTCTCTGACCACCCGCCGCCCGCTCTCGATGCCGATGCCTGGGCGGCTCTCGCGCTGGAAGAGCTCCTTGTCCTCGATGACCGGCACCGTTGCGCCGGCCAGATAGTGGCGGAGATCGCCTTCCCCCAGCCAGCCTCCATCTTCTCCCTTGGCCGGTTCGTCGTCCAGCCCCAGCAGACA
>DAOTVS010000075.1:0-33703 GCA_034436375.1 Anaerolineae bacterium | reverse complement strand
CTCAGGGGTGCGGCGCACGACCTGCGGGCTACTACTGCTCGCGGATATCTACCCTCTGATAGCAGCCCGCCTTGCCCTGCACCTCCAGGCCCGTGGGTGTAAACGGCACATTCTGGCCGTTGATGGTGATGCGTCTGAAACGCACGTGTTGGCCCGGCTTGATGTTGAACTCGTACCAGCCCTCACTGTTGGAATGGCCAGGAGGGATGATGTTGGTCTGCCCTTCGACCAGGACTTCGATCTCGGCGCCGACGATGACACTGCCGTTGCGGTCGAAAACCTGGCCTTTCACCTGTCCCAGGCTCATGCCGGGAGCAACACAGCCCCTATAGTCGAGGGTGAACATGGGCGGGCCGGCAGTTGGGGTCTCAGTCGGGGTCGCTGTTGGAGCAGGTTCGAACTGAGCGATGGGGACACTGTCTTGAGATCCCTGGAGGGTAACCTGCTGGCCGTTGACCCAGCCCTCGAGGCCGCTGGGCAAGCGCACCAGGTACCAGTTGCCGACATCACTGCGGCCGAGAACGTCCAGGACAAAGCCGTCGCCAACCGCGCCGATGGGTGGATAGTCTGGCCCGGGCCCGCTGAGCACATTGAGCAAGTCGCCCCCAGTGGAGATGCGAAGCGTCAGCGCAGGCACCGGGGTGGGCCCACCGGGCGTTGATGTATCAACGCGCACTGGTGTGGCGCTGGGCTCAGGGGGTTCTGTCGAGGTAGCATGGCGAAGTTTGGGCAGCCAGATGACTGCGGCGCCGAGCAGAATCAGCATCACGGCCAGCGTGACCGCCACAGGCACCAACCAGGAGGCGAACCCGTGCCGGGCAGGCGCGCGGCGCTGGGGCGTCACGGCGAGCGGCTGCCCGCAATAGTTGCAAAAGCGCACATCCGGCCGCACTTGGGGAGCGCCGCAGTGCGGGCAGCGTGGCTTGTTTTGCTCCATGATCTGCCTCCAACAGCGGTCAGTAGCGGTTCCACGATCCATTCTGCAGGACAACGATGGCCAGGGGCCTGAAGCCAGGCTCTCTGGCCCGGTTGAGTTCATTGCTGCAGGGTGTGCCCGTGCTGACAAAGGCAAAGCCATGTTCGAAAGGCTGCAGGTGTGCACAAAAGCCCAGCTCATCGCTTGTCGCCCAGCCCAGGCTGCTCTGCACGCCGGCCTGATTGTGCCAGGCCCAAGCAAAGCCGCGCTCGGGTGTGACCAGGCCCGCTGGCGCCTTGTCGTTATACACCGTATTGCCATCCCAGGTATCGGCGACCGTCTGTTGGTGGCCATCTTCGTAGAGGATGGTGATCTGTTTTGTATCGCTGCGCCAGAGCATGGCTCCGTGCTCATACTCCTGCCAGGCTGACCAGATGTCGCTGGCGGCCCCGGTGGCGCAGCCGAGCTGGGCGTATTCCGCCTGCCACAGGGGCGTGATATCAGGGTCCACAGGCGTCGTGCAGTCAGGCGTCGGCGGGGGCGGAACTGCGGGTGTGAGTGTAGGAGGTATCACGACGGCCCGTGTGGGCGCCGGGCTGGCCGGGGGGGGCGTGGTAGGCGTGCCCGTGGCGGGCACGGCGGTAGGCGATGGCGGCAGGGTGGCGACCGTGGTCGCTGTGGCCTGCGCTGCGGCCGCTGTGGTTGTGGCCGCCGCTGCGGTGTGGGTGGGGCTGGGCGTGGCGCTGGCAGCGGCCGCTATGGGAGGGCTTGCCGGCGGCGAGCGGTGCAGGAAGGCCAGCGCCAGCCCCCCGGCAAAGAACAGAACAAAGATGATGGCTGCAGTCAGGCCCAGGAGCAGGACCTCGCGCCGGCGGGCCGGCAGCGAGTGCCCGCAATAAGGGCAAGTGCGCCTGCTGGGCTGGATTGTGCGTTTACAGTTGGGGCATTGCATAGTATGGACTCCCCATTGATATGGCCGTTCTGGGGCACACCCCGTCCGAGTCCTGCCGGGGCAGGGTGTGCCGGGTTCCGGCGAAGCACTTGACTTGGCGCTTCACCGGTGGCATAGTGGCATGCGCTTACAGTTTGTAGCCGATCTTGCGCAGGAAGCCCTTGCGCCAGGCCTGGCCCGACTCATCCTCGGCGCCCATGGGTGTCATTCCATCGACTACACCCAGGATGGCGCGGCCCTGCTCTGTTTCAGCGATGACGACCTCGGCCGGGTTGGCGGTGGCGCAAAAGATGCGGCAGACCTCCGGCACCATCTTGATGGCGTTGAGCATGTTGATGGGGTAAAAGCCGGGGGCCAGAAAGATCACAAACGAGTGCCCGGCGCCGAGAGCGAGGGCGGTCCGGCGGGCCAGGTCTGTCATGGCCTCATCGGTGCCCGACCAGCGCACCAGGCGCGCTCCTGAGGATTCGCAAAAGGCCAGGCCAAAGCGGATGCCGGGCACGCTCTGGACCAGCGTTTCGTGGAGGTCCTCGACGGTCTTGATAAAGTGACTCTGGCCGAGGATGAAATTGACATCCTCGGGCTTGTCGATGCGGACAGTTGTCAGCTCCATAGAAGGCGCCTCCTGTGAGCTTTTGCTATCAGCCTGTCGTGCTGGTGGTGGTTATGCAACTATCCTGATACGCGCCTGCGTGTGCAGAGCAGCTTGAGCTACCGGCTGTTCACTGGTAGCTGATCGCCGTAATCATAGCAGAGGCAGCACAGCAATGCAAACGCGAAAAGAGGATTGATATGTTGCGTTTCGATATCCTGACCCTTTTCCCTGGTCTTTTCTGTGGGGTGTTCGAGGAGAGCATTGTGCGCCGGGCGTTGGATGCGCACCTGGTGGAGATCGAGCTACACAATATCCGCGACTATGCCCCTGGCAAGCACCATGTGACCGATGATGTGCCCTATGGCGGCGGCGGGGGCATGGTGATGAAGCCCGAGCCGATTTTCTATGCTGTGGAAGCGGTGCTCGGGCACCCGGTGCAGAGCCAGGCTGACCTGGAAGCGCCAGTGATCCTGCTCACGCCGCAGGGCCGGCTCTTCAACCAGAGTGTGGCGCAGGAGCTGGCGCAGCTTTCGCGCATCATCCTGGTCTGTGGGCGCTATGAGGGGTTCGATGAGCGTGTGCGCGAGCACCTGGCAACCGACGAGATCTCGATTGGCGACTATGTTCTTTCGGGCGGCGAGATCCCAGCCATGGTGCTGGTAGAGGCGGTGACGCGGCTCTTGCCGGGGGCTTTGGGAGATGCCCTCGGGGCGCTGAAAGATTCCCATGCCTCGGGCCTGCTAGAGTACCCTCATTATACGCGCCCTCCCGAGTTCCGTGGATACAGGGTGCCAGAGATGTTGCTTTCCGGGCACCATGCCAACGTGGAGCGCTGGCGCCGCGAGCAGGCCCTCCGCCGCACCTGGGAACGGCGGCCGGATCTGCTGGCCCGGGCGGTGCTGAGCGAGGCCGACCGCAAATTCCTGCGCCGGCTCGAAGAGGAGAAGCGCATGGTGGGTACGGAAGAGCGGGCAGGGCAATGATGATGTAGATGTATGTATGCTACTTGCCAGTTCGGGTTGACTGTGTTATAATCGGCTTTTGTGACTTTCGTGGAGAGGTGGTGCCGACATGGCTGACATTCTTCGCGCTTTGGCGCGACCGGAACCGAATCCGAATATCCCCGAGTTGCGCCCAGGCGATACGGTGCGCGTGCACAACCGCATCGTCGAGGGCGAGCGTGAGCGTGTGCAGGTCTTCCAGGGCGTGGTCATCAAGCTCTGCGGCGGTGGTGTCGATTCCTCGTTCACCGTCCGGCGTGTGGCCTCGCATGGCGTGGGCGTGGAGCGCACGTTTGCCTATCATTCACCGCGGGTGGAGAAGGTGGAAGTGCTGCGGCACGGCATGGTGCGGCGGGCCAAGCTTTACTTCCTGCGCGAGCGGCGCGGTAAGTCGGCCCGCCTGCGGGACCGCCGCGAGATGGTCGGCAAGCCGGGCAAGGCAGAGGCCGCCGAAGAATAGGGAGCGGGCACAGTACCAAGACTTCCAAAGCTTGTGAGGCTTTGGAAGTCTTGGTGTCGCACAGGGAGCGTGTGCGTTGGCCAACCTGTGGCCTTCTCTGCAGGCGGAGCGAGTGGCCCGGGCTCGCGGTTGTCGGCTGGTGGCTGGCGTCGATGAGGTCGGGCGAGGGTGTCTGGCCGGCCCGGTGGTGGCGGCGGCGGTGATTTTGCCGCTGGACGCCGGGAGCCTTCTGGAGCGCCTGGTTGCGGCAGGGGTGCGCGATTCCAAGCTCATGAGCCCGGCACAGCGTGAGGCAGCCGCGATGGTGATCGAGGCTGTGGCGCTGGGCATTGGGATTGGCGTCGCACCCTCCTGGGAGGTCGACAGCGCCGGCATCGTCGGCGCTACACGGCGCGCCATGGTGCGAGCAGTCCGTTCGCTGGCGTGGGCGCCTGACCTGGTGCTGGTTGATGCGTTGCGCCTGCCCGAGCTCTGCCTGCGTCAGCAGCCGGTTATTCACGGTGACCGGCTGTGCCTGTCCATCGCTGCGGCTAGCGTGGTGGCCAAGGTGCGCCGTGATCAGTGGATGGTGATGCTGGCGGAGCGCTGGCCGGGCTATGGCCTGGCCGCCAACAAGGGCTACCCCACGGCGGAACATCAACAGGCGCTGGCTTGCCTGGGGGCGTGCCCGATCCACCGGCGGACCTTTGCGCCGGTGGCGGCCATAGTGCGTAAAGCGTAAAACGTAAAACGTAAAGCGTAAAGCGTAAAACGTAAAACGTAAAACGTAAAACGTAAGGTTGCCAGTGCGGAGCGTTTGCTGCTTCGAGCAATCTCCGCCATAGCGGGCGATCAGGGCAAGCAACCCGCGCCTCGCCGTGGCATCCTTACGTTTGACGCTTTACGTTTTACTTCCGAGGTGCCAATGCCGGAACTGCCGGACCTGGAAGTGATGCGCGAGTTCCTGAGCGGAGCGCTGCCCGGGCAGGAGGTGGTTCGCGTCGAGGTTGGGCGGCCCTTTGTGGTGCGCGATCTGGTGGGGCAGCCTGCCGGCGTGGCACTGGTGGGGCGGCGGGTGAGCGCCGTCCGCCGTCACGGCAAGTTCCTCTGGCTGGAGTTTGGCGAGGGCCTCTCGCTGGTCATCAACCCTAAACTGGCCGGCCGGCTGGCCTGGCGCGAGGCTGGGAGCAAGATGCTGGCCTCTACCATCCTGGTCCTGGGCTTTGCCTCGGGTCCCGGATTGCACTATGTGGACCCGAAGGACATGGGGCAGGTCTACATCGTGGCCTCGCCTGCCCAGGTTCCCGGTTTCGGCAGCCAGGGCCCCGATGCGCTGGACCCCGCACTGACCCCCGAGCTTTTCGCGGCGCGCCTGCGCCCGTACCGCGGTGAGATCAAGGGCGTCTTGACGACACAAGAGTGCGTCGCCGGCATCGGCAATGCCTATGCCGATGAGATTCTTTTCCGCGCCGGCATCAGCCCCTTCAAAAAGCGCACTCGCCTCACCTCCGAGGAGACGGCCCGCCTCTATGAGGCGATGCGCGAGGTGCTGGCCTGGGCCATCGCTTGCATACGCGAGCGGGTGGGGAGCGATGTGGGGGTTGAGGTGCGCGATTTCCTGCGCGTGCATCGTAAGGGCGGGCAGCCCTGCCCGGTCTGTGGCAGCGCCATCTCCGAGTTGACGGCGCGGCAGCGCGTTACCAGCTTTTGCCGCCATTGCCAACCCGGAACTCTTGTGCGCAATTGACCCGAGGGGCCGGAGAGATACGGAGAGCACGGAGAAAGGGAGGGAAAGAGTGCAGATTGCCGAGTTTTTGAAAAAGATCACCGAAGCCAGCGGCGTATCGGGGGCCGAGTCGATGGAGGTGGCGGGCATGATCCGCGACACCTTTGCTGGCCTGGCCGACGAGGTGCGTATCGATGCGCTGCACAACGTAATCGCGCTCAAGCGGGGCGAGGGTGATCCGAGCGCCGTGCGCCCGCGCATCATGCTGGCCGGCCACATGGATGAGATAGGCCTGATCGTATCCAAGGTCGATGCGGGCTTTTTGCGCTTTCTGACGGTGGGTGGCTTTGATGTGCGTACCTTGTTGGGGCAAGAGGTGGTGGTGCATGGGCGCCGGCCGCTCAAGGGCGTGATCGGCTGCCGGCCGCCGCACGTGCTGCCGGCGGCGGAGCGCAACAAGGTGGTGCCCCTCGATGATCTCTTTATCGACGTGGGGCTCGACGCTGCGTCGCTGGCCGAGGTCGTGGAGGTCGGGGACCTGGTGACGACCCGCCGCACGCAGATCCGGTTGGGCGGCGATAACGTGGTCGACAAGGGCCTCGACGACCGGGCCGCGGTGGCAGCCATTGCCGAATGCCTGGAGGTGCTGGGGCGTCGGCGCCATCTCTGGGATGTGTATGGCGTGGCAACGGTGCAGGAGGAGGTCGGCCTGCGGGGTGCGATCACCAGCGCCTTTGGCATTGCCCCGCAGATCGCTGTTGCCATTGATGTCGGGTTCGGCAAGCAGGCCGGGGTCTCGGAAGATGAAGCGCTGGAGATGGGCGGCGGGCCGGCGATTGCTGTGGGGCCCAATTTCCATCCCAAGGTGCATGGGCGCCTGGTTGATACGGCCAAGGCTATGGAGATTCCATACCAGATCGAGGCGGTCCCCGGGGCCAGCGGCACCGATGCCTGGGCGATCCAGGTCACGCAGGAGGGCATCCCGACGGGGCTGCTTTCGATCCCCCTGCGGTCGATGCATACGACGGTTGAGACCGTCGACGTGCGCGACGTGGAGCGGACCGGCCGCTTGCTGGCCGAGTTTATCGCCGGGCTCGATGAGGCGTTCGCTCAGGAGATTGCCGTGCAGGTCCGGCGCCTCAACGGGCGAGGAGGCTGATGGTGTTGCTGAAGGAACTCGTGGAGGCTGACGGCGTCTCGGGGCACGAGGACGCCGTGCGCGGTCTGTTGATCAAGGCCATCGAGGGCCGGGTCGACGAGTACCGGGTCGATGCCCTGGGCAACCTGATCGCGGTCAAGTATGCCCGCGGTGAGCGGGGGCGGGCGCCGCAGAAGGTGATGGTGGCTGCCCACATGGACGAGGTGGGCCTCATGGTAACCCGGGTGGATCGGGATGGTTATTGCCATTTCCGGCCGGTTGGCGGCATCGATCCACGTGTGATATTGGCCAAGGCGGTGCGGATTGGCGATGAGAAGGTCCCGGGCGTGATCGCCGTCAAGCCCATCCATCTGATGTCGCAGGCCGACCGGGAGCGGGTGTTGGAGTTTGATCAGCTGACAATCGACCTGGGGCTAGGCGGCGATGAGGCAGGCCGCAAGGTCAAGCCCGGCATGGTGGCCGCTTTCGCCACCGATTTCGAGGTGCTTGACGAGGGGGGCCTGCGTACGGTCAAGGGGAAGGCCTTTGACGACCGGGCGGGCTGCGCCGTGCTGGTGGAGCTGCTGCAGGGAGAGTATCCCTTTGACCTTTATGGCGCCTTTACCGTGCAAGAGGAAGTGGGCCTGCGCGGCGCGCAGGTGGCCGGCTATGCCGTGAACCCCGATGTGGCGTTTGTGCTCGAGGGCACCGTGTGCGATGACAGCCCCAAGCGTAAGGACATCAGCCCAACGACCCGCCTGGGCGCAGGGCCGGCCATCACCGTCATGGACCATTCGGTAATCTGTGACCGGCGCCTGGTCCGCCTGTTGGTAGAGGCGGCGGAGGCCGAGGGCATCGCTTACCAGTTCAAACAGCCGGGGATCGGCGGCACCGATGCCGGCGCCATCCATGTGCAGCGGGAGGGTATTCCTTCGGCGGTGCTGGCCGTGCCGTCGCGCTATATCCACTCACCGGTTTCGGTGCTCAGCCTGAATGATTTCGACAATGCTGTGCGCTTGATGCGAGGGGCGTTGGCAAGAATCCCAGAGGGGGTTTTCTCGCAGCGTCTGCAAGGAGGCCTGGAAGCGTGAAGGAACTGATCAAGGCTTTGGTAGAAGCATATGGCCCATCGGGCAGTGAAGAGCAGGTGCGCGCGGTTGTCACCCAGCACATCGAGGGCCGGGTGAGCGACCTGCGCACGGATGCGCTGGGCAACCTGATTGCGACCGTGCGCGGCACGGGCGGGGGCAAGCGCATCATGCTGGCGGCGCACATGGATGAAATTGGCCTCATCGCCAGCTTTGTGGATGAAAAGGGCTTTGTGCGCTTTAACCCGGTGGGGGGCCTGCGTGTGGAGACGCTCGTCGGCGGGCGAGTGCGCTTTGCGAACGGCCTGCGGGGCGTGATCGGGGCCGAGCAAAAGGGCGTCAATGGCATGCCGACGATGGAGCAGCTCTTTATTGATGTGGGCGCGCGCAGCAAGGCGACCTGCCCCGTGCAGGTGGGCGACATGGCCTGCATGGACCGCGATTTCGTGGACCTGGGAGAGCGCCTGGTGGCCAAGGCCATGGATGACCGCATCGCCTGCGCGGTGCTGGTGCAGACCCTCTTGGATCTGGGGCCAACGCCGCACGATATCAGCTTTGTGTTCACCGTGCAGGAAGAAGTGGGCCTGCGCGGCGCCCAAACCTCCGCCTATGGCGTGGATGCCGAGCTGGGCATTGCCGTTGACGTCACCATGACTGGCGACACGCCCGAGGCGCGCACCATGGCTGTGGCGCTGGGCGACGGCCCGGCGATCAAGGTGAAGGATTCTGGCATGCTCGCGCACCAGGGCGTGCGCCGCTGGCTGGTGGATACGGCCAAGCAGGCCGGCCTCCCCTACCAGCTCGAGGTGTTGCCCGGCGGCACCACCGATGGCCGCGCCATGCAGACCACGCGTGCCGGCATCCCGGTGGGCGTGATCTCAGTGCCCTGCCGCTATGTGCACACGCCGAGCGAGATGGTCGATTGCGGCGATGTGCAGAACTGCGTCAAGCTGCTGGTGGCTGCGCTGAGCGGCCCTATCGTGCTCTGAGCATGCAAGGGGGCCCGGGGCTAAAGCCGCCGGGCTTAGAGGACAAAGCCCTTCGGGCTCGTGTGGGGGAACCTGGGCTTGCACGGTGAGATTTTGCTCTGCACGAGCCTCGGAGGGGCTTTGTATTCTAAGCCCGATGGCTTTCAGCCTCGGGCAGTTTCGCTGGATGTGCTCCTTTTCCATATGCAGGTCCAGGGCCTCGGCGACCTCGGCATAGGGCTGGTGCTCCACCGCCGCCAGCACAAAGGGCAGGCACAACGTCTAGGGCAGGGCGGCGATAGCGCACTGCACCTGCGTCTCCATCTCGCGCGCTTCGGCCTGCGCCTGGGGCAGCGGCGCCGGGTCGGGGCGTTCTGCGAGCACCCGGTGCGCCCCTCCTTTCTTTACCCTCAAAGAGCGATTGGCTGACGAGATTGAAGGTGCGCTTCGATTTGAGCCCCCAAGCGGGCGGTGGTATAATAGAGTCTTGATGAAACACAGGAATTGCTTGCTGCGGGAAATTGTGCTGGTGCCACGGGCGGCGGGGCGAGCGCCTCGCCGGGCGGGCTTTTCATTTCCCCGGCGAGGCGGGAATTATTGGGCCCAAAGCTTTTAAGCTTTGGGTCTTTTTTTGTGCCTGCAAGCAGGGAGGGCGGTTTGGGACGTGTGGTCTTGCCGGGCCTGATCGACGCGCACGTGCATCTGCGCGAGCCGGGCGGTGAGCAGAAGGAAGAGATCGCCAGCGGCACGGCGGCGGCCCTGGCGGGCGGCATCGTGGCCGTTCTGGATATGCCCAACAACACGCCGCCGGTTGTCGATGGGGCGGGGCTGGAGCGCAAGGCGGCGCTGATGCGCGCACGGGCGCGCTGCGATTGGGGACTTTTTGTCGGCGCGGGCGACGCCGCCCAGCCTGGTCCTGAGGAGGCGCGCCGGGCAGCCGGACTCAAGCTCTACCTGACGCCCACCTTTGGGCCACTGCGTATCGAGAGCCTGGGCGCGCTGCTGGCTATCTTTCGCCGCTGGCCAGCCGGGCGGCCCATCGCCGTGCATGCGGAAGGGCTCGCCATGGCCATCCCCATCGGCCTGGCGCAGCTCACCGGAAGGCGTGTGCACCTGTGCCACGTGGCGCGCGCCGACGAGATCGCCCTGGTGCGCGCTGCCAAGGAGCAGGGGGCGCCGGTGACCTGTGAGGTGACTCCTCATCACCTCTTCCTCACCCGTCAGGATGAGGCTCGCCTGGGCGCCTATGGCCATATGAAGCCTACCCTGGGCGAGCAGCGGGACGTCGATGCCTTGTGGGCCAACCTCGATGTGGTGGACCTGGTCGCCTCGGATCACGCTCCCCATACATGTGCGGAGAAAGATGGATCCAGCCCGCCGCCCGGGGTGCCGGGGGTAGAGACGATGTTGCCGCTGCTCCTCGATGCGGTGCAGGCGGGGCGCCTCAGCCTGGAGCGGGTGGTGCAATTGCTCCACGAGGGGCCGCTGCGGGTCTATGGCCTGGGCGCGCCCGCGGCGAGGGTGGAGGTGGAACTGGGCGGACCCTGGACCGTCTGCGGCCGGGCCCTGCACAGCAAGTGCGGCTGGACGCCCTTTGAGGGCCGCCTGGTGCAGGGTCGCGTGCTCCGCGTCGACCTGCGCGGGCAAACGGTGTTTCGCGACGGCCAGGTGCTGGCGGAGCCGGGGTTCGGTCGAGCTATCAGCTATCAGTCTTCAGCTGTCAGCTCTTGATCAGCCGTCAAGTCGGTGAGAGAGTCCGGGAAAGCGGCAGTCGGTAGATAGAGTCGCAGGTAATTCAGGAGGGTTCAAACATGTCCATGGTACGTGCACCGCTGTTCGCCCAACTGGTGGCGAACACCAACAACGGTTTTTACAGGCAGGATATCATCTCAGTCCGCCAGTTTGACCGCGAGAAGCTGGCCTATATCTTCAGCCTGGCTGAGGAGATGCGGCATATGGTGCAGCAGATCGGCTCGGCGGACCTGCTGCGCGGCCGGGTGCTGGCTAACCTCTTCTACGAGCCGAGCACCCGCACCAGCTCGTCGTTCATGGCCGCTATGCAGCGGCTGGGTGGGGCGGTGATCCCTATCAACGAGGTGCGTTATTCCTCGGTGACCAAGGGCGAGTCGCTGCCCGACACCGTCCGCACTCTGGAGTGCTATGCCGACATCATCGTCCTGCGCCACCCCGAGACGGGCGCGGCCCAGATTGCCGCCGATGCGGCGGCCAAGCCGATCATCAATGCCGGCGACGGCACGGGCGAGCACCCCACGCAAGCCCTGCTGGACCTCTTTACCATTCAGGAGGAGTTGGGCCGCATCGAGGGGCTCAAGGTGGCTATGGTGGGCGACCTCAAATATGGCCGCACTGTGCATTCGCTGACCCGGCTGCTCTCGTTGTTTGGTACAGAGCTGGCTTTTGTCTCACCAGAAGTGCTGCGGCTGCCCCGCGAGATCCTGGCTGAGGCGCAGGGCAGGGGCGTGCGCGCAGCCGAGTACGATAATGTGGCCGACGTGATCGACGACGCCGATGTGCTCTATGTGACGCGCGTGCAGAAGGAGCGCTTTGAGGATCCCGCACTCTATGAGCAGGTCAAGGATTGCTATGTGATCAACCCGGAGCTCTTGCAGCGGGCCAAGGAGCGCATGATCGTCATGCACCCACTGCCCCGCGTGAGTGAGATCACGCGCGAGGTAGACGCTGACCCGCGGGCGGCCTACTTCCGGCAGATGGAGAACGGCATGTACATCCGCATGGCCCTGCTGGCGGCCGTGTTGGGGAGAGCGTAGGTGCCATGAGTTACCTGAGTGATCTGAACGAGCGTATGCGGTCGCGGTCGAGCCTCCTCTGTGTGGGGCTTGACCCGGACCGCAAGCAACTGCCGCCGGCGTTTGTGGGGGAGGCGGACCCCCTGTGGGCGTGGAATCAGGCCGTGATAGAGGCGACGCACGATCTGGTGGCCGCCTACAAGCCCAATATCGCTTTCTATGAGGCCGAGGGCTTGTCAGGGTTGGATGCGCTGCGGCGCACCATCGACCTGGCCCATGCCCATGGGGTGCCGGTGATCCTCGACGCCAAGCGGGGCGACATTGCCCACTCGGCGGCGGCCTATGCGCGGGCCGCTTTCGAGGTGTGGGGCGCCGATGCGGTGACGGTGAGCCCCTACCTGGGGCGCGACTCGGTAGAGGCCTTTACGCGCTATGCGGAGCGCGGCGTATACCTGCTCTGCCATACCTCCAACCCGGGGGCGGCGGATCTGCAGGAGTTGCCTGCTTCCGGCCGACCCCTCTACCAGGCGGTGGCGGAGCGGGCGGCGCAGTGGAACGAGCACGGCAATATAGGGCTGGTGGTGGGCGCGACCTACCCGGAGGCGATCCGCGAGCTGCGGGCGCTGACGCCCGACCTGCCTTTCCTGGTGCCGGGGGTCGGCTCGCAGGGGGGCGACCTGGTGGCGGCGGTGCAGGCCGGGCTTGATGCGCAGGGCCTGGGGCTTGTCATTAACGTCTCGCGGGCGGTGACCACGGCGGCGGACCCGCGGGCGGCTGCGCAAGCGCTGCGCGAGGCGATGGTTGCTGCCTGGAGCGCCGGCCGCCATCCGGCACCCAGGGTTGGTGAAGCAGGGACGGCCGGCTGGCAGCCGGCGCTCCAGGCAGCCCGGAGACACGATGCACTGGTCGCGGCGCTGTACGAGGCGGGGTGCGTGCGTTTCGGCGATTTCGTGCTCCACTCTGGGCAGCACTCGCCCATCTACCTGGACCTGCGCATGCTGGTGGCGCAGCCTGGTGTGCTCCAGCAGGCGGCGCGCGCCTATGCCGGGCTGCTGCAGGGGCTGAGCTACGACCGGTTGGCGGCTATCCCCTATGCGGCGCTGCCCATCGGCACGGCGGTGTCGCTCTTGATCGACCGGCCGTTGATCTACCCCCGCCGCGAGGCCAAGAGCTACGGCACCAAGCGCCTCATCGAGGGCGCCTGGCAGCCAGGCGAAACGGCGGTGGTGCTGGATGACCTGATCACGACCGGCGCCAGCAAGGTGGAAGCGATCCAGCCGCTGCAGGAAGCGGGCCTGCAGGTGCACGATGTGGTGGTACTGATCGACCGCGAGCAGGGTGGGCGTGAGGCGCTGGCGGAGGCCGGCTATCGCGTGCACGCCGTGCTGACGCTGCGTGAGATCCTGGCGAGCCTGGCGCAGCAGGGGCGCATCTCTGCCGAGGAGCGTGGGCGGGTGGAAGCCTTTCTGTGGGGGCAGAGCCAGTGACAGAACCGGATCTGACGGTTGATCTGTGCGGCCTGCGCCTGCGCAACCCGTTCATCCTGGCCGCTGGCATCCTGGGCACCACGGCGGCCTTGCTGGAGCGGGTGGCGCGGCACGGGGCCGGGGCGGTGACAGCCAAATCGTGCAGCGTGGAGCCACGCGCCGGGCACCCCAACCCGACAGTGCTCCCCTGGCAGGGGGGGCTGATCAATGCGGTAGGCCTGGCCAACCCGGGGGCCGAGGCGATGGTGGGCATCTTGCGGGAGGCGCGCGAGCGTTGCGCGCCCCTGGGGGTGCCTGTCATCGCCTCGGTGTTCGGCGATACGGCGGCGGCTTTTGGCGAGGTGACGCGCACCCTGGAGGCAGCGGCGCCCGACCTGTACGAGGTCAACATCTCTTGTCCCAATGTGGAGGCCGAGTTCGGGCGGCCCTTTGCGGCCGATCCGGCTCAGGCGGCTTCTGCGACGGCGGCGGTGCGCGCAGCGACCAAGCGGCCGGTGATGGTCAAGCTTTCGGCCAATGTGAACGATATCTGTGGCGTGGCCCGCGCGGTGGTGGAGGCCGGCGCCGATGCCATCGCTGCCATCAACACGCTGGGGCCGGGTATGCTCATCGATATTCGCGCCAGGGCGCCCATCCTGGCCAACCGGGTGGGCGGGCTTTCGGGGCCGGCGATCCGCCCGGTGGCGGTGCGCTGCGTGTATGACCTGAGTCGGGCAGTGAATGTGCCCATCGTGGGCATGGGAGGCGTGACGACGGGTGAGGATGCAGTGGAGATGATCATGGCGGGCGCAACGGCGGTGGGCGTGGGCTCTGTGTTCTACTATCGCGGCGTGGAGGCCTGCGAGCCCCTGACGGCCGAGCTCTGCGCTTTTATGGCCGGGCAGGGCTATGCGACGGTCGCGGCGATGCGGGGGGCGGCCCATGGCGCATGACCCTTACCTGGCCCTGCGCGTGCATAATGCGACCCCGGCTGGCGCACGGGGCATTACCCTGGAGCTGGACGGACGCCTGGAGGCCCAGCCCGGGCAGTTCGTGATGGCCTGGCTGCCGCGCGTCAACGAAAAGCCCTTCAGCCTGGTGGATGATGATCCCATCACCCTCACTATTGTGCAGGTGGGGCCCTTTACGGAGCGCGTGCAACGCCTGCGGGCGGGCGATGAGTTTTACCTGCGCGGGCCGCTGGGCCATGGCTTCTCACTGACCGGCGAGCGGCCGCTTTTGGTGGGTGGCGGCTGCGGTGCGGCCCCGCTTGCTTTCCTGGCCAAACGGCTGGCGGCGGCCCGGCGCCCCGCTACCGTGGCTCTGGGTGCGCGCACGGCCTCGGAGCTGTTGTTGGCGGAGCGCTTCGCACGCTGGGGCGCCGAGGTGCACATCAGCACCGATGATGGCTCGGCGGGCGAGCGGGGGCTGGTCACGGCCCTGGCGGTGCAGTTGCTGAGCACGGGCAGGCACGACCGCATCTATGCCTGCGGGCCGCGGCCCATGCTCGATGGGGTCAGCATGCTCTGCCGCGAGCGCGCCGTGCCGGGCGAACTGAGCTGGGAGGCCTATATGCGCTGTGGCATCGGCGTCTGCGGCTCGTGCGACCGAGGCGATGGGCTGCTCGTGTGCAAGGATGGCCCTGTGTTCCCGGCATAGGCCTTTTCCTCATGTGCCTCTGACGGCAGCCTGTTGGCCGTGAACTCGCTGATGTATCTTGGATGCACCCCCGCGCGAAACAGCCCGTTGACAGGGGCCCTGAATGAGCGCATAATGGGGCAACCGACCAAGCCGGTATTCTGGAGAGGCGCATCGATGAACACAACCCTGCGTGCCCTGGTAAATCAGGCTGAGCGCTTGGTGCGGACTGAGGCCTATCAGGAAGCCATTGCCCTCAGCCACGCTGTTCTGCGCCGCTATCCGCGCTATGCGCGCTGCTACCGCATCCTTGGGCAGGCGCACCTGGGCCTGGGCGATTTCGAAGAGGCCGCCAACCTCTTCCGTCGGGCGCTGGGGGTCGACGCCGAGGATCCATTGGCCTATGCCGGGCTCGGCGTGATCTATGAGGAGCGCGGCCTTCTGGATGAGGCCATCTGGCAGATGGAGCGCGCGTTTGAGCTGGCCTCGGGCCGTGACGAGCTGCGGCGCGAGTTGGCGCGGCTCTATGCGGCGGTCGGATCCAAGACACAAGTGCAACTGACGCGCGCCGCGCTGGCCCGCCTTTATGCGCGGGGCGGCCTGTGGAACAAAGCGATTGCCGAGCTGAACGACCTCCTGGCGCGAGAGCCCTATCGACTGGATTTGTGGGTGACGCTGGCGCGCACGCTGTGGCGGGCCGGGCGCACCGGGGAGGCGGCGGTTGCAGCCCAGACAATCCTCGACCAGGCCCCCAATTGCCTGGTGGCGCGCCTGATCCTCGGCACGATCTGGTGCCAGGAGGGGCGCGAGGATGAGGGCCGCCTGTTGCTCCAGGGTGCGGAGGACCTGGATCCCGAGAATGTGGAAGCAGCCCGGCTTCTGGGGGCCCAATCGCTGTTGCCGCTGCGGGCGCCGCGCATGGACCCAGAAGTGAGCGTGCCGGGCACCATCGAGGAAGAGGGCGACCTGGAGATGTGGCCTGAGACTCCGGCCGAGGGGCCTGCATGGGCTGCTGGCAACGAGGGACGGACGGCCCTTCGGGCGCCTGATGAGCCTGCGCTTTCCGGCGAGTCGGTCTTGGCGGTAGGGATGGCGGAGGCACTGGCCGCAGCCAGCGCAGAGCCTGGTGCGCCGTCGGTTGAAGCAGCGCCGCCGGACGCAGCCAGCGCAGAGCCTGATGCGCCATCGGTTGAAGCGGCGCCGCCGAACGCAGCGCCCCAGCCGCCGTTGCCGCCTGAGGCTTCGCCTCCGCCCGCCCCCAGCGCTGCCGGGGAAGAAGTGCCTATTTCTGCGGAGCCGGAGCCCACGGAAGTGTCTCTTGCGGTCCTTCCAGCCCCGCAGGAGGATGTGGCTGTGCCGGAACTGGCGCCTGTGGAGCCGGCGGCGGCGGTGCTGCAGAGCCGGTTGGCGGAGAACCCGGATGATTGGCAAACCCGGCTGGGGCTGGCCCGTGCCCTGACGCAGGAGGGCCGCTTGCCGGAGGCGTGGCCTCACTACCGGGCTCTGGCGACCCCGGAGTCTGGGTGCCTGGATGCGGCGTTGGCTGACCTGGAAGCCATCGCCCAAAGCCATCCGACCCTGCGCTCTGTGCGCGAGCTCCTGGGCGATGCCTATGCGCGGGCGAATCGCTTCATGGATGCGATGGAAATGTATCATTGGCTCCTTACCCATCCCGAGGACGAGTAGAGCAAACCTCCGATGCTTTGGCGGCTTGGTTCAGTCTGGATCTGTTTCCTGGTGGCTTAATAGACATAATGCTAGAAAGAAAGGAAACAGGATGGAGCGAACACTGGTCATTGCCAAGCCTGATGCGGTGCAGCGCGGGCTGATGGGGGTGATCATCGGCCGCCTGGAGGCCCGTGGGCTCAAGCTGGTGGGTTGCAAGTTCATTGAGATGGGCCGACCATTGGCCGAGCGCCACTATGCCGTACACAGAGGAAAGCCCTTTTATGAGGGGCTGATCAACTATATCACTTCTGCGCCGGTGTTGGCGATGGTGTGGGAGGGGCCCAAGGCCATCGAGTTGGTGCGGCGCACAATGGGGGCTACCAAGCCCGCTGAGGCACAACCGGGGACGATCCGGGCGGATTTCGCGTTGGAGGTAGGCCGAAACCTGGTACACGGCTCCGACTCGCCCGAGTCCGCAGCTTGTGAGATCGCGCTCTTTTTCCAGCCGGAGGAATTGGTCTCCTGGACGCGCGATACGGATCCCTGGATCTACGAGTAACCCATGTTGCCTGGCGTCGTCCGGCATCCCCTGGCGCGCCAGGGGATGCCGGACGACATTGATTCCCTGCCAAAGCAGTGTGGATAAAAGCAGAAGGTCCGCCAACAACTGCTGGCGGACCTTCTCTAGAGCCGTATGGAGCTTGCATGCTGTTGCCTCACAAGTGCTGGCGACAGGATGTTAGCTGAGATAATCCCGCAGTTGCCGGCTGCGGCTTGGGTGGCGCAGGCGGTCCAACGCTTCGTGCTCAATCTGGCGGATGCGCTCACGGGTGAGGCCGAACTTCTGGCCGACCTCCTCCAGGGTGTAGCTGCGGCCATCCTGCAGCCCAAAGCGCAGGCGCAGGATGCGCGCCTCACGCGGGGTCAGGCTGGTCAGGATATCCTCCAGCTTTTCTTGCAGCAGATGATGATAGGCCGAGTCGGTCGGTGTGGGCGAGTTTGAATCCTCGATAAAGCTGCCCAGCTCGCTGTCTTCCTCTTCCCCGACTGGCTTTTCCAATGAAAGCGGTCGCTGAGATACCTTGAGCATCCACTGGACTTTGGATGCAGGCAGGCCAAGCTCGAGGGCGATCTCTTCGGGCGTCGGCTGGCGCCCCCAGTCCTGTTCCAACTGCTGTGACGTCTGATAGACCTTGCGGATACGGTCGCTCAGGTGCACCGGCAGGCGGATCACACGGCCCTGATCGGCCAGGGCGCGGGTGATGGCCTGGCGGATCCACCATGTGGCATAGGTGCTGAAGCGGTGACCGCGACGGTAATCGAATTTCTCCACGGCCTTGATCAGGCCCAGGTTTCCCTCCTGAATCAGATCGAGGAATGGCACCCCCTGGCCCAGGTAACGCTTGGCAATCGAAACCACCAGACGCGTATTGGCTTTGATCAGATGAGCGCGTGCAGCCTCGCCACGATCCACTAGTGTCAGCAGCTTGTCTCGCTCATCGGGATCCTGCTCAACCTTGTTCAGGCGCCGGCGAGCGTTACGACCTTGTTCGTACTGTTTGGCCAGGCGAATTTCCTCTTCGGCGGTAAGTAGAGGCACGCGGGCCATTTCTTTCAGGTACAGGCTGATCGTGTCATCACTGGCGATCTCGCTCAGGTCTAGCACTTCTTCCTCTTCCTGTTCGGCGGCCTCAGCCTTCACCTCTTCCTTCGCCTCCTCGTCGTAAACGACCTGGATGCCTTCCTCGTTGAGGTAGATCAGCAGATCCTCGAGCTCGCCGAGGTTCTCTTCTGCCTCTGGGAACGCTTCCATCATGTCGTCGAGCGTCAGGCTTCCGCGCTCCTCTGCTTTGCTCAGCAGGAGCTCCTTGGCGGACTTTTTGTCTTTCTCTGTTAACTCCATCTTGCCCATTCCGCAATAACCATCCCTTATAACCGGGCGCAACCCGGGTGATAATCGTCATAATACTCAGTGCCTGCTAGATTTGCTGGCACATAGAATCCGCCGCGGTGCAGAAACCGTCGGCGGACCGGAACAAAGGGATGGGAAAGGAACATGGGATTATTCTATTCCGCCAGCTCTCACGGCTGGCTCAGACAAGGCTTCCCGGTATTGCCTCCCATCCCTGGATACCGCACCCACTCCAATTGTGGGCGACTTTCAAAAAGCTTGCTTATTATAGCACAGTTATGTTTCTATGTCAAGAGTTGTTAGAAAATCCTGGAAAATCCACACCAGATTTGCATGCATCCTGCACACCTTCATTCCTGAGACCTTATCAGAGTACGTAGTGGCGTGCAGAAGAGGCTATCCCCCTCATGTCAAGCCCATGAGGCAAGGTTCCAGCAAGGAGCGTACCAGTGGGAGCGCTTTGGCTGGAGACTCTGTAAACCTGTGTATAGAGACAATGCAGGAGGCCAAAAGTTTCGCCGCCAGAGCGAGAAAAGAGGGGAAAAGGGAAAGAGGGGGAAGGCAAATCCGCTTCTCTCTTTCCCTTTTTCGTCTATTCGATGGCGGTACCGGTGGTTTGCTCTGGCTTGAGGGGCGGCGGCACGGGCAGAGTGCTCAGGATGGCGTTTTGCACATCCATCATATGCCGCCAGCTTTCCTCTTCTTCATCGTCGAGGCCAAAGAGGTGTAGCATGCCGTGAACGGTGAGCATCTGTATCTCTCGTTGCACCGGCTGCCCGGCCTCTTGCGCCTGCGCTTCGGCGCGCGGATAGGAGATGATCACATCGCCCAGATAGCCGGGGTAGCCAGCTGGTGTGACGAAATCCTCACCCACGGCGCCAGGAAAGGAGAGGACATCAGTGGGCGCATCCACGTTACGGAATTGGAGGTTCAGCTCACGGATGCCCTCATCATCGGTGATGACGATCACGACTTCGCCTTCGCCCTGCCAGCCCTGGTGGGCCGCTGTGGCCTCTACGGCGCGCCGGAGCGCCTGTTGTTCCACCAAGGGCCGATATTGGGGCGCGATTTGAATATCGACGAGTACCGGCATAGCTTTGTGTACCTCTCACATGATTGGGCCGACCCCGCCCGCACACTCAATTTTCCGGAGACGGCCGCTCGACGATCACGTGCCCGGGAGCATAGGCGCCCCAGTACTGGGGGGGCAGGAGCGCGGCGATGTGGCGCATGACATCATCGGCCATGGCTACCAGCTCATCGGTACGCGGCCTGCGCCCTGTCGTGCTCGCCGGCAGCGTAAACGGCTTGCCGATGGTCACTGTTACGTGGGCCCGCCGGAGGCGCAGCAGGGCGCGCAGGCTGTGCTCGACGCCGCTCACGCCAATCGGCAGGAGGGGCGCTTGCGAAAGGTAAGCCAGGTAAGCCACACCCGCACGCGCGGGCTGCAACTGGTAGGTGCGGCTGCGTGTGCCCTCGGGCGCCAGGCCAAAGATGCCGCCCTTTTGCAGCAGAGCGACGGCCTTGCGCAGTGCCTGCCGGTCCACCTGCCCGCGCCGGATAAAGATGGCGCCCCAGGCGCCCAGGAGCAAACCTATCGGCGTTCTGCGCCACTTGTTGGCGGCAAAGACTGTTACCTGCCAGGGCAGCGTGACCATGGCCGCCAGCGAGTCCAGCATATGGATATGGTTCATCACGACAATCAATGGCCCGTGCTCGGGCACGTTTTCCAAGCCCGACACATGATAGTGAGTGAAAGTGAGAAAGAACCAGCGCAAGAGCGCGCGCGACAGGCGATAAGCAACAGACATGGGCACCTCGGGAAAGACCACCTCCGGAATGGCCCTGATTCTAGCAGGTTCTGGGGCAAACGCAAGAGCGAATCACGATGCCCACTCCACGGAGAGCAGGTCAGGCCCGAACCGGGTCAGAAGTTCGTCCCGCAGGCCATCCGAGGCGGAAATCTGGACGTTCGGGAACTCAAGCTGCACCCGACCCTGCGCACTGTTGAGGTAAAAGCAGAACTGGGCATCGCCTGGCCGCTGGATGAGCAGGCGGTAGACCTCGCCAAGCCTGTGGGCATCGCGCTCATCATCGCCGCTGCGGTTGAAAGTGACCTGCAGACGGCGCGACAACCCAACTGGCTTTGGGCGCTCAGGGGCGGGTGTGGTGCCTTGCGCCGCTGGACGCAGGGTGACGCCGGGTGGGGGCAGTGGAGGCTCCTCAAAGCTGTCCTCCGCCGGCACATGATCGAGTTCCAGAGGCGGCTCTTCGGGGGGGTCTTCGAGCAGCTCTTCTGTTATCGGGCGTGCAGTGGCGCGGAGGGCACGCGCCGGTGCGGCGGACTGTTCAACCTGCTCAGGCCGGCCCAGGCCGTCGATCATCGGGTCATATTCGCGAGCGGCATCGCAGACGAGGGTGGGCCGCTCGTCGCGCACATCGACTTTGCCCTTGACCACCACGAGCTGGTCCTCGACCCATATGGGCTTGGTCTCTTCGTACAACCGCGGAAAGACGACGACCTCGATTGAGCCGCTGAGATCCTCGATGGTGACAAAGGCCATCGGGTCGCCCTTTTTGGTGATGATGGTGTGGACGTTGGCCACCATACCCATGAGCTGAATACGGCGGCCCTTCATGGTTTCATCGATCTCGCCGGCGCGGGTGACGTGCTCGAGGTTGCGTGGCAGCAGGTGCAGTGGGCTCTGCGAGATATAGAGCCCCAGGAGCTCCTTTTCCCAGGCGAGCTGGTCTTTGCGTGCGATGGGCGGCACTTCGGGTAACGTCAGGAAGCTGGGGGCGACGTCAGCGCTCAGCCCGCCGAAGAGGCTGAGCTGCCCCGCTTCCTTGGCAGCATGGGCTTCCTGGCTCACGTTCATCATACGATCGATGGCGGCCAGCAACTGCCCCCGGGTGCCCAGGCAGTCGAGAGCGCCCGCCTTGATGAGGCATTCCAGCACCCGCTTGTTCACCTGGCGCAGGTCCACGCGCTGGCAGAAATCGTCCACGTCGGCAAACGGCCGGTCGCCACGGCCCTTGAGGATGGCGTCTATGGGCCCATCGCCCACATTCTTGATGGCTGCCAGGCCGAAGCGGATGGCCATGGGGGCCTGCGCGTTATCGGGCTGCGCCTCGATGGTAAAATCGAGCCCGCTCTTATTCACGTCAGGCGTGAGCACATCGATGCCCAGGCGGCGGCATTCGGAGATGAGGATGGCGACCTTATCGGCGTTGCCGCGCTCTACGGAGAGCATGGCGGCCATATACTCAACAGGGTACCTGGCCTTGAGGTAGGCCGTCTGGCAGGTGATGACCGCATAGGCGGCCGAGTGGGCCTTGTTGAAGCCATAGTTGGCAAAGAACTCGATATCGGCAAAAATCTGTTCCGCCGCTTCCTGGGGGATGCCCCTGGCCTGTGCGCCCGCCAGGAATTTGGCCTTTTGTTCGGCCAGGGCTTTGGCTTTCTTCTTGCCAACTGCGCGGCGCATCATGTCGGCCTCGGCGCTCGAATAGCCGGCCAGGTCGGTGGCGATACGGATGATCTGCTCCTGGTAGACGATGATGCCGTTGGTGTCCTTGAGGATCGGTTCCAGAGCCGGGTGGCGGTACTCCACGGCCTCGCGCCCCTCTTTGCGGGCGATATACGTTTCGATAAACTGCATGGGGCCCGGCCGGTAGAGCGAGAGCAGCACCACGATATCCTCAAAGGTGGACGGGCGCATATCGCGCAGGGTCTTGCGCATGCCCGCGCTTTCCACCTGGAACACGCCGGTCACTTCGCCCGAGCTCAGGAGCTCATAGATGCACGGATCATCTATCGGGATATCGAGCGGCTTGATCTCGATGCCGCGGGTGGCCTTGATGTGCTTCAAGCAGCGATCCAGGATAGTGAGGGTGGAGAGGCCAAGAAAATCGATCTTGAGCAGGCCGATTTTCTCCAGGATCTCCATGGTGTACTGGGTGACCAGGCCCTCGCCGCGCGGCGCGATCTGCAGAGGCACATAGGTCGTCAAGGGCTTGTCGGTAATGAGCACGCCGGCGGCGTGGGTCGAGGCATGGCGTGACACACCCTCCAGGGCGCGCGCCTTTTCCACCAGGTTGCGGACCCGCTCATCCTCCTCGCAGGCCTGTTTGAGCTCGGGAGCCGTCTCGAGGGCGCTGGCGATCGTCACTTTGGGGCCGGCCGGCACGAGCTTGGCCACGCGGTCCACCTCGGGCAGCTCGATACCCAGGGCGCGGCCGGCATCGCGGATGGCGGCGCGGGCGGCCATGGTGCCGAAGGTGATGATCTGGGCGACCTTGTCTTGCCCATATTTGCGTATGGAGTAGGCGATCAGTTCCTCGCGGCGATCATCGGGAAAGTCGAGGTCGATATCAGGCATGGTCACGCGGCCCGGGTTGAGGAAGCGCTCAAAGATCAGGCCGTTGGAGAGGGGCTCCAGCTCGGTGATACGCAGCACATACGAGACGAGGCTGCCAGCCGCCGAGCCGCGCCCGGGCCCCACCAGAATGCCGTTCGACTTGGCGAAATGCACCAGGTCCCACACGATGAGAAAGTAGGCATCGAACCCCATCTGGTGAATGATGCCCAGCTCGTGGTTCAGGCGATCCATCAGCTCTGGGGCGCGGTCGCCATAGCGCTCACGAAGGCCCTGCTCGCAGAGCTTGCGCAGGTAGGTCTCTTGCGTCTCGCCCTCGGGCACTTCGAAAATGGGCAGATGATAGCCGTGGCCCTCGATACGGAAATTGCAGAGCTCGGCCACGCGTAAGGTATTCTCGATGGCCTCCGGGTATTCCTTGAAGAGGGCGGCCATCTCCTGCGGCGGGCGCAGATAATAGTCGTTGCCCGAGAGGCGCATGTGTTTGGGGTCATCAAGGGTGGTATTGGTCTGAATACAGAGCAACAGCTCCTGCGCCGCTGCGTCTTCCGCATTGACATAATGGCAATCATTCGTCGCCACCAGGGGAATGCTGAGCTTCTTCCCCAGCTCTGCCAGGGCAATGTTCAGATCGCGCAGCTCGGGCAGGCCCTCGTGGCGTTGGATTTCCAGGTAATAGTGGTCCTTGCCGAAGACTTCCTGGTGCCAGCGGGCACGGCGCTCGGCCTCGGCGCCCTTTTTGGCCAAAAGCAGGCGCGGTATCTCGCCCGATTGGCAGGCCGAGAGCGCCACGAGCCCCTCGCCATACTGCTGCAGCAGCTCTGAATCGACGCGCGGGCGGTAGTAAAAGCCCTCAATCTGCGCTTTGCTGGCGAGCTGGATCAAGTTCTGGTAGCCCTGCTCGTTGCGCGCGAGGAGCACCAGGTGATAGGGGTTGGTATCGAGCTTGGGGTCCTTTTGCGAGCGGCTGCGCGGCGCCACATAGACCTCACAGCCGACGATCGGCTTGACCTCGGCGCTCGCCGCGGCATAGCAGAACTCGGCGCAGCCATACATCACCCCATGATCTGTCAGGGCGATGGCTTCCATGCCCAGCTCTTTGGTGCGCGCAACCAGTGTGTCGAGGCGGGCGAGGCCATCGAGCAGCGAGTATTCGCTGTGAACATGAAGGTGAACGAAGGAGGACATGGTCTGCTCCTGCAGATTTGAGAAATCGACGACAGCCCATCCAGGGGCGCTGCCCGCTGTGGGAAACTCCGCGCGGCAGCCGGGAAACGAGAAGCCACCCAGGGGTGAATGATCAAGTTGGACCCAGCGCATCACCTCGCTATGGCCAGCTTCCATTATAGCACATTTCCTGCCGCTGGCAGCGCCCGAGATGCCTTCTTTCCTTAAAAGACAGGAAACGGGTCATCGGCTAACGAGGGCGCGTGATGCTCACTGCCGCCAGCTCCAGCCATGCGGGCTCGGGGTTGGGCAACCGGCCAAAGCGCAGGCGGCCGTGGGGCGGAAAAGCGGCAAACTGGTTGTCGATCCAGAGCACCAGCCCCATGCGACCTTTGGGCGAAACGGAGGTCTCGTGGACCGGGGCGCCATCGACAACAAAGCGCACTGCAGCCGGCCGCCAGTCGATCTCATAGGTGTGCCAGGCGGTGGCGTCAAAGGCCAACTGCGCGGCAAACTCGTGTACAAGGCCCTGCGCCATGCGCCGAAGCCAGCGCGCCGTCGGGGGCCAGGCCACAAATGGCAGCAGCGGCGCCGAAAGCGCCAGCACGGGCGCTGGCGGGGGGTGGGAGGCAAAGGTGGCGGCCAGAAAGCCTTGGGTCGGGTGGCTGTCGTGCACGGCCAGGTAGTTGGGCGGTGAGGCCCAGAAGAACCAGGCTGCGTTGGGGAGCGTGGGGAACCGGTGGCGCGTGCCGCCAAGGCCCATGCGGGCGTTAAAGGGATCGTTCCAAAAGCCGAATCCCCATGTGCCTGGCAAGTCGGCGTGCGAGACACGGGCGCGCAGGGTCAGATGAACTGGCGGCAGCCAGTTGAACCTGGCGCGATGTTGGCGCGCGTAATCATCCAGCTGCGCCAGCCGATAGCATCGGGACGGCCCCGCCGGAATGTTGAGGCGCCAGACATCGCTTTCCACCATTTCTACGAGCCCGCCGGAAGCAATACGCGGTTGCAGGTTGAGCTCGAGCACGGACCCTCTCCTGACGGGGACATCTCGCTTGCAACGGGCGTTTGAGTGCGCTTTCCGCCAGGCCAACCGGGCGGGTCCGGAGCACTCAAGTGCCCACTACAAACCAGTTTTGTGCTCCACAACAAGCACCAGCGCCTGTAGGGCCGGTCCCGGCTCGCGGCTGACGGTAACCGCAAGCCCGGCATCGGCGGCCAGGCGCTCGCAGTGAGCGATGATCCCCTGTGCTGTGCCGGCATGCAAGACTCGCGCCACGGCGTGCAGGGGCGTACGCTGTGCCTCCACGTAGAGCCCAGCGATGATCAGGCGCCCGCCCGGTTCTCCTGTAGCCGGGTCCGGGCGGCGCAGGACGCGGGCCACCTCGCTCCCTCTAGCCATCAACTTGATGCGCAATAGGGAAAAGCACGCGGATGGTTGTGCCTTTTCCAATCTCGCTCTGGAGGAAGATGGCCCCCTGGTGCGCCTGCACAACGCCCAGGACGACCGCCATCCCCAGCCCGCGCCCCATGAGCTTGGTGGTGTAGAAAGGCTCGAAAAGGTGTTGCTGCACCTGCTCATCCATGCCGCAACCTGTATCGGCGACCTCGAGATATGCAAAGGACCCTGCTGCAGGCCTGTCCTCAAGGCGGCTCTTTTGCAAGTCCGCGTCGCTGCATGCCTGCACGCCCGTAGCGATCGATATCTGGCCACCAGCGTCGCCCATGGCTTCGGCGGCGTTGTCGACCAGGCTCATGATGATCTGCCCCAGGTAGGTGGGGTCACCCATGATCATCGGCAGGCCGGGCGCCAGGCTCAGGTCCAGGGCAACTTTTTCGGCTACTGCTGCGCGGAGCAGGAGCATCATTCTCTTGATGAGCTCATTCAGGTCTACTGGCTTGATCATGAACTGCCCTCTGCCCGCATAGGCCAGCATCTGGCGGGTGAGGTCCGCCACCCGCTGGGCTGCCCGCGATGCGTCGTCGAGGTAGACCCGCACAGTTGAGTGGGGGGGAAGCTCCAGGGCAGCGAACTCGATATTGCCCAGAATGGCTGTCAGCAGGTTGTTAAAGTCGTGAGCCATGCCGCCGGCCAGAATGCCGAGACTCTCCAGTTTCTGCGCCTGCCACACATGCCTCTCCATGGCCAGCAGTTTTTGCTCGGCCTCCTTGCGTTCGGTGATGTCGTGCAGGACAATGAGTCGGCCAGCCAAATTCCCTTGTCCATCGCGCAGGAAGGAGAGGCGGACCTCAAAATGGCGTTGTTCCGAGATGCCAAGCACTACCTCCCGTTGCATCTCCTTCTGGGCCTGCAGCAGGTCGGCGATATCCGGCCAGGCCGAGGCCAACGACAGCGCCGACCCGCCAATCGCTTCGGCAGAGAGCCCAAACACGCGCTGGGCGGCCGGGTTCAGGTCCACAATCTGCTGCTGGGCGTCCAAAAACAGCACGGCATCCTGCAGGTTCTCGAATAACATCTCGCGCCCCAGGGGGACCAGGTCCAAGAGTCGATAGCGATGAATGGCCAGGGCCAGGAGCAGCCCCGTCAGCACAAAGGCGATCGGGGTTGGGTCTATCCCTGAGACAGCACGGGGGGAAAGGAGATAAACCATGTTGCCTACCAGAGGCGCCAGCGAAGCGATGAAGAACATCCGTGTCTGGCGTGAGTAGAGGTGCGGTAACGTGACGATCCTCCAGAGCAATACGGATAGGCCCAGGGCGAGCATCAGGTAGGCATACGACACGTTGACCCAGAACCAGGGGCCTCGCGCATACACCGCCGTCACGCCCCCCCAACTGTGGATGAGCGTGACCTGTGACCAGAGCAGCCCGTGCCATTGGTTGGTGGCCGCCATCGCGGTTGAGATGAGGGGAATGGCGAAGAGACAGGACACCGTCGCGGGTGAAACCCACTGGTCGTGCTGCGTGCGGCGCAGGGCGAACAGGAAATAAAAGACGGGCGCCGTAGTTGTCCCTACATAGGCGACTGCCGACCAGAATAGCTTGCTCGGGAGTGACAGCACTGAAGCCTCCAGCCCAATGGCCAGCGACCATTCGGCTGCGGCGAGCATCAGGCAGGCCAACTCCGTGCTGCCCCGAGCGGGTCGCTGACGGAGGATGTTCACTGCGAGCAAGCCAGAAACTAAGGCGGCAGCGATGAGTGATGCGACATAAGCGTTGATCTGCATGGCAATCCATCCAGTATGGTCTGATGATATAAGTCGTTGGATTTTAAGGTTACCCTCTATGCGCATTGGCCCGCGTACCTGGAATGGTCTATCGCGAATTGCATCCTGCATGCAAAATTGACATCGCCTGCTCCCCCTCGTATATTCATATTGTAGTTATGGCACGGTTTGCGGAGTCGCAGGTTCCCAAGGAGGCCTCATGGTAGAGTTTCCGCGCACTGTGGTCGGCGGGGTTTCAGTGAGCCGCATGATCATCGGCACCAACTGGTTCCTGGGCTATTCCCACACCAGCGCGGCCAAAGACAAGTTCATCAATAGCTATCAGAGCCGGGAGCGGGTGGCCGAGATCCTGACCGTCTTTCTGCGGCATGGGATCGATACGATGATGGGCATGCCTGTGCCCTGGCTTTCGGAAGCGATGCGCGACGCCGAGCAGCGGGTGGGGCGCAAGATGATCCTGATCCTGACGCCCGGTTTCAACACGTTGCCTGGCGGCCCGCCCGAGAACGAACCCGAAGTGGTTTTCGACCGCTGCCGAGAGCTGGGCGCCACTTTCTGTTTCCCGCACACTTCGGTCACCGATATTCTTATCGACAAGCGCGCACGAGAGATCCGCGACCTGCCCCGCCTGACGCAGTTGATTCGCGAGCGGGGGATGATCCCCGGCCTCTCGACCCACGAGCCCGAGTCCATCGTCTTTAGCGATGAGCGCGGCTATGATGTGGAATCGTACATCCAGATTTTCAATGCGATCGGTTTTCTTATGCATGTCGAGGTCGACTGGGTCATGCGCGTCATTCACCGGGCCAAGAAGCCGGTGATGACTATCAAACCTATGGCGGCCGGGCGCCTGCTGCCGCCGGTGGGCCTGCTTTTCTCGTGGAATGCCATTCGCGACCAGGATATGGTCACGGTGGGCACCACCACACCGGAGGAAGCTCAGGAGGTGATCGATCTATCGCTGGATTTCCTGAGTCGGCGCCTGCCGGATAATCCGCTGCAGTACACCCGCAGCAAGAAAACACTGCTAGACGCCTGACGTAAGCCGAAGGGCCAGGCGCCGCGACCCGGCAGCAAGCCGGGCACGGCGCCTGGCCATGAAAGGGGCGCCGTACGCGCACCGATAGTATGCCGGGTCCCGGTTGCAGCAGAACAGGAGCAGGGGGGCCCATACGCGCCAGGGGAGGTTCAGTTTAATGTGCGAGGTCCTGCAGCTACATTTCCGCCGCCAGGCATTGCAGCAGGATAGTGGCGGCCACAACTATTGGCAGGTTATCGAAACCGAGAAGAATATCCCCGCCGCCGAGATAGCGATCGTCATCTGCGACATGTGGGATAACCACTGGTGCCGTGGCGCCGCCGAGCGTGTGAACGCCATGGCGCCGCGCATGAACGACGTGATCAAGGCGGCGCGGGCGATGGGCGTGACGATTGTCCACGCGCCTTCGGATACGATGAGCTTTTACGAGGGCACCCCCGCGCGCCTGCGCATGCAGGCCGTGCCCCCCGTCGAGCCTCCGGCGCCGCTGGAGCATGATAACCCACCGCTGCCCATCGACGACTCTGACAATGGTCCGGATACCGGCGAAAAGCCCTGGTGGAAGGCCTGGACGCGCGAGCATCCGGCCATCGAGATCGACCAGGAGCAGGACTATATCACCGAAGACGGGCGAGAGGTGTACAGCCTGCTGCAGCAGCGCGGCATCCGGCAGGTGTTGCTCATGGGCGTGCACACGAACATGTGCATCCTGGCCCGGTCCTTTGCCATCCGCCAGATGGTCAAGTGGGGTGTCGAGGTGGCCCTGGTGCGCGACCTGACCGATGCCATGTACAATCCGGCCATGCGCCCTTATGTGAGCCACGCCGAGGGCACGCGGCTGGTGATCGAGTACATCGAAAAGTTCTGGTGCCCAACGGTGTTGAGCGAGGATTGGGCATAGCGGGCTGCCAACAACCACCCCCAACCCCCCAAGAGCGGGATGCCGGATGAGAAAATGGCCAGGAATATGGGGCTGTCTGACTCCTGGCAGGAGGGCGCGATGACTGAGCCGACGCCGCGGGTGAGGCAACTGCGGGAGCATGCGCTGCAGCAGACGCAGCACTGGCAGACGCCTCAGGAGCAGGAGCTGTGGGCGGCGCGAGGGTGGCTGCAGGCGGCGGGCGAGCCGTGGACGGTGGTGCGCCGCGCGCTCAAGACGGCGACCATCCTGCGCGGGCTGACGCCGGTGATCGACCCGGGCGAGTTGCTCGTGGGCAAGTTCTGCTTTCGTGCGCTGACTGGGCCCGAGGCAGAGGAACTGGCGAGCTATCGCCGCTGGTCGGCGCCGGCCGAGCCGCCCGTTTTGGGCCAGCGGGCGCACATGGCCATCGATTTCGACAAGCTGCTCAGGCTGGGAGTATCCGGTCTGCGCCGCCAGATTGAGGGCTACCGCGCGCGGCTCGACCTGGTGCGGCCCGAGGAGCAGGAGAAGGATGCCTTTTACCGCGCCTGCCTGATTGCCCTCGATGCACTGGTGGATTATGCACACCGCTATGCTGACCTGGCGCAGGAGCAGGCGACTGCTACCGAGGACCCCGTGCGCCGGGCCGAGCTGGCAGAGATCGCGCGCCTCTGCCGGCGGGTGCCCGAGCTGCCGGCGCAGACCTTTTACGAGGCCGTGCAGTGCGTCCATTTCGTGACCTTTAGCCTGTGCGCGGGCCAGCAGATGCTACTCTTCCAGTTAGGCCGCCCCGACCGGTACCTCCTGCCCTACTACCGGCGCGACCTGGCAGCGGGGCGCATTTCGCCTGAGCGGGCACAGGAGCTGCTCGACTGCCTGGCAATCATGCTCTCCGAATACACACCGCGCGGGCTGGCCGTGGGCTGGCTGGTGGGCGGGCGCGACGCCGCCGGCAACGATGTGTGCAACGAGCTGACGGAGATGTGCCTGCACACCCTCGAGCATGTGCGCATGGCATACCCGGGTATCGGCCTGTGCTGGACGCCCGAGACGCCGCGGGCCCTGCTGGAGCTGGCTGGCAACCTTCTGGCGCAGGGGCTTTCCCATCCGCCGTTCTTCAATGATGACGTCATCACTGCGGGTATGCTTGCCGCCGGGCTGCCGCCGGCTGAGGCCTGCCTGTACCAGAATTCGACCTGTGTGGAGATCACG
This sequence comes from Anaerolineae bacterium, assembly GCA_034436375.1. GTDB lineage: Bacteria > Chloroflexota > Anaerolineae > SpSt-313 > SpSt-313 > DAOTVS01. Next base: position 3,545 of record DAOTVS010000075.1, on the reverse strand, counting down.
CCCATTGCCTCGTCCAACGTCTATGTCGCAAGCCCCTATATCAATCTGGTACAGCTGCTGCACGATGAGCTGGGGGTGCCGCCCTACCAGGAGGGGCAACCTGCCGGGGCGCCGCTGCATGTGAAGCTACCGGCCACTTTTGCAGATCTGCTGAGGCGCTACCGGGAGCGGCTGGCCGGCGCGGTGCGGCAGGCGGTGATCGAGCAGAACGAGGCGATGGCCACCCGGCGCTACAACGGCGGCTGGCCGTTGCTCTCGTGCTTTGTCAACGACTGCCTCCTGCGCGGACGGGATATCGACCACGGCGGCGCCCGCCACAACTGGATCGAGCCCTCTTTCGTGGGCCTCTCAAATCTGGTGGATTCGCTCGCCGCCATCCGCCGCTTTGTCTATGATGAGGGCAGTGTGTCGGCGGAGGATCTGCTGCAGGCCCTGGCGACTGATTTTGCGGGGCGCGAGGACCTGCGCCTGCGGCTGCTCAACCGGGCGCCCAAGTACGGCAACGACGACGATGCCGTAGACGCCCTGGCCGTGCAGGTGACGGATTGGATCCGCGAGGAGGTGCGGCGATACAGCACCTACCTGGGGGGGCCGTTCATCTCCGGCTTTTTCTGCTGGATCATGCACACAGAGCTGGGCCGGGCCACCTGCGCCTCGCCCGACGGCCGGCGGGCCGGGTTCCCGCTGGGCGACGGTTCGGGCCCGGCACAGGGGCGCGAGCGGCTGGGGCCGACGGCAGCGGTGATCTCGGCGACCAAGTGGGAGCACTGGCCGCACCTGGGGGGCATCGCCGTCAACCTGAAGTTCAGCCGGCCGCGCGATAGCTCGGCCTTTGTGGCCCGCCTGTTGGATGTGGTGGAGACCTATCTGCACCGGGGAGGTTTTCAGGTGCAGGTGAATGTGGTGGACCGGGAGACCTTGCTGGCGGCGCGCGAACGCCCCGAGGCGTACCGGGACCTGGTGGTGCGCATTGGCGGCTACAGCGACTATTTCGTGGGCCTCTCGCCGCAGATGCAGGAAGAGATCATCATGCGCACCGAGCATGAATCCTGAATCAGTCCCCCATGCCCATTGGGCACAACGCACGGTGAAAACGCCCTTCGGCTTCCGGACGCGCGGAGCATGGCAGCCGGCAATTGCCCGGAAGGGCGCTGGCGCTATTTGCAGATCAGACATATCTATGGAGGACAAGACTCATGAGCAACCCCTTGCTGGACATCCGTATCGGCACGCTGGTGAATGGCGGCCCCAATACTGCCAGCTACATCCAGCAGATCCTGCCCCATGGCTTTGAGAGCTTTAGCATTACTTTCTGGGAGGGGCTCAAGGGCGCCGACCTGAAGAAAATGGCGGCAGAGGTCAAAGAGGCCCTGGGCGACTCGGGCGCCGTGATCAGCTCCCTCGCCAGCTTTGGCAATCCTCTGGAGACCGGGCCCAAGGATATCGAAACGCTGCGCGCCTGGGAGGCACTGATCGATAACGCCCATCTCTTTGGCTGCAATATCGTCGCCGGCTTTACCGGTCGCCTGCGCGGCAAAAAGCTGGATGAGTCGCTCCCGCGCTTCAAAGAGATATGGGGGCCCCTGGCCCAGCGTGCCGCCGATCAAGGCGTGCGCCTGGCCTTCGAGAACTGCCCCATGGGCGGCGACTGGCAGTCGGGCGACTGGAATATCGCCCACAACCCGGCGGCCTGGGAGCTGATGTTCGACGCCGTCCCCGGCGAGAACCTGGGCCTCGAGTGGGAGCCCTGCCATCAGATGACGCAGCTGATCGACCCCATGCCGCAGCTCCGCACCTGGGTGCACAAGATGTTCCACATCCACGGCAAGTGCTGCACGATCCGCTGGGACGTGATCCGCGAATTTGGCATCGACGGCAACGTGCCGTTTGCCTTCCACCGTACCCCGGGCTTCGGCGACCTGGATTGGACCAACGTCATCAGCGCCCTGCGCCTTGGCGGGTACAAGGGATCCATTGATATTGAGGGCTGGCATGACCCGGTCTACCGGGGCGAGCTGGAGATGACCGGCCAGGTGCACGGCCTGAACTATCTCAAGCGCTGCCGCGGCGGCAGCGAGTTCGTGCCGAACCCGAAGTGAAACGTAACACGTAAAACGTGATCCGTAAGGCCGCCATGGCGCGGAGGCATCTGCTCTGCGTGAGGCTCGTATCGAGTTGCTGGGAAGCAAATGGCTCTGCGCTATGGCGGCTTTACAGGGTGCGTTTTTCGCATTATGGAGCTAGTCACGGTCGTTTGTGGCGGACACGGCCCACCGGGCCGTCTCTACGGTGCTGCAAACGGGGTGTAGAGACGCGCCGGTGGCGCGTGTTGCATGCATGGATCGAGGAGGATGATCATGAGCAAGACGACCCTGACGCCGCGAGAGCGGTTCCAGTTGGCCCTTGACCACAAGGAGGGCGACCGCATCCCCATTCACGATAGCCCCTGGGGGGCGACGATTACGCGCTGGCATAACGAGGGCCTGTCCACCGAGATCCCGGTGGACGAGTACTTTGGTTACGAGCTGCGCGGCTTTGGACCAGACCTGAGTCCCCAGTACCCCGTACGCGTACTTGAGCGGACGCCCGAGTACATTGTCGAGACCACGAGCACCGGCGGCATCCGCAAGAATCACCGGGACTATTCCACCACACCAGAGTTGATCGATTATGGCATCAAGACCCGCGCTGACTGGGAGGCGGCCAAAAAGCGCCTCGTGCCCGGCTACACGCGCGTGGATTGGGTCTCGCTCAAGCACAACTATGAGCGGGCCAAAGCCGATAATCTCTACCTGACCTATAATGCTGTGACCGGATATGACTGCCTGCAGGGCTATATCCGCTCCGACGAGCTGCTGCCGCTGCTCCTGACAGACCCGGGCTGGGTCCGCGAGATGATCGAGACCCAGGCCGACATGGTCATCGAGATGGCCAAGATTGTGATGCAGGAAGGCTACCGGTTTGACGGCGCCTTTCTCTACAATGACATGGGCTATCGCAATGCGCCCTTTTTCTCGCCCCGCATCTACCGCGAGCTGATCAAGCCCAGCGACCGGCGCATGTTCGATTTCTTCCACGCGCATGGCATGAAGGTTCTGCTGCACTCGTGCGGCAACGTCAAGCCTCTGATCCCCGACCTGATCGATGCCGGCCTCGATTGCCTGCAGCCGCTGGAGGTCAAGGCGGGCATGGACCTGGTCGAGCTCAAGCGCGAGTTTGGGCGGGACCTGGCCTTTATGGGGGGCATTGACGTGCGTACCATGGCCGATCCAGACCCGGCGGCAGTCGAGCGGGAGATCGCGACCAAGATCCCTGTGGCCAAGGTGGGTGGGGGCTATATCTATCACTCGGACCACTCCATTCCCAACAATGTCTCCTTTGTCCAGTATCAGCGGGTGATGGAGCTGGTACAACGCTACGGCCAGTACTGAAAGGGGATCATCCCCTTTGACGGGTGTTCCCGCCTGCGAGGCCGTCGGCGGCACCCTGCGGTACACCGCGGAGCGGGAGGTCTATCCCTACGGGCTGCTGGAGAGCGCCGAGCG
>DAOTVS010000074.1:0-10333 GCA_034436375.1 Anaerolineae bacterium | reverse complement strand
CTGTCGATTGCTTTGCCGCTCTGCAGAGCGGCAAAGCAATCGACAGCACTCCACGCCCCTAAAGGCCCATAGCCGGGCAGTTGCGTAGCCCCTAACCCGGCAAATCGGCAGGCAGATTTCCGCCGATCGATTCCCGGCAGAGAAATCGGTGTGTCGGGCAATCCCGGATACCGGCCATTTGCGCGAATGGGCCGATTCTGTGTACAATGCCAGGTGTGTTTGGGTGGGGCAGGGGGCCTCACCGGGGCTCAGAATGGAGTGAGATGTGGAATTCCTGATCGCAATCCTCCTGGCGGCGGTTTTCGTCGGTCCCACGGCCTACCATTTCTATGAAAAGATCAAGCACCCACAGAAGGCCAGGGCACAAGCCGCCGCCAAAGCGACCAAAAGTGGTCCAAGCTGGGGCCAACGCATGTTGGGCATGCTCGTGCCGGTGATGATCTTGTTCGTGTTCCTCATCGCTCTCGGCGTTGTGCTCACTTTCTTTGTCCACATCTAGGCCCGGGGCAGCCCGGATATCCTCAGTGAGCCCCCAGGCGAACCGATGAAGGTTCGCCTGGGGGCTCTGCTTTTTAGGCCATGTTGTCCTGGGGAACTGGGCCGCCTGTCAGCTGGAAGCTATCAGGCTGAGAATACAAAGCCTGACGGGCTGATTAGCCCCCTGGAGGGGGCTTGGCACTTTCAGCGCGGCGGCTTGAGCCCCGCGAGACAGGCGCCGGCCGTGCACTCTCGAAGGAGCGCATGGGGCACGGGCGACCATTTGCAGAGCATCACGAAGAGCCAGCGCCGATGATTGGGGCCTGGCCGGAGGAGGCTTGGCGTGGTTTCCCGAAACAAGATATGGTCGGGCTTTTCGTTAGAGCCGTTGGCGACGGCGGGCAGCGAGGTGCCGGTGATTGTGAGCTACCGGCCCAGTGCGGACCGCGTGGCGCGTGTGCAGGGGCTCGATGGCGTCGCGCCCCAACGACACTATCGCGTGTTGCCCTTTGTGGCCGCGCGTGTGACGGCTGCCGGCCTCTACAACCTGGAGCAGGATCCGGCTGTGGACCACATCTGGCCCGACCTGCCGGTGCGGGTCCATCTGGACAAAGCCGTGCCCTATATTCATGCACCGGCAGTGTGGTTCGAGGGACCCAAGGGGCACGGGGTGCGCGTGGCGATTGTCGATACGGGGATCGACGCCAATCATCCTGATCTGCAGGGGCGGGTGACAGCGAGCGCCGACTTTACGGGCGAGGGACCCAACGATGGTCACGGCCACGGCACCCATGTGGCGGGGATAGTCGCCGGGTCAGGGGCAGCCAGCGGCGGGAGATACCGTGGGGTGGCGCCGGAGGCCGAGCTCTGCGCTGCCAAAGTGCTGCGCAGCGACGGCAGCGGCATGACGAGCACGGTGATTGCGGGCCTGGAATGGGCGGCCGAGCAATCGGTACACGTGGTGAACCTCTCGCTGGGCAATGCGGGCAGTTCCGACGGCACCGATGCCCTCTCTTACGCCTGTGACACGATCATGGCCAAAGGGATCGTCGTCTGTGTGGCAGCGGGCAATGAGGGGCCCGGCAACTATAGCATTGGCTCGCCGGGGGCGGCACGTCAGGTGATCACCGTTGGCGCCTGCACGCTGGACCGGCAGGTAGCCGAGTTTTCCTCCCGCGGGCCCACCCGCGATGGCCGGGCCAAGCCCGATCTGTTGTTGCCGGGGGTCACCATTACCTCGTGTCGCGCCGCCGGCACCAAAATGGGGAGCCCTGTCGACGAATACTACACCTGTGCCTCGGGCACCAGCATGGCCACGCCGCTGGCCGCAGGCCTGGCGGCGCTGCTGGTGGAAGCCTTTCCCGACCTGCGTGCGCCCGATATCAAAGAGCGACTCAAGAGCGCCGCTATCGACCTCAAACTGAGCCCCTATGCCCAGGGGGCGGGGCTGGCCGATGCTTTACGCGCCTATCAGGGTGAACAGGGGCCGCCGGTCGAGGCCCCTGTGCCGCCCCCACCTCCAGCGGGGTGCCTGCTGAGCGCCGCCTCGCTCTTGGGGAAAGCGATTGGCCGTGAGCTGCGGTAAAAAGCAATCTCACACAGACCTGCCAGCCCGTGGGAGATCGCTGGTATCAGAGCCGATAGCTGACCGTTAACTCAGGGCCTCGGCCAACTGGGCGCGCTCTGAGGCCCGGGTCAGCGCCAGCACATGATCATTGGCTTGCAGAACGACGTTGCCGCGCGGAATGACCACCTTGTCGTTGCGCATGATTGCGACCAAGACCGCGTTTTCCGGCAGATGAAGCTCGCGGATGGCGCGGCCGGCTGCCCTGGCGCCGGGTGCGACGATATCCTCTACCAATACCTCCTCACCCTGGTGCAGGTGCAGGAGGACGGCCATGGCCAGGGTGGACATTTCCTCGCGCATGAGGGTAGACATGATATGCGCCTGTGAGACGTGTACATCCACACCCATGTCGGCCGTAAAGAGCCACTCGTTTTTGGGATTGTTGACGCGCCCCAGCGTGCGCCGGACCCGGAACTCTTGCTTGGCCAGCAGACAGACGACCAGGTTATCCTCGTCGTGACCGGTGACCGCTGCCACAATCTCGGCCTTGCGTATCGCGGCCTTTTCCAGCACCGCAGGCTCACAACCGTCACCGGCCACAATGGTGGCCGATGGCACTTCCTTGTGCAGACGGGCGACGATTTCAGGCCGCTGCTCGATAATCGTGACCTCGTGGCTTTCCTGGATGAGTAGCCGGGCCAACTCCGAGCCGGTGCGGCCGCCGCCGACTATCAGTACGCGCATTCCCCCTACCTCCGTTACGCCAGGCGCAGCATCTCCGCCAGGCGGCCCATGGCCGTCGCCTGGATGGAGACTTGCAAGACATCCCCCATCTGCAGGGTGGTTCCCAGTGTCGGCACTGTCGCCCGGCCGCCGCGCACCAGCGACACCACGTTGGATTCGCCGGGCATGACCAGATCATTCACCTTGTGGCCGGCCAGGTAGGATGTGACCTCGACCTCGACCAGGTTGACTTCGCCGCTGCCCATCGTCATGAGCACCGCCATCCCAGAGTGACAGAGCAGCTCGGCGATGCGGGTAGCCCCCCACTCGGTCGGTGAGATAGTCTGGATGCCCAGACGCTTGTAGATTTCGGCCCGCCGGGGGTCGTAGATGCGCGTCACAACCTTGGGCACACGGAACACATGCCGCGCAATGCGCGCCGATACGATGTTGGTGTTGTCACCGCTGGTGACCGAGGCGAAGCCATCGGCACGCTCGATGCCCGCCGCGATCAAGACATCGCGGTCGAACCCCACGCCTTCGATCTTTTTGCCGCGATAGGTCGGGCTCAGGCCCGCAAAAGCCGCCGGGTCGCGGTCAACAACAGCAACATCATGTCCCTGCAGAGACAATCGGTTGGCCAGTTGGGCGCCTACTCGCCCGCAGCCGACGATGACAAATCGCATTGCTGTCTCCCCACCTTTCTTTGGCCCTCTTCCTTTTGCGATCTGCGACGCACAATCCACTTCCTGCCTTCCTCCAGAAGAAGGAGGGTCGGTGTGATGGTGAACAGAAACGCCCAGTCAGCCAGCCTGAGCGGCGCTGTGCCGAACACAGCCTGAAGCGGCCGCAGGTAGTTGATAGCCATAATGAGGGTTAGCTCTGTCGCAATGCCCAGCAAGATCAGTCGGTTCGACAAAAAGCCCATCTGAAAGATGGAGGCTCGCTGCGACCGGCAGGCGAAGACATTACCAATCTGCTCACAGATGATCGATGACAGTGTCGCTGTTGTCCCCGTCAGATAGAGCACGCCAGCCTGTGCATAGCCCGGCAGCGGCGCGATGACGCCGGCAAAGCCGCGCGTCCAGTAGATCCAGTAAAAGGCAATCATGGAAAAGATGCCTTCGATCATACCCAGCCACAGATAGGCCCGGGCCAAGAGCGGCAGGTCGATGAGATGGGCCTTGCGGCTGCGCGGCGGGCCATCCATGAGGCCCGGCTCGGGCAGGTCGGCGCCCAGACCCAGGGCCGGCACCATGTCGGTGCCCAGGTCTACGGCCAGGATCTGCATCACAGTCAGCGGCAGCGGGATGCGCCCGCCGCTAAAGACAAAGGCGATAAAGGGCACCGCCTCTGGCATGTTGCTGGCAAAGATATAGGTCGTGAACTTTTTGATGTTGGCATAGACGGCGCGGCCCTCCTCGATAGCGTTCACGATTGAGGCGAAATTGTCGTCCGTCAGGATCATATCGGCCGCTTCTTTGGCTACATCGGTGCCCGAAAGCCCCATGGCCACGCCGATATCGGCGCGCTTGAGGGCAGGGGCGTCGTTCACACCATCGCCGGTCACAGCCACGATCTCGTCCAGTTCCTTGAGCGCCGAGACGACCCGCAGCTTGTGCTCGGGCGAGACGCGGGCGAAAATCAGGTCCTCGCCAGACTTGAGGATGTGCAGCAGGTCCTCGTGGGGCATCTGCTCGAGCTGAACGCCGGTGACGACGCGTCCCGGGCCGCTGCGGAAGATGCCCACGCGCTGGGCGATCGACTGGGCCGTCAGGCCATAGTCGCCGGTGATCATGATGATGCGCACGTGCGCCTGATGGCACAGCTCGACCGCGCGGGCCACTTCGGGGCGCGGCGGGTCCATCATGGCCACCAGGCCGACAAAGGTCAATTGGTCCTCGACGGTCTCGCAGGTACAGTCGGGGTACTCGCACTTGTCAACAGTGCGATAGGCGACGGCCAGCACGCGCAGCGCCTGGCGGGCGTACGAGTCATTGGCGGCCACGATGGCTTCTCGAGTTGTGGCATCGAGCGACTGCACCTGCCCCTGGCGCTGGATATGCGTGCAGAGCGAGAGCACCTCGTTGGGGGCGCCCTTGACATAGGCGACCATCTGCCCGTCTTGGCGCAGATGGATGGTGCTCATCCGCTTACGGCGCGATTCGAAGGGCATCTCGCGTTGGCGAGGCTCGGCTGCCGCCAACTGCTCGGCCTGCAGGCCGTACTTGGCAGCGGCGACCAGGAGAGCAGCCTCGGTCGGATCGCCCAGGATGGTCCAGCGCTTGTGCTCACCATTAGGAGGCGCCACACGCGCATTGTTGCAGAGGGCGGCGGCCCTCAAGAGCGTCGAGACATCAGCATTGCTGCCGGGCGCCACCAGGGTGCCGTTGTCCTCGATCTGCCCTTTAGGCTCATAGCCATAGCCCGTGACTTCCAGCTCCTTGCCGCCAACCCAGAGCTTGCGCACCGTCATTTCGTTCTGAGTAAGGGTGCCCGTCTTGTCGGTGCAGATGACAGTGGTGCAGCCCAGGGTCTCTACCGCGGAGAGCTTTTTCACCAGCGCATGGCGCTTGGCCATGCGCTGCACACCCATCGCCAGGGCCAGGGTCACGGTCGGCAGGAGGCCCTCGGGCACAAAGGCCACAATAATGCCCACGCCAAAGATAAAGGCCTCAACCAGCCGCATGCTGGCCACCGCCGTCGCCAGGACGAAAAAGATCACACCCAGGGCAACGGCCGAGATGGTGACCCATTGCACCACGCGAGCCACTTCCACCTGCATCGGGCTGGCCTCTTCGTGGATGCTTTGTGTGAGATCAGCGATGCGGCCGAACTCCGTGTTCATGCCCGTGGAAAAGACCACGGCGCGCCCGGTGCCGGTAGCGACCGTTGTGCCCGCGAAGACAAAGTTGGTGATCTCGGTCTGGCTCAGGTCCGTCTGCAGCATGGGCTCGGCCGTCCGCCGCACGGGCACCGATTCGCCGGTGAGGGTCGAGTTGTCGGTGCGCAGCTCGAACTCTTCCACGACGCGCGCATCGGCGGAGATATGGTCGCCCTCGGCGAGGATAATCACATCGCCCGGCACCAGGTCGCTGGCCAGGATGCGCTGCTCCTCACCGCCACGGACCACACGCGCATAGCGCGGCAATAGCTTCATCAGTTCTTCCGTAGCCCGCTCGGCCCGGAACTCTTGCCAGAAGCTAAAGACCGCGTTGATGACGATAACGGCAATCACCGCAATGCCCAATTGCGGCATCTGCGCTACAAAGGCCATAATGCTGGCTACCCACAGCAGGATGGCCATGAGATGGGTAAAGTTTGCCAGAAAGCGGACGATGAGGGGGGTCTTTTTGGCTTCGCGAAGCACGTTGGGACCATAGTGTTCCAACCGTTCGGCGGCTTGTTCGGAAGTAAGACCCTCAGGAGAGCTTTCGAGCGCAGTGTATACCTCGTTGGATGTCAGGGTTTCAAGTCTTGGCATACCGTTCCTCTTGTCAAACCAGTCGGCCTATTCTAGGCTAACGGCGCGCGTTGTCAAGAAATTGCTGGCACTCAGCAGGGCAGCAGCCCACCACAGTGCTGCCGGATAGGTCCTTAGCTGGCTCTGCGGGTCATCCCTTTCCAGGAAGTAGACCCCCGCCGCACCGGCAAACAGAGCGATGAGGAGGATGATCAGGACGTACTGGAAGCCGCGCCTCCGCAGCACAGAGCCGGTGCGGCGGGCAGCCCGGCTCGCCCCCAGGAAGATACTGGCCAACCAGAGGGAGCGCAGGGCCCACAGGACCACCACAATGCGCACCACGCGCAAAAAGGGCACGAGGACCGAGACGGCAGTGATCCAGTGGGTGCGCAGGTAGCGCCATTTGTGGGGGGCGATGATGAACTCGACCAAGAACTCACCGAGGAAAATGAGCCAGATGGCGATGTCGAGGTCGCGCACGATGACGCCCAGGGTGGGGGGCAGTGCTTCGCTGACCTCAAGGGCGATCACCGCCACCCAGACCAGGGCCAGGATCGCCAAGGGTATCTGTGCCCGGTCTCTGATGCGCGCGACCAGCGCTTCCCGTTCCTCGTCCGACATGGCGCCGCCCCTTCTCATCGTCCCGGCTATATAGTGGCGCCTTGTCGCAAAATGCGTGCCAGCGGCATGCCCTGCTGTTTTCCGACTCTGCGAGGTATGCCGTATAATGCTCCGTGCCAGTTCGCTGGCTCATCCATAGGGAAAGGAACCCCAAGGCGCATGCAGTCATCTGCCCCAGTAGCAGGGTCTCCACGGCTTGTGCAGGCTATCCGGCGAAACGATTTGCTGCTCGTGACCGTGGTCATGGTTCCTCTCTTGCTCTTCTTCCTGGGGCCTGCTCTCGCCGGCCAAGGCGCATTTCTGCCGGCAGACCTGGCCTTTGGCGACTCTCTCTGGAGTGCTTCCGCTCCGGCAGAATATCAGATGCCAGCGAATGGCTTGACTTCGGATCTCTACTATTTGTTCTATCCGATGCGCTATTTTGCTGCAGAAACTCTGCACCGCACGGGGCATCTCCCGCTGTGGAACCCGTTCATCTTTGGTGGCCAGCCCTACCTCGCAGATGGCCAATCGTCTATGTTCTACCCATTGAATTGGTTGAGTTACTGGCTGCCAGCGAGCACATTCTTCGCCTGGGCGGCGGCCATACGCCTCTACCTGGCAGCGCTGTTTACGACCCTCCTCCTGCGCTCCCTCGGGTGCAGTAGGGGGGCCTCTCTGTTAGCGGGGTTAGCCTATGCTTTCTGTGGCCCCATGGTTGTGTGGCAGGGCTACCCGATCCCTGATGTCTTTCTGTGGCTGCCCGCAGCCCTATGGGCGTTGCAGCGGGTATTCGCCTCCAGGCGGGTGCAACTGTGGCTGGTGTTGCTGGCAATCTTCATAGCCCTGGCCGGACTACCGGGCCACTACGAGAGCTATTTCCACGTCCTGGTCGTCATTGCCGCCTATGCTGCCTACAAGCTTGTAAGTACTCATCTTGACAATTGCCGTTACCTGGCCCTCGGCATCGTGCTGGCCCTGAGCATTGGCATCGGCGTTACGGCGGTTCAGACCCTGCCTTTCGGCCTTTACTTGGAAAAGAGTGCCACCATGTTGGCAGGAGGCCGATCATCGATTGGGCCGCAGGATAGCTGGTGGTATAGTCCAAAAGTCGGACCGAGTCTGGCTTCGGCTGTTGCCCTGATCTTCCCCGATGCCTTTGGCAACCCGGCAACTCACGACTATTACTGGCCCTTCGCAGCGTACCAGAACTATTCTGAGCAGAGCATCTACGTGGGTACGCTGCCCTTGCTTCTGGCCCTTATCGCCCTGATGCGGCCCAGGCGCAAAGGCCGGCTGTTCTTCATTGCCTTGGCGGTGACAGCTTTCGGTGTGGCTTACCGCGTACCGCTTTTTGAAGCAGTGAACCACTTGCCGGTATTCTCAGCTATCTTGAACAAACGGCTGCGTGTGGTCGTCGCTTTCTCCCTGGCCGTCCTGGCTGGCTATGGTGCCGATGATCTGCTCTTGGCCAGGTTTGACCAGACCCAATTGCGCAGAATGGTTCGCGTGGTCGGGGGCGCTGCCCTGGGCCTTACGGCGGTGGCCGCAGGATGGTATCTGATTGTCTTGCTCCTACGGCAGGGGCGTCTGCAGGTGAGTTGGCTGCAGCCCCTGTTACCGTCGTTGACCTCCGTATTCCGATTGAGCCGTGTGCGCACCTGGCTGCCCGTGCCCGTTGCCTTGCTCTCCGCAGCCTGTATGTACCTGTATGCGCGCCGTAGGCTCGCACGTATGGCGCTGTTGGCGGCTCTGCTTGCCCTGACGGCCGGGGAACTCATTGCCCTTGGGCGTGGCTACTGCCCTACGTTGCCCGCACAATGGCTCTACCCCAATACGCCTGCGCTGACCTTTCTCCGCAGTCAGACGCAGCCTGTACGCGTGCTGGGCGCTGATCAGGCCTTCCAATACAATGCAGGCATGGTCACTGGCATTCCGGAGATCGGCGGCTACGATCTTCCCGCGCCCAGGAGACTCTCGGCCCTGTACAAGCAGATGGGCGGCCAGGATATCCACCGCCAGCGTTGGCAGCCCGAATGGCCCGTCACTGAGCTTCTGGGTGTACAGTATGTCGTCTGTAGGCGCGATCTGCCGGCAGACCGTTTTGACCTGGTCTACGATGGCGATGTGCGCATCTACCGGGTGCGGAATGCCCTGCCGCGCCTCTTTGCAGTAACACAGTTGAGTGCCGCCCAAGATGAGGCCCAGGCACTGGCGGGCGTGCTATCAACAATGTTTGACCCGCGGCAGGAGGCGTTGGTGGAGGTCGGAAATGGGGCACTACCGGGGCCGCTCACGGTCCCGGCAGAGCTGGCGATTACGGAGTATGGCACAGACAGCGTGACAGTGCGTAGCCGCTCGACGGGGCCGAGTTTTCTCGTGCTGACCGAAGCCTATGAGGATGGCTGGAGCGTGACGATCGATGGCCGGCCAGGCCATGTCTACCCGACGGACTATCTGTGGCGGGGCGTGTCCGTGCCGGCTGGCGAGCATGTGATCCAATTCCACTATGACCCACCGGGCTACCGCATCGGCCTTGTGCTGAGCCTCTTTTCCCTGGCTGTGCTCGGGTTGGGTGCCGCCTATGCTGCCTTGGGCCGGAGGCGGGCCGGAGCGCTGGCAGGGAGCAAGAGGATCTAGGAAGAAGCCCCCCGTCGTTTTTCACTCCACTCCGCTCGCCCTGCTCTCCCTATTCCTGTGCCGATGCCGCACTACCCACTTGCGCCCCTCCTCAATAAAGAAGAACAGGAAGGGGATGGGTAGCAGGAAGATGATCTGCCGCCAACCGAGGGGCTCGGTGCCGAAGACGAACTGCAGCGGCCGCAAAAAGTCGATGGCGATAATGATGGCCAGCTCCGCCAGCACGCCCAAGTTCACCGCCGGATTGGAGAAGAGGCCGATTTTGAACGTGGAGGTAGGGTTGGCGCGCACCGCATAGACGTTGCCGATCTGCGTGGCCACAATGCCGGTGAGGGTCATGGTCGTTGCGAGCGCGTAGAGCATAGGGGCCTGAGCCGGCCCCGGCAGGGGTGCGAAGCGGCAGCAGTAGCCGTTGATCCAGTAGGTGTAGAAGAACGCGGCCAGCGAGAAAAAGCTCCCCCAGAGGCCCAGCCAGAGCCAGGCGCGCAGCAAGAGCGCGCGATCGATCAGGTGCTCGGTCCGGCGGCGCGGCGGCCGCTCCATCACCCCCGGCTCGGGCAGCTCCAACCCCAGACCCAGGGCGGGGAAGATGTCGGTGCCCAGGTCTACAGCGATGACCTGCAGCACGGTCAACCCCAGGGGGATGCGCCCGCCCGAGAGGACGAACAGGATGAAGGGCACGGCCTCGGTAACGTTGCTGGTGAAGAGGTAGGTGACAAAGTGCTTCACGGCTGCGTAGACGCCGCGGCCCTCTTCGACGGCGTTGATGATGGTGGCAAAGTTGTCGTCGGTGAGGATCATGGCGGCGGCCTCCTTGGCCACATCGGTGCCGGTGATGCCCATAGCGATGCCGATGTCGGCGC
>DAOTVS010000073.1:0-6537 GCA_034436375.1 Anaerolineae bacterium | reverse complement strand
GGACGAGGGGGTACACCAAGCGGGTGATCAGCTCGGGCTGCGCCTGGATGGGTATGCCCGCGTTCCGGCAGCGGGCGGTCAGCTCCTCGAAGAATGCGCGATCGTTGGCCAGGTGCTCCTGGAGCTTCTCTGGGGGAACCCTGCGGAAGAGCAGGTCATAATCACTCCCCGTCAGAAACTGCAGGATAGGGATCGCCCCGAAAAGGCTAAAGGCTTTCTGCAGCACGGCGAGCAGCCGGGCCCGGGGAGATGGCCCCGGCAGGTCAATGACCGCCAAGAGCTCCTGGCGGACTCGGGTTTCGGCCTCTTCAATGACATCCATGAAAAGCGCCTCTTTAGACTCGTAGAAGCCATAGAACGCCCCTTTTGAGATCCCGGCTGCCCTGGCGATTTCTTCGATGTTGGTTTTCTTGAGCCCATAGGCCGAAAACAGCCTGTAGCCGTGCTCCAGGAGGCGCTGGCGAATCAGTTCTTTCTCACGTTCACTAAAGGCTTTCGGCATGCTCAACCCTGCTTCTGTGTGACTGAATATTTTTTACGGTCATACATCATTATATCACCGATTGTTTCCCGCTACAAGAAGAGCCTCTGCTGGAGGCGAATCAATAGCCCGGCGGTGGGCACCAGGCCCACTGCCGGGCTGCAGAGCGAACCGGGTTCGCCGCCCGCCTACTCCACGTGGATGACCTCCACGGGGCAACCGTCCGCCGCCTCCGTCACGCACGCCTCCAGCTCCGCCGGCGCCTCGCCCTCGCCGATGCGGCCATCCAGCCGGAACGGCTCCCGCACCTGGCTGTGGCCGTCATCGTCATTCTGCACAAAGAAATCGGGGCACGTCGTCCAGCACTGGCCGCAGCCGATGCAGTCTTCCCGCTCGATCGAGACCCTGGGCATACACATCCCTCCGCCGCTCAGGATCCCCTGAGAATAGCGGGGGCAGGGTCTTTGGTCAAGCCATCCTTGTGTTACGAGTGTACCCCAAAGGAGGCCGCAGCTTGGGAGGTAGCCGGGTGCTCTGTTTCCACTGCCAGCCGGCCTCAGCCCAAGGGGGAATTGGAGGTCTGGATTGCGCTGCGGGCCGCCGCGGAGGGGCGGCCCGCAGCGCAATCCAGACCTCCAATTCCCCCTAAAAGGTCCGTACCGGGGAGGCGCGAAGCGAAAGACCCGGTCACCGGCGGTTCTGGAATGTACTCCTGTGCTCCACAGGAGCAGCACACTGGCGCCTTGCGGATCACGTTTCACGTTTTACGTAGATCCGCCCGTTGAACCGCATCCACTCGACCTCCCCCTGCACACCGCGCAGGAACTCTCCCCGGTACCCCTGCAGCGGCGGCTCGGTCACGACCATGCGGTCCGGCCGGTAGAACGTGCAGCGCACCGGCGGCACCAACGGGGGCGGCGGCGAGTCCTTGGTGGGAAAGCCGCTCCGGTAGGTGACCTGGGCGATCAGTTCCCCATCGTGCACGCTCAAGTCCACCGTGGCGAACGCCGCCTCGTACCGCCCCGCGTAGGCGGCTAGCTCGCTTTCCGGCAGGCTCAGTGGGGTGAGCGCCGGCTCCTCCATCCCCAGGTAGCGCCGCAGCGCCCAGCGGCTGGTCTCGTCGTTCAGCGCCTCGCCCGCCTCGGCGTTGGTCAGCAGGATGAGCCCGAACCCCCGCTCCGGCGCCAGCAGGCACTCCGACCACTGCCCGGAGGTGCCGCCCCCGTGCCGCACGATGCGCCCGCCGTCCAGGTCCTTCAGCATCCAGGTGAGGCCGCAGGCATCCGCCTTGCCCCCCGCCTGCACCTGCGCCGCCTGCATCAGCGCCAGCGACTCGGGCGCCAGCAGCCGCGGGCCGCCGCCCAGGTGCAGGCGCAGATAGCGCAGCATGTCATGCACCGTCGTCACCAGCCCTCCGGAGGGGCGCAGCGCCCGCGGTATGGCCCAGGCGTGCACGACGGCGAGTGCCTCCCCGCCGCGCGCATAGTGGCCGGCCACCACCCGGTGTGTGATCGCCTCCTCCGCCGTAAAGCACGACCGCGCCATACCCAGCGGCGCCAGCACCAGCTCCCGGATCGCCGCCTCGTAGCTCTGGCCGGTCACCACCTCGATCACCCGGCCCGCCAGGCTCAGTCCGGGGCTGTTGTACGCCCACACCGTGCCCACCGGCGTCAGCTGCGGCAGCTCGCTCATCCTCGCCACATAGCGCGCCAGGGCATCGGCATCGGAGCCGGCGTTGTAAAAGTAATCGCTCTGCCAGCCGGCGGTGTGCGTCAGCAGGTGCCGCAGCGTCAGGCGCGCGACCGTCCCCTCGTCGGCCAGGCGCAGCTCCGGCAGGTAGGTGCGCACGGGCGCGTCCAGCTCGAGTAAGCCCAGTTCGACCAAGCGCATCACCGCCGTGCCTGTCACTGTCTTGGTGATCGAGCCGACCTGGAAGAGCGTGTCGCCGTCCACGGGTAGGGGGTGCTCGATGCTCGTCACCCCCAGCCCTACCACGTGCTCGCTGCCGCCATAGATCAGGCCTGCCGCCGCGCCAGGCACCCCCAGGCGCTCCATCGCCGCAGCCAGGGCCTCATCGAACAAGGCGAAATCCGGCCTATCTGCGCTCCGCTCGGCATCACTGCTGCCCATCTGCCCCCTCCTCCCATGCCCTGCTTCGGTAATGGGCCCTCGCTAACCTCAGCATACACAAAATGCACATGGCTGGCAATCCTTGCCCAATGCGCTTTCCCTGCACCTCCCTGCACGGGGGAATAAGGTTCTTCGAAAGAATAGAACGTTGTCATCCACGCCCGTTCGTGGTACAATATCCAACCGGCGCCGGTAACAACGACGTCACTCTATTAGGCGCGGTAAAGGTTCGAAAGGAGTTATTCAGTGGAACGCCACATGGTTACCATCGACGGCAACACGGCCGCTGCCCACGTTGCCCACCCTCTGAGCGAGGTCATTGCGATCTACCCCATCACGCCCTCCTCGCCCATGGGTGAATTGGCCGACGCCATGTCAGCCGCGGGCAAGAAGAATATTTGGGGCACGGTGCCGAGTGTTACCGAGATGCAGTCGGAGGCCGGTGCGGCGGGCGCCGTGCATGGGGCATTGACGACGGGCGCTCTAACCACCACATTCACCGCTTCCCAGGGTCTCTTGCTCATGATCCCCAACATGTACAAGATCGCCGGTGAGCTCACACCGACGGTCTTTCACGTGACCGCCCGCGCGTTGGCCACGCACGCGCTGTCCATTTTTGGGGATCACTCGGATGTGATGGCGACTCGCCAGACGGGCTTTGCGCTGCTGTGCTCCAACAGCGTGCAGGAAGTTATGGACCTGGCCCTCATTGCCCATGCCTCGACCCTGGCCAGCCGCGTGCCCTTCCTCCATTTCTTTGACGGTTTCCGCACCTCCCATGAAGTGCAAAAGGTCGAGGAGCTGACCGAAGACGACATGCGGGCCATGATTGACGACGAGTGGGTGGCCGCCCACCGGGCGCGCGGCCTCTCGCCCGAGCGCGGCCGCATGCGCGGCACCTCGCAGAACCCAGATGTGTACTTCCAGGGCCGCGAGACGGTCAACCCCTTCTACACTGCCACGCCAGGCATCGTGCAGCAGATGATGGACCGTTTCGCCAAGATCGTCGGCCGCCAGTACCATCTCTTCGACTATGTCGGCCATCCTGAGGCCGAGCGTGTGGTCGTGATGATGGGCTCAGGCGCCGAGGCCATGCAGGAAGTGGTCGACAAGTTGGTCGCCGCGGGTGAAAAGGTTGGCCTGGTCAAGGTCCACCTCTACCGTCCCTTCTCGACCGAAGCCTTTGTCAAGGCGCTGCCCAATACCGTGCAGACCATCGCTGTGCTCGATCGCACAAAAGAGCCGGGCGCCCAGGGCGAGCCGCTCTACACCGACGTGCGCGCTGCCATTGGCGAGGCCATGTCGGAAGGGCTCTTTGAGTGCGCCATCTACCCGCGCATCGTCGGCGGGCGCTATGGCCTGGGCTCCAAGGATTTCACCGGCGCCATGGCCAAGGCCGTCCTCGACAACCTCAAGCTCGCGCGGCCCAAGAACCACTTTACCGTGGGCATCAAGGATGACGTTTCTGGCAGCAGCCTGGATTATGACCCGGCTTACTCGTCCGAGCCCGCGGGCGTGCACCGCGCCGTGTTCTTCGGCCTTGGCTCCGATGGCACCGTTGGCGCCAACAAGAATTCGATCAAGATCATCGGCAAGGCGACGCCCAACTATGCCCAGGGCTATTTCTATTATGACTCGAAAAAGTCCATGGGCCTCACAGTGTCGCACCTGCGCTTTGGCCAGGTGCCCATCCATTCGACCTATCTGGTGCAGCCCGGGTCGGCCCAGTTCGTCGCCTGCCACAACTGGAGCTTCATCGAGCAGTATGATATGCTGCGTTACGCCGAGCCCGGCGCCACATTCCTGGTCGCCAGCCCGTATGGCAAGGATGAGGTGTGGGAGCACCTGCCGGCCTTTGTGCAACAGCAGATCATCGACAAGCAGATCAAGCTCTTCGTGGTCGACGCCGTGCGCCTGGCCCAATCCATCGGCCTGGGCGGCCGCATCAACACGATCATGCAGACGGCCTTCTTCCTCATCTCTGGCATCCTGGACAAGGCCAAAGCACTCGAGCTGATTAAGATGGCTGTCGAAGACACCTATGGCGACAAGGGCCAAAAGGTTGTCGATATGAACTTTAAGGCCATCGACACGGCCGTATCCAACATCGAGCAGGTCACGGTGCCCGACAGGGTCACCTCCACCATCCCGATGCGTCGTGCTGTGCCCGAGGATGCGCCCGAGTTCGTGCAAAAGGTCACCGGCGAGATCATTGCCTTCCGTGGCGATGACCTGCCCGTGTCGGCCTTCCCGGTTGATGGCACCTACCCAACGGCCACGTCGCAGTATGAAAAGCGCAATGTGGCGGTCGAGATCCCTGTGTGGGACCCCGACACCTGCATCCAGTGCGGCCAGTGCTCCCTGGTCTGCCCGCATGCGGCCATCCGCATCAAAGCCTATGACCCGGCCCTCCTGGCCAACGCTCCCGCCGCGTGGAAGTCGGCCAACTACAAGGCGCGCGACCTGCAGGGGATGAAGTTCACCGTCCAGGTCGCCCCTGAGGACTGCACCGGCTGCGGCTCCTGCGTTTATAACTGCCCGGCACGAAAGAAGGATGCCAGTGGCCAGCGCACCGAGCAGCGCGCCATCAATATGGCGCCTCAGGCCCCGCTGCGCGAGCAGGAGAAGGAGAATTTCGCCTTCTTCCTCAGCCTGCCCGAGACGGACCCGGCCCGTTACGATCGCACCACGGTCAAGGGCTCGCAGTTCGTGCGCCCGCTGTTCGAGTTCTCCGGCGCCTGTGCGGGCTGTGGCGAGACGCCCTACATCAAGCTGGTCAGCCAGCTCTTCGGCGACCGGGCGCTGATCGCCAACGCCACCGGCTGCTCGTCCATCTATGGCGGCAACCTGCCGGTCACGCCCTACTGCCAGCGGGCAGACGGGCGCGGGCCGGTCTGGTCCAACTCGCTCTTTGAGGATGCGGCCGAGTTTGGCCTGGGCATGCGCCTGACGACCGAGCGACAGTCGGCCTTCGCCCTCGAGCTGCTCGACCGTGTGGCGGCCTGCGACTGCGATGCCTGCCAAGCCAACGCCGGGCTGTTTGCGGCCATCAAGAACGCCGACCAGTCGACCCAGGCTGGCGTCGAGGCGCAGCGCGCCCGCGTGGCCGAGCTCCGCCCGGTCCTCGAGGCCTGCGGCTCGTCCGACGCGAAACAGCTCCTGACCCTGACGGATTTCCTTATCAAACGTTCCGTCTGGATCTTTGGCGGTGACGGCTGGGCTTATGACATCGGCTACGGTGGGCTCGACCATGTCATCGCCCAGGGCAAGAACATCAACATCCTGGTTCTGGATACCGAGGTCTACTCGAACACTGGCGGCCAGATGAGCAAGTCGACGCCGCGCGGCGCCGTCGCCCAGTTCGCGGCAGCCGGCAAGCGTGCGCCCAAAAAGGACCTGGGTATGATGGCCATGACCTACGGCAACGTCTATGTCGCGCGCGTCGCCATGGGCGCCAACCCGGGGCAGGTGCTCAGGGCCTTTGTCGAGGCCGAATCCTACGAGGGCCCGTCGTTGATCATCGCCTACTCACACTGCGCCATGCAGGGCATCAACATGACTACCGGCCTCGGCGAGGATAAGAAGGCGGTCGAATCTGGCTACTGGCCGCTCTACCGCTTTGACCCGCGCCTGGCCGAGCAGGGCAAGAACCCGCTGCAGTTCGACTCTCGGCCCCCCAAGATTGGCCTCGAAGAGTATTACTACAGCGAGAACCGCTTCCGCCAGCTCCAGCGGTCGGATCCCGAGACGGCGGCCCGCCTCATGGCTGAAGCCAAGCAGGACGTGGCCACACGCTTCCGCCTCTACCAACAGCTCGCCGCGCTCGATTGCTCCAAGATCGAGCTCGACCAGCTCAAGCAGTAACATCAAATCGGGTAGGAGGGGGCCTCACGGCCCCCGTCCTCCCACACCACCGGACGTACTCA
>DAOTVS010000072.1:0-12219 GCA_034436375.1 Anaerolineae bacterium | reverse complement strand
CGCACCGACACGGCGCCGAAAAAGTCCTCCAGCTCGCGGGCGCCGCCGAGGGCCGAGCGCTGCACCAGCATCGTCGCCAGGCTGCGGCCGACCTGCGCCAGCACCGTCAGGTAGCGCAGCGCCTCGTG
The DNA here is from genome assembly GCA_034436375.1 of Anaerolineae bacterium. Lineage (GTDB taxonomy): Bacteria > Chloroflexota > Anaerolineae > SpSt-313 > SpSt-313 > DAOTVS01. The sequence goes on along the minus strand of DAOTVS010000072.1, from coordinate 12,091 downwards.
CGGGTCCGCATCCTTATTGTCGAGGTGTTCTTGCAGCGCCTTATCTACCTTGTTGCGGCGCGCGGCCAGCAGCTTGATCTCCGATTCCAGCGTCGGAAGCTCCTGCACCTCCTCACCGGGCCCAGCCGCCAGCGTCTCTTGCGCCTGTGGCGGCGGCTCTCGCTTCTCCTCACCCGGCTCAACGGCGGAGGCGACCTTCTGTGACAGTCGCCGCGACCGGCGCACGCGCCCGGCATGCGCGCTGCACAGCGTGCCGCCGTGCATCGCCCAGGCGCGGCAAGCTCCATGCGCGCAACGGCGTTTTTGCGACTTGGGTGACATTGCCCCCTCCTTCGTGATCCGTAAGGATGCCATTTCGCATCCACTCTGCTCCTCGTGATGCTCGCCCCGGCAAAACTTGTGCGCTCCAGCATGCATTCGGAGATGGTGACCTTACGCATCACACATCACGGATTACGCCCCGACCGCCACCGCCACCAGCCTCGCCCGCTCCAGCACCGCCTGCCCCGACGAAACCCGGTGTTTGAGCACAAAGGTGTGCTCGCCCGCCGCGATGCCGCTCTGCAGGCCCAGCCAGGTCAGGCCCCAGGTCTCGTCTACTGCGGCGCCCGGGCCGCCGACCGTCTCGACCGGGGTAAGCTGGGTCGTTTCGTGGCCGTCGTCGTGATAGCAAGCCAGGGTGTACGACACGCCGCTGCTGGAGATATGGCCCGTAGCGGCCAGCAGCAGGAGCGCCGCGCCCGCCGTCTCGAGGGTGAGCGTCAGGCTGAGGCCATCCACATTGACGAACGACGTCGCCGTGCAGCCGGTCAGCGCAATCTGCTCGGCCGTGACGATGGTGGGCCGGAGCAGGCGCGAGCTGACCCACGGGGCCGGCGGCTGCCCATAGGGCGCGAGCACCAGCCCTGCCGCTGGGCTTCCGGCGCTGCCCAGCGCCACCCACACCTTCGCGCCCGCCGGCAGCAGCGCGGGCCCCAGGCCCGCCGCTACCGGCACCCCCGCCAGCAACCCCGCCGGCGCGCCAATCAGCTCCACGTCGGCCTGCCAGGCGCCCGGGTCGAAGCGGCGGATGATCGCACGATAGAGATCCATGAGCCCCTCCCCTCTGTAATAAGTAATAAGTAATTCGTAAGGCCTCCATCTCGACAACCTCGTTGCTTTCAGCTAATCTCGCTGAAGCAGGCGCCACGAAGAGCAACATGCACTCCGCAATTGCGACCTTACGGATTACTTATTACTTATTATGCTTTCCACCCTTCCGTCCAGGCGGCGCGCCACTGCATCTCGCGCCGGGCGAGCTGGGCCAGCCGCCCACGAAACTGGCGCAGGCGCTGCTCGCCCCACTCGCGCCACAGGCGGGGCGCCTGCTGGCTCACGTTCACCCGGCCGATTGATTCCTGGGCGCGTTGCAGGGCCGCATAGCCCGCAGCCCCCAGGCAGACCAGCTCCTCCTGCTCGGTCGAGAGGGTCGTGGCCGCGGCCCCGTCCAGCCCCGACACCGTCTGTGGCTGCGCACAGAAGAGCCGGATCGTCTCGCCACCAGTCACGCTCGCCACATCGAGCCAGAGGGTGTCATCATCCAGCAGCCGCCAGGGCACGCTCTGCGGCGGGTAGGCGGGGTCTTCCTCGTCGTAGGGATACCAGACCTCGGTGATGAAAAGCAGGCCCGTCACCCCAGCCGCAGCGAGCGAATACTCGCGGGTGCTCTCCCGGGCAATGATCGTGGCCGTCCCCCGGCGCGGCGCCGCCCAGGAAAGCTCGTGCAGTGCCCAGCGCACCGCCCGCTTCAGCTCGTCCGCCGACCAGGCGACGTTGCCTGTGTCCTTCAGGTCTGCCGCGATGTTGTCGACCAGTTGCGTCAGGGTAGACATGCCTATACTCTCCTTTGTGCGATAGGCCCTGGGATGCCGCTGGGTCCTTTGCTCCGCCACCGCCCAGCGGACCCCTTTGGATGTAGCCGGACGGGCGCGAAGCGAATCAGCCGGCCCGAAGCCAGGTTTCGTGCGGATTGAGGCTACTCATCCTGCTACACCCACACCACGGTATACTCACAGCTGCCCGTCACAGCCACGTACAGGCCCCGGTGCAGGGCGATGGGCGCGGCCGGGCTAAAGCTAGCCGAAGAGCTGTTCACCGCCAGCGTCAGGACCAGATCGCCGCCGGCGTCGAGCCCATCGTACACCTGCACCGTGCCCCCCCCACTACCGAGGGTGGCGAGCGCTGCCACGAGCTGGCAAGGCCCACTTTGGGCGAGAGCGGCGGCATTACCGTGCCGATAAGCGGCGCTCATCTCGGGCCTCCCCGCTCACGACTCCGCGACCGGTTGCCGCCACGCTCCTGGGCGGCCGGTACAGACCCTGCAGGGGCGGGCCTGAGGCCTGCCCCTACCTCAGCGCCCACCGGCCCACCCGTTGCGGCGAGCAACTGCCGCTCGTAGAGCCCCACCAGCTCGTGCAGCGCCACCAGCAGCGCGCCCGTCGCCTCGCGCACCGCGGCCAGCTCGCTCGAACCGCCCCGCATGCGCGCCAGGGCCACATCAGCCGCCCGCAGGCGGGCATGGATCTCATGCAAGCCTTCCATCTCTTTATTCCTCCCAGAATCGGCTCACGCGGAGGCGCAGGGGGCGCAAAGGTCCCATCGGCGGGCGTCCTCCGGCGCCCGGGAAAGGCCCCCGGCCGCGCGAGCCCCGGCCACCGCCCCTCAGCCAAGATGGCCCTGGGCGCCCGGCGCGCCTGGCGCTGACATCCCCCCTGCGCCCCCTGCGCCTCCGCGCGAGCCTCCGTAATGATCAAAACGTAATGCGTAAGGTCGCCACTGCGCTGTGCCTGTTGTTTCACGTAAGCCTCGCCAGGGCAGGTAGCACGAAGAGCAAAATGCATCCCGGCATGGCGACCTTACTTATTACGGTTTACTTATTACGGTTTACTTATTACGGTCACGCATCACCTTCAGTGCCTACCAGATTCTGCACCGTCTCATAGCCCAGGGTCGCGATGGAAGCGCCGAGGAACCCTGCCCACAGGGCGCCCCACCAGTTCCCCACTCCCGAGACAGCGGTCGCCGCCAGCTCGACGGCCACGGCCAGCGCCAGCACCAGCAGATTCGTGTAGCGCCAACTGGGCAGATACGCCTTGAGCCACTGCGCCAGCAGCCCGGCCAGCGCTGCTGCGGCCACGGGGTCCAACAAACCGCCGGGATCGAGCGGAAAATCCATCTTTCACCTCCTATGAAGAGAACCCGGGGCTGAAGCCGCCGGGCTGAGAATACAAAGCCCTTCGGGCTGGCCAGCCCCCTTGAGGGGGCTTTGTACTCTCAGCGCGGCGGCTTGAGCCCCGCGCCGTACTATGCCACGTTATGCTTGTACAACGCCCTGGGATCGGCCACGCCCACGGTATAGAGGAAGCGCACCTTGATGCGCATCTCGTCATTGGTGAACATCGAGCCGACGGTGCTCTCATCAGCCACGAAAAGCTCCGGCGTGCGCCCGAAGCGATAGCCGATGCAGATGCCCGGTTGGTCGCTCGGGTCGGCGACGGCGGCCCAATCGTTGGCGTCGGTGAACTCGGGGCAGGTGATAACGCCAAAGCTGCCGGCGCGGACATTGGCATCGTTGTTGCCTGTGCCCGGCTCGCCCGCCGATTTGAGGATGGTCAGGGCCGTCTTTTCCAGCTCAATCGGGGCCAGCAGCCAGCGCGGCCGCACGCCCATGCGCTTGCCCGAGCCGGCCTCTGCCTGCTTGTACATGGCCTGCACGGTTGCATCCCACGACGAGGCCGAGAGGGCCGATGTGCCCAGGTTGCCATAATCGGCAGAGAAAAGGTGCTTCACCGCCTGTGAGCTGGGCCAGAAGGGGCCGACGCCGGCATTGTCGGTGAAGAGGCTCGCGATGCTCAGCGAGAGGGTGCGCCAGGCCGCCAGGCCCAGTTTGCGCGGCACCTGGCGCACGGCGGCCACGTCGTCGCGGTCAAAGGTCTCGAGGGTAATGCCGATATAGCCGCCCTTCTTGGTCCAGGCGCTGACCTCGCCGCTGTCGGTCAGGGCAGCCAGCTCCTGGTACGAGTCGCCCTCGGCCACCGTCTGCAGGTCGCCAAAGCCGCCCAGGGTGATCCAGGTCACATCGTTGAGGGAGGGGAAATCCTCCTCCAGCACGATGGGCTGCCACCACTGCGGCCGCAGCGCGAAGGACTGCACCAGGACCTTGTTCAGGGCGTTCTTGACCACGTTGGTGAGGGTGCTGCTATCCACGTTGGCCAGGCTCACCCGCTCGGGGTTAAAGCGGCCGTGCATCTCGTAATCACCGCTGAGCAGCAGGTAGAGCTCGCGCAGGCCGCTCAGGCGGGGTGCGTCGGCGGCCCCCGCCGCCCCACGCACGCCCAACAGGCGCTCAGCGGCCAGCTGCAGGCGGTCCAGGCTGTCCAGCATGCCGCCGACACTGGTGCGGGGCCCAAGGTTGCGCACCGTCTGCTCCTCCTGCAGCGCCGCCCAGACGGTGCGCTGCGACTCGACCTCCTGCATCACGTCGGTCACGGTGTAATCGGCGCGTTGGGCCAGGCGCACCTGCACAGCCTGCTGCATGGGCAGGGGCAGGCCGCTGGCGGCGAGGGCTGTGCGCAGGTAGGCCGCCGTCATCTCGCGTCGTGCGGCGCGCACCTCGGCCAGTTCGCTCTGCAAGAGCAGATCCGGCGCGGGGTCCTCACGCGTAGCCGGTGCCGGGGCAGCCGGGATCTGGGGGGCGTCGTTCTCTGCCATCGTTTCCTCTCCTTCCGGGCGGGAAGACTCCGCCTCTGCAAAATCCTTCCTTCTCCCCAAGGCAGGAGAAGGGCCAAACGCTTGCCCTGAGTGTAACGCAGGCATGGGGGGCGCGCCGCCGTTCAGCACCCGCTCCACGCGGCCCCCGGCGGCGGGGTCCACCACCACGTCTACCGAAAGCACACGCTCGATCTCAAGCACCTCGCCCTCGCGCTGCGCCACCAGCAGGTCCGCCGAGAGGCCCACATTCGGCGTCGCGAGCCCCTCCGCGCGGTCGCGCACCAGGGCCGCCAGCAGCGGCTCCAGCGCATCACCCGCCGGGCCGGCCAGGCGCAGCCGCGCCACGATTCCCCGCGCCGCGTCCCAGCGCGGTGCGGCGATCACCCCGCACACATCGCGCACACTGCGATAGCCTGCGCGTGTCCGGTCGAGGGCATTGCCGTGATCGACGAACGACGTCACCCCGTCCCAGAGGGCCGTCGAGGCCTCCAGCACCGGGGCCGGGTAGCGCAGCCCGTTCGCCGCCCCCGGCCGGATGCACACCACCTCGAACTCGCGCCCGCCGCCCGCCGTCACCGCCAGCTCAACCTGGGTCCAAGACATGATTCCCTCCTTTCGCACATGACACGAGGTTTGTCCGTAATGAGTAATGCGTGATAAGTAAAATCGTCATTGCGGGGCGCCTGCTGCTTCAAGGATCATCTGGCCTGAGCGCGACCTGGAGTAGGGCCCGCCGCGCCAATGGACTCTACTTATTACGCCCCCTCCGTATCTCCCGCCTCCATTTCGCACTCGAGCCCCAGCTCCGCCCCCAGGTCGGCCGGGCCCTGCCCCTTTGCCTGCGCACGGCGCACGACCCAGGTACAGAGGTCGAGCAGGCAATCGGCAAACTGCTGCCGGCGATGGGCATAGTGGCGGTAGGTGGGGCCATTCATCTCCCGCGCCGTGGCCCGCGTAGCCGATTCCCCCTCTGCCAAAAAGTGCAGCGGGATGCCCGCCCCCGCGGCGACCATCAGGCGCATGGCCCGCCCATCGTGGAACACATCGTCGGCCGCGATCCCCGGCTGCACGGCCTTCCACTCCTCAAACTCGTCGGTAACGATGATGCTCCCCGGGCTCGGCGGGCGGAGGTACTGCGCCCGCTTGCGCTCCAGCACGCCCGGCCCGGCATTCTTGACCGTCACCTGCCACAGAAAGGCGCTCTTAAAGCGGTTGATGCGCACCCGGTCCTCCAGCCACTCTTTGTAGCGCTTGAGCCAGGGCAGGATCGGCGCCAGGTCGCCCTGCCCGCGCAGGCTGCCTACCGGCCGGTTGACGCAATAGTGCAGCATCAGCTGCGGCACGGTGAGCGCATCGGCCGCACCCGGGCCGGGCCACCAGCGGCCCTCCAATTCGCCCGTCAGCTCATGGTAGCGCTGCTCGCGCTCCAGGTCATCAGCGGCCGTCTCGATGCGGTCGATGCGCACCGCCGGCACCTCGCGCACGTACGACATGCCGTCGGCGGGGTTGGTCGAGAGCACCAGGTACAGCTCGCCCGTGCGCGTCAGCTCGTCGCACCAGCGGTACAGGCGGCGGGCGATGCCGTTCTGCCGGTGACCCCAGAAGCGGTCCACGATCTCCTGCGCCCACGGCTCGCTCGCGCGCACGCGCAGCCCTGCACCCACCACGAAATCGGTCGTCAGCGCCACGATGCGGAAGGCCAGCGGATTCACGCGCCACGCCTCCAGCGCTTGCTCCATCTCGCTCCGCGCATCGGCCCAGGGGCGGTCCTGCGGCGCCGAGGCGCGCCCCAGCTCCTGCCACCAGCGGTCATCCACCACCTTGACCGCCTGCTCCACCCGCGTGCGGATGATGTCACTGAAGAAACGCTCGGCCAGTTGCTCGCGCAGGCCCATCGGTTTTGCCTCCCTCTGTAATAAGTAATGCGTAATAAGTAAACTTGTCATATTGTCTGAGATGCTGCTCTCCAACGGCCCGCATGAGAGCAGCGCAAGCCAGGCAACAGGCCTCATCCCAGGATAGCTTTACCTATTACCTATTACCTATTACGTATTACTTATTACTTATTACTTATTATCTTCGTGAGCCAGGCCGAGAAGCCGCCGTGCTCCCCGGCCCGGCCCGCCCGACCCGGCGCCCGGTTGGGGCCAGGCGCCGGCGCGCACCACGGGCATACGCCCGCTTGCGTCCAACGTTACACCGAGACTCAAGCCTTTGAGGCCTGGCGTCTGCTCTGGCGGGAAACAAAAAGGGCCAGCGCCGGCGTCTAGCTTGCCGGTGCCGGCCCAGTCGGCCGCACACCTGAGGCCCCTCCGCCCCCGGCCCCAACCGGGTGCGGCGCCCCTGTGCCCTTGCCCTCCTTCAGCGGAGGGTGTTACGGGCATAGAATAGCACAAATGTTCTAGCGTGTCAAGAGAAGATGAACAAAGATTTACGGATGGGATAAAATGCCAGCCGATTAGAAATCGGACTCTCAGGGCCTGCGGGCCGGTTGTCGGCCTCCGCCGACAGGTTCCGGGCTTCGTCCATGGAGATGGACGACCGGTGCCGCAGCGCCCTCCAGGGGTGATTTCTAATCGCCGGGGCGCCCGCCCGGGCGCAGTCAGGCGCGCACCGGGTGACCCGGCTCCTGCCAGAGGGGATCACGCACGATCAATTTGGAAGCATTTAGGCTGTTGTGTGGTGCGCCCGATAGATGGCCGCCAGCCCACTGATCCAGTTGCGCAGCTCCGTGCGCGCCAGCTCCACATCGGTCAGTTCGTGCTCCTGATGGGCAATGTAGGTATTGCGAAACTCTTTGATGTGATCCAGCCTGGCGGCCAGCTGGCTGCCCTTCCAGGGGGCAAAGCGCTGGCGGATGGCCGCAAAGACGCCCTGTGGGCTATCGGCCGCCTCGCGTGCATGCTCCAGGCAAAAGGCCAAGAGCCCCAATGGCATGACGCCGCTGTTGTAGACCAGCAGCTTTTTGAGGTTGGCGGCCGCCTGCAAGTACCACAGCCGGTCCCGCTCGCTCAGGCCGGCGTAGGAGGGGGCGAAGAAGGCCTGCTGCTTGGCGGGCTCCGGCGGCACAGCGGGCGCCAAGAGCCCCGCGATCATGCCCTTGGCAGCCTCATCGAGCGGACCCAGCAGGGGCGTGAAAGCGGGCGCCAGCGACGCCCCCTTGCCCTCCAAGAACTTGAACAGCGCAGTAGCCTCCTCGATGCTGCGGCGGTAGCGCGAGGGCAATTGCGCCACGGTAGCCGCGGCGATAAACTCCTCGACCCGCTCCACCTTCTGCTCGGCCGTGATCTCGTAAAAGGGCAGCGCGAGTTGCTGGCTGGCGGCCTCATGCAGCAGCTCGGCCAGGGCCGGGGCGCAGGCCTGGGCCAGCCCCTGCATCGTATTGCCGCCATAGCTCAGAAAGACTCTCTCCGGCAGATAGACGTATTCCCAGGGCGTGCCCTGCTCCGAGGCCGCCTGGCACCAGGCCATGGCTGCCCGCGCTTTGGCTGGCACGTCCAGGTCCTCGCGGCCCTTGGTCTCGACCAGATAATAGCGCCCCGCCGTGCTGCGCACCAGGAAATCGGGCGTGTAGAAGGAAAGCCTGCCGCCCCCGGCCAAATAGTCGATGCGCAAGCACTGCGGCCCGGCATTCTTGCAAAAGGCCGCCACATCCCCGGCACGATCGGCCAGGTTGGCAAAGGCAACCTCCAATTGCCGGTTGCAGGGCACCAGGTTAAAGGGCGTGCGCTCGGCCACGATAGCCGGGTGGTGCTCCGAGTGGGTCACCTGGAAAGGCCGCCAGGCCGTGACCGCTTTGGGCGCCTCGGCCTGCACCCGTTCCTCTTGGCAGATCGTCTTGCTGCGGATCAGCGGCACAAAAACCGCCCGGATGTGCTCGCGCACGTCGGCATCGGCCAGGCGGGTGATCAGGCGCTGGTCCGTCAGGCTGACCTTCTCGCCAAAGAGGATCTCCGTCAGAAAGGACTCGATCAGAGGCGCCAGCCTGGCGTGGGTGCCGCGCAGCTGGCAGATGCGCTCCAGCTCCTCACGGTAAAAGGCAATGGCCCCGAACCCCGACTGCAGGAGCGGCAGCTTGATCTTCATCTGCTCGACGATCTCATTGGTGAACAGGTGCCGCCCGGTATACTCCACCTCGGCGTCGCGCTGGGCGCCCAGGGGGAGCGGCTTGTATTTGGCAAAGGCCTGCTTGACCTCCGCGAGCGTCAGGCCGGCCAGCTCCGGCCGCACATGGTGCGCCTGGCTCAACTGGGGGATCAGGATCTCCAGCGCCGCCAGGTCCTTGTGCTCGGCGTCGGGGTAGATGCTCACCGTGGAGCGCGGCACCTTGTCGACGTCGACCACTTCCAGGGGCAGGCCCTGCTGGCTCAGCTCCTCCCGGTACAGGCTGACAAAAGCCGGGTGCTCCACGACGGCCACGATCTCGGCGGCGCCTGCCGAGCCGGGAGCGGTCATGCGCCGCAGGCCGCGGCCCAGCGTCTGCTCGGGCAGGATGTTGGCCTTGGCGCTGTAGGGGCGCAGGGGAACGATGGTGGTCACGTTACGCACATCCCACCCCTCGCGCAGCATCAGCACCGAGACGATGCAGCGGTAGGGGCTGGTATTGTCGTCTAATTCGCGCGAGAGCTGGCGCAACTGGCGCAGGTCTTCGTCGCTGATATCGGCTTCGCTCTCGGCAAACTCGTAATAGGCTGCCTCGCCCTTGCCCCGTTTCCTGACCTTGCCCTTGAGGTTGGTGTGCAGGTTCAGGGTATAGCCGTTCAGCTCGCTGAAGAGGGGGTCGCTGTTCAGGCGGCGAGTGATCTGGTCAGCCGCGGCCGTATCCTCACACATGACAAAGAGCAGCGCCTTTTTGCCGCTCCGCTCCCATTCCTGCTTCGAATCCAGCCAGCGGCTGTAGCCCAAGAGCAGGTGCTCCTGATAGCGATAGGCGGCGTCATCGCTGGGGCTCTCCACCATCTTGCCGGCGCGGCCGACGATGGGCGTTTTGACGATGCCGGCGTCAACCGCCTCGCCCAGGGGCGTGTCGCAGACGACGTGCTGGAAGATATTGCCCTTGTTATCCTTGGGCGTGGCCGAGAAATCAAGCTGCGCCGCCAGGCCCTGCCCCCGTCGCTCCTGCAGAGCGCGGTGCAGCCCGGCGATGGCCTCATTCCAGGCCGAGTCGGGGTCCCACACGTGGTGCGCCTCGTCGTTCAGCACCAGCACCCGCGGGTGCGACAGGATGCGCTCGCGCAGCGCCGCGCCCGTATCCAGCGCGCGCGCCCGCGACACGGCCGGCCCCAGCCAATCATACATTTCCGCCTCTTGCTTGCGGCCGGGCCTGGCCTCGTAGAGGCGGTGGATATTGGTCAGGTAGAGCACGCCCCCCGTCGCCGCGCCCGAAGCCTCATCCTGCAGCACCACCGAGAGGTTCCAGTCGCCCCGCCAATGGGAGGGGATGAGGGGGTCGCGGTCAAAGATGGCGCCGTTGCCAAAATCCTCCTTGAGCCGCTCGAACACGGTCAGGTTGGGGGCGATGAGCACGAAATGGCGCGCCAGGGGCGAATCGGATTCGCGCAGGGCGTGGAAGTAGCTCCAGACGATGGCCAGGCTCATGATCTTGGTCTTACCGGCGCCGGTGGCCACTTTAAAGGCATAGCGTGGCCAGGCGTCATCCTCCGGGTGCACGCCGATGGCCGCCGTCTCCGCATCCGGGCCGCCGAATGCCTCCGTCAGCGCGGAGAGGGTGCGCACCGCGCGCACCTCCAACAGGTAGATCAGAGTCTCGATGGCCTCGCGCTGGCAATAGTAGTAGCGAAAGGGGATGGCCTCGCCCCCCCGCGCCCTTAGCGTGTGGCTGCGCCCGAACCAATAGTTGAGCAGCTCGCGGCTCGTCTCCGAGGCGCCGGGGTAATCGGTATCGCGCCACTCCGCCACAAAATGGCGCAGGTTTTGGGCAATGATGATCGGGCTCGGCCGGCGCCCGTTCACAATCCGCGCCGGCTGATCGTCCCTCTCCGCCCGCACGCGGTGCCGGTTGGGCGCCTCCCACGGCTCATACAATGGCTCCAATGCCTGCACGTTGATCGTCGTATTCGCCATCTCGCGCTACCCTTATCGATGAGTCCTGGTTCATGCCAGACATCATACCCCCTGGGGCGGCACAAACAAGGAAGATGCCGCCATTGTCCATTCATGCCAATTCGTGGTAATTCGTGGCCAAGGACGCCTTTCTGCCACGAATTCCACGAATTAACACGAATTGGCAGAGGAGACGGTCGACTAAGTCTTTCCCGACTTGCGCTTTCCCTATTCCCCTCTTCCCCTTTTCGCCTCTTTCCCCACTTTCGTATCAGACATTCACTTCCACAGTGATGCTCGTATCCGCCCCGAACACATCCACCACCTTCACACAGGCCGTGTGCTTGCCCTTACGCTCATAGCGGTATTCCTGCGTGGAGATCGTGGGCAGGCTGCGCTGCTTGCGCGTGCGGTAGGCCTGCCAGTGGTGGTTAAAGGGCTGGCCCTCCACGTAATCGAAATCCACCGCCCAAAAGTCGATGAAATCGAACCCGCTCTCGACCGCCCGCTCCTTGAGCGCCTCCAGCTCCTTGACGGGCACCTCGGCCAGCGAGGGCAGGAAGCGGGTCAGCTTGATATCCACCACCCGCTCCCCCCGCTCGTTCTGGTGGTAGACCGGCGCCGCCTCCAGCGTGGCCATCTCCAGAAAGGGCGGCGGGTCCTTGCGGTTCTTTTCCATGATCTCGCGCGGGATGGGGATAAGCTTGATGCGCACGCCCAGCTCGCTCTCCAGCTCCAGGGCTTTCAGGCGCAGGTCCATCTCAAACTCCCAGGCCAGGCAGTTGACCTCCTTGCCGCCCGCCGCCCGGGCCGCCCACGCCACCGCCGCCAGCTCCTGCCGGGTAAAGAGGCCGTCGATGGCGTCCACGTGCACAAAAGCCTGCCCCTTGCGCCCGTGCAAGAGCGGCGAGGGCGATTGGGCGAGCGGCTCGGCCCGGTAGAATTCCAGCACCACCCGCCGGTGCTCCGTATCGGCCCCCTGCAGGCGCTCCTTCTGCCACCACTGCCGCTCATAGCGGCCCAGGTTGTACACGTCAAAGGAGCGGTAGGGCTGCTGCGCCGCGTGCAGCGTGCGCTGCAGCTCGATCAGCCGCTTGCGCGTGGTGTGGATGGCAAAGCGCCCCAAGTCGCACATTATCCAGCGCCGCCCCAGCCGCTCTGCCACCGCGCCCGTCGTGCCCGAGCCGCAGAAGAAATCGGCGACCAGGTCGCCTTCATTGGAAGAGGCGCGAATGATGCGCTCCAGAAGGGCCTCGGGTTTCTGTGTATCGTAGCCGGT
>DAOTVS010000071.1:0-11394 GCA_034436375.1 Anaerolineae bacterium | reverse complement strand
CACTCCATACAACGCTGCAGGTAGCAGTCGCCAACCTGAGCGACCATGCGCAGTTGAACCCAGCGGGGAAAGAGCTCCTCCAGCCGGTAGCGGCCGTGGATGGGGATCGACTCACAGATGCACATGGGCTTGCTCCTCGGCTCTATACGCTGCCTGGCAGGGCGAATGCATCCCCTGGCCGCCCCCGGGCGCCACAGATTCAAACGTCTCCTATTTCATTCTAACGCGCAGCGGGGGATTTCTCAAGGTTTCCAGAGTGTGAGTTAAGCTAGCCGCTCGGACGCCCGGGTAATGTGCTGCGCGGCCGGGTTAGCGCGAAGCGTGAGGCCGGTGACAAGCAGCCTTGCGGCGTATCACTGGGGGCGAGGAATTGCGGACTCACAGATCACGCATTGGGGATTACGAACCATGCATCAGCCCCCGCATGTAGCGCACCGTCTGCTCCGCGGCCGTATCCGGGTCGGGCCTGGCGAGCAATTCAGCGGAGAGATAGCCGTCATAGCCGCCCTCGCGCAGGGCGCCCACGATTGAACGAAAATCGATCAGCCCCTGGCCTGGGGGCAGGCGATTGTTGTCTCCCAGATGGACGTGCCAGAGGGCGCCCGCGGCCAGGAGGCGGCGAAAGGGCTCGCTCCAAGAGCGCTCTTCGATATTGACGTGATAGGTATCGAGCAGCAGGCCCACGGCAGGGTGGGCGACCTCAGCCAGGAAAGCCAGCCCCTCCTCTGCCGTATGGAGGACATCGGCCTCGTAGCGGTTCAAGGGCTCGAGAGCCAGGCGCACGCCCAGGCTGGCCGCCGCTTGCCCCGCATCCTGCAGGATGGAGACCAGGCTCGCGCGCGCCCCCACCCCCGCGGAAGCCAGCCGTCCGCGGAAGCTGCCGATGGTGACGAGGGGTGCGCCCACCGCCGCCGCCAGGCCGATCAGGTCGCGCAGGCGCTGCCCGGCCTGGGCCGCCCTGGAGGCATCAGCGTGGAGCAGGGTGAGACCGGTGGCGAAAGCGACGGCGCCGGAGCCGATAGCCGCCGCCCGGAGGCCGCTGGCCTGCAACGAGCGCCGGATAGCTGCCGCGTCGAGCCGGGCGGGATCGGCGACCATCAACTCGACCCCCTCCACCCCCAGCCGCGCCGCCTTGGCCAGTTTCTCCTCGAATGTGCCCGTGAGCAGGGCCACCGGCACCAACGGCGCCACTTCGGGTGTTTGGATGGCCAAAGAAAGCTTCATACCGACGCTCCTCAAGAGATGATCCGCAGGAAACATCCCGGCGGGGCCGCCGGGCTATGGGCTCCGCAGCCGCCCGGCCAGGACCATAAGGGGTATGGAGCAGGTGTTGGCGCCCATTCTGCCGCCTGCGGGGCAGCAGAACGGGCGCCAACACCTGCTCCCTAGTCCTCAAGCGGGTTGCCGGGTAGCGGCGAAGCGAGCGCCCCGGTTACAGCACCCGGGCCTCAAAAGCCTTCATCGAGTCATGCAAGATGGCCATAATCTCATCAATCTGCTCCCTGGTCGTGGTGAGCGGCGGGGCCATGAGGATCGTATCGCCCGCCACACCGCGCACCGTGCCCGCGCAGGGGTAGGTGATTAGCCCGCGCTCAAAGGTGATCTCAGAGAAGAGGCGCGAGGTTTCCTGCTCGGGCGGGAAAGTGGCTTTGGTGGCCTTGTCGGTCACGAACTCAAAGCCGACCATCATGCCCTTGCCCCGTACATCACCGATGGTGCGATACTGCAACAGCTCGTGCAGCCGCTCCAGGAAATAGGCGCCCACCACGCGCGCATTCTCGACCAGATTGTGCTTCTGGATATAGTGGATGGTTTCGATGGCCGCCGTCATACCGATCACCGAAGCGTTGAGGGTGTGGCCGGCGCGAAAGTGGGCGTTTGCCGCGCGCAGGGTCTCCCACAGATCGTTGCGGGCGATGATGGCCGACACCGGGAAGTAGCCGCCGGTGAGGCCCTTGGCGGTCGCGATGATATCAGGTGTCACACCCCAATGCTCGATGCCCCACATCTTGCCCGTGCGGCCCATGGCTGTCATCACTTCATCGACAATGAACAGCACATCGTACTTGTCGCAGAGCTCGCGGATGATCTGAAAATAGCCGTCGGGTGCGGGGCAGCAGGCCAGCGCCGAGCCCACCACCGGCTCGGCGATAAAGGCGGCCACATTCTCCGGCCCCGCCTGGCAGATCGCATCCTCCAGCGCGCGCGCACACAGCAGGTTACACTGGGGGTAGGTCTTCTCAAAATAACAGCGGTAGCAAAAGGCGGGCGGGACCTTGGGCATATCGCGGAACATGGGCGTGTAGATGCGCCGTCGCGCCGACAGGCCCGATATGCCGACGGCGAAGATGTTGTCGCCATGGAAAGCCTGCCAGCGGCCCAAGATCATATGCTTCTGCGTCTGCCCCTTGACCACCCAGTACTGGCGCGCCAGGCGCGCCGCATCATCGGTGGCCTCGCTGCCCGTGACGGTCATCCAAGTCTTGCAGTTGTGCCGCAACTCGCCGGGGGCGAGATCTGCGATCAGATCGGCCAGCTCGAGCAGCTTGGGGTTCGAGAAGGTATGGGCCGGGTAGAACGAGTACTTTTCGGCCTGAGCAGCCATGGCGGCGGGGATCTCTTTCACGCCGTGCCCGATCGAGGTCACGACCGAGGAGCCGCCCGAGCCATCGATATAGCGCTTGCCCTCAGTATCCCAAAGATAGATGCCCTCAGCACGATCGATCAACGGGTAGTGCCAATCCCAACGGCGCTGTACTGCAGTTTCATTTGGTTTGCTCATCGCGGCTCACTCCATCTGTTCTTTGCGCTTTTGCGAGCGCGCGACGCCCTCCTGGCAGATGCGCTCGATCTCGTCGGCCTGCTCCCTGGAGACGGCCCACGGCTTGTCTTGCGCCAGGATGGCGCGGGCGCGCTCGTTGGCATACTGGCGCATGTCCTTGCCGCCGGCCGCCTGCCAGGCATCCCAGGGATCGCGGTTGGAGAGGTTGGGCAGCCAGCGGTCCTTGCGGTAGAATTCGCGGGTTTCCTTTTGGCTAAGAAAGTGCCCGCCCAGTGGACCCACGCGCCGGATCAGGTCCAGCGAGAGCGTATAGTCGTTGACCTCAAAGCCTCGGGCGATGCGATAGGCGGCGGCGATGATCTCCTCATCGATCAGCACCTGCTCATAGCTGGCCAGGAGCATCTGCTCCATCATACCGTAGGAGAGGTGCACGAAATTGGTGCCCGCCAGGATATTGGTCAGCACCTGCAGCGCGCGCTCGTAACCGGCCTGGGCATCGGGCAACTTGGCATCAATGCCGGTGCCGCCCTGGTAGGGCAGGCCAAAGATGTGCGCCACCTGTGCCGTGCCCGCATGGATGAGGGTCGTCTCAGGCGCAGCGCCCGAGTATTGGCCGTTGGCCATGTCGAGGATGCCGGAGGCGATGGAATAGATGCACGGCGTACCGGGGTTGATCATCTGCGCCAGCACGACGCCGGCCAGCACATTGGCGCCCGATTCGATCAGGGTGCCGGCGATGGGGGCGGGGGTCGTGGCGCCGCAGAGGGCATCTACTTCGATGTAGACCGGAATGCCGTGCTTGGCTGCTTCCATCAGCACTTCGGAGTTCTGTTTCTCGTGCTTCAGGGGGCTCACCATGCAGACGACCTCGGTGAACGTCGGCCGCCGACGCACCTCTTCCTCGCTGCCCTGGAAGATCGCCGCCATCTTGATCTGGTCGCGCACCGACTCGGCGCTCTGAGCCTGCGAGTAATAGTTGCGCTTGCTGATCGAGTAGCAGGTGGCAAAGTTGACCAACTCGTAGCCCAGCTCGGGCACATCGCTGGGCACCACAATCTGGTGCATGATATCGAGGTTGGGCATTTCCTCGAGCAGACGGGTAAGGTCCACCAGATCCTGGCGCACGGCCGGCCGGCGCCGGCCATCGAGATCGAGCACAGAGAGGGCGCAGGAGCCACCGATGGTATAGACCCGCTCCAGGTCCACCTTGACGTCGTATTCGGGCGACTTGCCATAGAGGGTGAAGCGGTTGGGCGCTGTCAGCAACGCCCGGTTCAACAGCCCCTCGTTGATCTTGACGACCGAGTTGTCCCAGTCAACCTCGGCGCCGTGATCGGCCAGCAATTCCAGGGCCGGGCGATATTCCATACGCACGCCGACCTCTGCCAGCAGTTCAATGACGGCAAAGCGGATCTGGTCCAGATCGTCCTCGCGGATGAACTTGAGCATCCCGCCACGATAGCCTCTTCTGGGCATTTTAGCCTCCCCTGCAGTCAGGCTTCCACAGTTTCAGAAGCTCTGGAAGCCCTATCCAAAGACTAAGCCTCTCCTCGATCTACATACCCAACAGCTGGCGGGCCACACGCACGGCGGCAATCGCATCATCGCCATAACCGTCGGCGCCGATCTGCTTGGCATAGGCCGGGGTCACGGGCGCCCCGCCGACCATGACCTTGATCTTGTCGCGCAGGCCACGCTTGGTCAGCTCATCGATGACGTGCTGCATATAGGGCATGGTCGTCGGCAAAAGAGACGACATGGCGATGATCTGCGCGCCTGCCTTTTCCGCTGTCGGAATGAACTTGTCCGCCGGCACATCAACGCCAAGGTCAATCACATCAAAGCCGTGGGCGCTGAGGAGCGCACCGACGATGGACTTGCCGATATCATGGATATCGCCTTTGACCGTGCCCAGAACAACGGTGGCCACTGCCTCACGCTTGCCCCCGGCGGCGGTGATGGCCGCTTCCAGCACCGCCATCCCCTTCTTCATCGCATCGGCGGCCATGACCAGCTCAGGCAGGAAGTACTCTTTGCGCTCAAAACGCTCGCCCACTTCCATGATGCCCGGGATGAGCCCTTCGTTGATGGCCTCCATCGGGTCCACGCCGAGATTGGCGCACGCCTGCGCCAGCCGGCGCACCTCGTCGGGGTCGCCATCGATGACGTTCTCGCGCAGACCCTTCAGCACTGCGGCTTTGTCCTCTGCCATGTGACCTCTCCTTACCGTAATGTGTACCAGACTCTCCTGCTCCAAGCCATCGGGCTGGGAATTGCCAAGCCCTGCGGGCTCGTGTCAGACCAGGGGTTGACCCAAAGCCATGCTCCTGCACGAGCCCCAGAGGGGCTTTGCCGTTCTGAGCCTGATGGCGTTTAGCCTCGGGCGGCCCTTCGGGAGCCTAATCCTCGACAACAACCTTCACATACTCATCGTGCTGCGACTGGGCGAACTGCACAGCCTGGTCCAGCGCTGCAAAAGGAAAGCGACGGCTGATGACCGGCGCCAGGTCTACCCGCCCGCTGGCGACGAGCGCCTGCACCCGCGGCCAGACCTGGGGCGCATTGCCGGTGGGGATGTAGAGAATCTCACGCCAGATGCCATCCATGATATCGATCTCGGCGCGGTGGCCGGCCGGAATGCCGAAGAGGAGCACCCGCCCACCGCTCTCGGCGAGCGGCCCCGCCTGGGCGATCGATTCGCGGCTGCCGACGGTCTCTACCACCACATCGAAACGCTCGCCGCGCAGCGCCTCACCCAGATCCTGCCGGCGCACGTTGATGGCCTCGTCGGCGCCAAACTGGCGCGCCATCTGCAAGCGATACTCGCGCGTGCCGGTAACCACCACTCGCCGCGCCCCCTGCAGCTGCAGCAGGCGGGTAAAGAGGATACCGGCGATGCCGCAGCCGAGCACGATGGCCGATTCTCCGGCCAGCAGGTGCAGCTTGTCGAGGCCCCCCAGGACACAGTGCAGGGTCTCCATCTGTGTGGCGGCCGCGGCCGAGACGTGATCGGGCAGGGGCACCAGATTGTCGGCGGGGACCAGGGCATGGCGAGCCCATAGCCCCGGAATGGTCTGCCCAATCTCCTGTACATCGTGGCAGAGGTGCTTGCGCCCGCTCAGGCAAAAGCGGCAGTGACCGCAGCCGATCACCGTATCCACAGCGAAACGGCGGCCCACGAGCGTGTCGGAAACGCCCTCGCCCACGGCCACCACTTCGCCCGCCCCCTCATGCCCCATCGTATGTGGCGGCGAAACAAAGGTCACGCCCCCCTGCAGCACGTGCAGATCCGTGCTGCAAATGCCCGCCGCGCGCACCGCCAGCAGCACCTGCCCCGGGCCAGGATCGGGGACCTCAACCGGCTGCCGCCGCAGTTCACTCTGCCCCTGCCAGACCCATGCTTCGCTCTGCATAGTCACCCCCGCCGCTTCCTTTTCCCCTTTCAAATCTCGACCGGCTTGAGTGGATAGTGCGACAACGACCGGCAGCCCTCCGCCGTGACGAGGAAATTGTCCTCCAGGCGCATGCCGCCCCAGCCGGCGAGGTAGATGCCCGGCTCGAGGGTGATCACCATCCCCTCTTCGAGCACTGCATCGCTGCCCGGAATCAAGCGCGGGTCCTCCGAAGGGGTCACACCGACGCAATGGCCGGCATGGTGCGGAAAGCAAGCGCCGAAACCGGCGCGGTCGATGACGCCCTTGACCACGGCATAAAGCTCGCGCGTGGGCAGGCCGGGCCCGATGGCGCGCCTGCCTGCAGCCAGCGCCTCTTCCAGGACCCCATGGCGGTCCACGGTCTGCTGTGATGGCTTGCCGATGGAAAACGTGCGTGTGGTATCGGCCCAGTAGCCGGCCAGGCAGGGGTACACATCTACAATCAGCAGATCGCCCGGCTGCAGAATGCGCGGGGTGGGCGGGCCGCCGATCTCCTCTGTGCGGGGCCCCGAGACGAAATCGCCATCCAGCACCGCCGGCCCGGCCGCCGCGCGCGCCACCGTGGCCAGGGCCATGCTGTACACGTCCAGCTCGCTGCAGCCGGCATGGATCGATCGCTCCAGAGCAGCAAAGATATCATCGGTAGCGGCCACGGCCCGCTCGATGGCCTGCACCTCCGCCGGCGCCTTGACGGTGCGCAGGGCCTCCAGCAGCGGGCTCACATCCTCACTCTGAATAGGGTTGAGCACAGTCCGCAGACGGTCAGCATAGACCGCAGGGAGAAAGGAAGGCTCCCAGCCCAAGCGCGGCGCGGCCAGGCAAAGGCCCGCGAGCGCCCGGGCAAAGGCAGCCAGCGAGTCGGCCGCGAGGTGGACCGTGCGGGCGATGGAGTAATCCTCATAAGTGAGCACGGCCAGATCGGCGCTGGGGGCGGGGGCACCCGAGGCAGGAGCAAGCAGAAGCGCCTCCGATGGGGTCACCAGCAGGGAAGCAAAACGATTGGCCGGTGGAAAATAGCCGCAAAGGTAGCCGATGTGGATGGGCAGAGAGATCACACACACCTGCAGGCCGTGCCCGGCCATGTGGTTGCGCAGACGCTGCAAGCCGGTAGCGGCGGTGTTCTGAGCCATGGTCTTCTCCCTTGAACCCAAGCGCATGTCCTATGACACGTGACTATGCAAATTCTACCACTCTTCGGCCAGATTGTCAATGCTGTATGAGACAGGGAAGGTGCAATCCTATCACAGGCGCCCCTGTGATAGGATTGCACCTTCCTCATTGAGGCGAGGTTACTGCGGGGATATCTTCGTTGAGGGTCCGTGCCAGGCGGTCCCGCAAAGGCGCCAGCGACTTGGGATCAATATGAAAGCCCACCGTCAGGATGGGCAGCCTGGGAAAGAGCCGTTTCACCTCTTTGTGACACGACGGCACGTCAACGAGGATATCGGTTTGACCTTCCAGACTGCGCAGGCTCTCCTTATCTCCAAGGAGATAGGTGCGTACGTCACCGTGGTGCACCATGCCCACGGCGCTGGCCAGGTACTGCTGAGTGGTAGCCTGGGCGCAAATGATGCCGATGCGGGCGTGCGGCTCAAGGCGCGCAATCTCGAGCAGCGCATCGGGGTCGGGGGGCGCATGGACGGCCACGACACGGTCGACGGCGCCCGCCATGGCGCGTGTCACGGCCATCAAATGGTAGAGCGTCGTGGTGACAATATCATACTCGGCAATCACGGCGCTGGGCGAGCGCTCCAGCGCGGTCAGCAACACCGGCTGCACCGGCACTCCCAGATCCGCTTCCAGCTCACGGCTGAGGCTGACGGCGTCCTGCTCGTTGCATTCCACAAACGCCACCGCAGGGCGCTGCCTCTGGTAGAGGCTGTCGACCACTTCGACCGCCTGCTGCATAAAGGCCTCGCGCTCCATGCCAAGCAACTTGGCTTCGCGGGCCGCTGCCAGCAAGTGCTCACGCACACTGGGCGCCGGCGCATTGCCGGCCGCGCGTTGGCGCACGACCACAACCCCGCGCCCACGCACAATCTTGACCAGGCCCTCGCGCCCCAACTCCTGATAGATCTTGCTCGCCGTATTGCGGTTGATGCCAAGCTCAGCAGCCAATTCGCGGCAACTGGGTAACGTGCCACCCACCGGGTACTGCCCAATGAGGATCTTGTGGATCAGGGATCGCTTGATCTCTTCGGTTGTCGTCGCCACGCCTTTGTCCCTCCACTCGGCCAAGCCAGGCCCCTTTGCCCAATCTGATCCCGCAATCCCAGAGCCCATACTTGTATGGTGTCCTATGACACAAGGTCATACGTCCATTATACAACAGTCGCATAGACTGTGCAAGGCAGAGCAAACCCGAGCGGCAACCCTATTGACAAAACTCAATAGGTAGATTATACTCTATGCGTACCTTGTCATAGGACAGTTGCCAAGGGGGAGCCCATGATCGGTCTGATCACCAGTTGATGAGATCCGCCTCGATGTGCCGGCGTTCGGCATCGAGACCGCGCTGCAGAAGCAATGGGTGAGGCTGAGCGTGAGACAATCTCCGCTAGATGAGAGGAGGCCGGTCATGACCCAAGAGGATGTCCGAGCTTTGCACGAAGCGACGCTGGTGCTTCTGGAGCGCGTCGGCGTGCGAGTAGAATCGGAGCAGGCCCTCGATCTGCTGGCCAGTCACGGTGTGCCGGTCGATTGGGCAAAGCAGCGCGTCTATCCCCGTGCTGAGGACATTGATAGAGCATTGGCCACGGCGCCGCGGACCTGGGAGCTCTACGGGCGCCGCACGGAGGACCCCCTCGTGCTCGGCAATGGGGAGAGCTACATCATGGCGGGCGGGGGCTCGTTGCGCGTGCTGACCCTCGAGGGGCGCTATGAACCATCGAGCTGGGAACACCTGCGCCAGTTCAACATCCTGCTCGACGCTCTGCCCAACATCCACCAATGCATCAATCAAGTCGACCCACAGGATGATCCGGGCGAGGGATTCTACCGCCGGCTGGCGGCAGAGATGCTGATCGGCATGCCCAAGCCCTGCTCGATGCAGGTGGCCAGTGTCGACGATGTGGAGGCCATCGTCGAGATGGGCATCGCCATCCGGGGCTCCCACGAGGCGCTGGTGGCCAAGCCCGTCTTTGGGATGGGGGGCATGGCCGAATCGCCCCTGCTCGTGCCCAAGGCCCAGGCCGAGATCGTCATTGCGGCCTGCCGTGCTGGCATTCCCAGCGGTATGGGCGATTACGGCATGATGGGCATCACTGCGCCCCAGACGGTAGCCGGCGCTATCGTGCAGGCCAACGCGATCCAGATGCTGAGCCTGGTGCTTACGCAGCTTGCCCGGCCCGGCGCCCGCACGTCATACTCGATCATCGGCAGCAGCGGCAATATGCGCTCTCTGGACCCCATCACCTCCAACCCGCATGCACTGCAGTTGCTGCGCCTGGGCGCTGAGCTGGGCCACTTCTATGGCCTGCCGCTGGGCGGGGTCGCTCTGACCGACGCCCGCATGCCAGACCCACAGGCTGCCGCCGAGCGCGTCTTGCAGTTGCAGATCGCCGTCGAGGCGGGACTGCACTCCATCCAGGGCCCCACTTCGCACATGGACCAGATGATGCTTTCCAGCTATGCCCAGGCCATCATCGATAACGACATTGTGGGCTATGTGCTGGCCTCGCGGGCGCGGCCAGAGGTCTCGCCGGAAACCCTGGCCCTCGATGTCATTCAGAATGTGGTAGGCGACCCCTCGCTGGAAAAGCTGAAATTCGCCGCCCATCCTCACACCGTCCGCCATCTGCGCGACAATGCCTGGGAGCCGCTGGCCTTTAGCTACGATAGCTTCACTACGTGGCAACAGGGTGGCAGCCAGACGGTCGTGGAACGGGCAACGGCAGTGGCGCGAGATATCCTGGCTCACCACCAGCCCGAACCGCTGGCGCCCGAGATCGCCCGCGAGATACGCCGCATCGCCAGAGATTGGGCGCACCCCTCATGAAAATGCATCCCGGTCTTAGGGCCTTAGAGGAGAAAGACCATGGAGATGACGCCTCGAGAGCGCATGCTCGCGGCTTACCGGAATCAGGTGCCAGACCAGGTGCCCGTATCCCCCGAGATCTGGGATGCCACTGCCATTGCCGTCAGTGGCCGCCCTTTCTATGAGGTGCGGGGCCCCTTTGCCGAGGCGCCCTGGTGGCAGACGCACCTGGCCGCCTTTGAGCATTTCGGCGCCGATGCCTGGATTGTGCCCGGGCTGGGCGAGTCGGCAGCCCAACAGGAACTCCGCGTCTCCCAATCCAGGTTCCTCGACCGGGAAACCATTGAGACCGATATCACCTACCGGGGCGCCCGCGGCAGCCTGCACGCTATCGCCAGAACCACGCACGATTACGATGGCTGGCTGCTGGAGCACCCCGTCAAGCAGTTCCCGGCGGATATGCAGATCTACGAAGAGTATTTCTTCAGCGATCCGGCCGGAAGCGACCTTTCTGAGATCGTCGAGGCCATTGCGGGGGTGGGCGAAAAGGGCCTGGTGACGCCCTGCGTGGGCGAGCTCTTTACCAGCTTCTTGGGCAGCGTCCGTGAGGGGGGCATGGTCGAGTCCCTCTTTGACCTGGTTGACCATGAGGATTATTGCCGCCGGCTGCAGCAACGGTATGTTGCGCATATGGCCCAGCTCACGCGGCTGGTCCTGGAGAAAACGTCGGCGCAGGCCATTTTTGTCAACAGCGGCTACTCCGGCCCCCCCATGGTCAGCCCGCGCGTGTTCCGCGAGTGGGACCGCCCCGTCCTGGCCGCCGTCTCGGCCGTCTGCCGCGGGCATGGCGTTCCTCTGCATGTGCACCAACACGGACACGTGCTGGCTGTCATCGAGGAACTGATCGCCGGCGGCGTCAACATCGTCTGCCCGCTGCTCCCGCCGCCCCAGGGGGATGTGGCGGACCTCGCTCTGGCCAAAAGGCTCTACGGCAACCGCATTGCCTTGAAAGGTAACGTGGACCCGATCGCCGTGCTGCTCAAGGGCACGCCCCGGGCTATAGCCGAGGAGGTACGGCGGTGTATCGAGGCCGCTGCCCCCGGCGGCGGCTACATCCTGGGCACTGCTGACAGCACCGTGGTGGGAACGCCTTTCGAGAACATTCACGCTTTTGTGGAGGCCGGCCGGAGATACGGCGACTG
>DAOTVS010000070.1:0-29139 GCA_034436375.1 Anaerolineae bacterium | reverse complement strand
CAACGCTGGTCATGTCGGGAACCACCGGGGCAAGCTGACCGCCAACGGCGCGCGCAAACGGTGCGCACCCAGACGCATACGGATTGAGCGCATTTTAGCAGAAAGGATGGACAGTGTCAAAGGTCATCGGAAAGGCCGAGGCCCGGCCGGTCGGGGGCAAGCACGCGGACGCCAAGCTTATAGGCCAGCGTCTCGTCGCCCATACAGTACCAACCGCACCGCGAGTCAGGCGTGCCGTGGAAGAGAAAGACCGGCCGCCCGGCCAGGGGGCCATGGTCGTCATAGCCGAGCACCCGGCCATCGGATAGCCTGTGCCTTAGCCCACTCTGGACATGCATCAGCTCCACATGTTGCAGCGATTCCAGTGGAAGGCGATTGGCAGAACAACCTCCCGGCTAGCCGGGTTACGGGCTCCGCAGTCGCCCGGCTCTGGACCTTTAGGGTGTGGAGCGGTTATTGGCGCCCGCTCTGCCGCCGGTAGGTGGCAGAGCAGGCGCCAATAACCGCTCCACACCCTAAAGAAGGCTGCCAGATAGCGGCAAGGCAAACTACCCGGCCCTTAGCTCCATGAGGCCAGCGCCGACTTTTCCACCGGAGGATGGACGAAATGGTCGGCCAGGAAAACCACTGTGTCAATCTGCACCGGCGCAGCACATTCCATGCCTGCCGGTCAGGCCAGTTGGGCCAGGAAACGGTCCAGGTGCGCCAAGGCCACCCTGGCCGCCGGCGAGACCTGGGGCAGCACCAGGTCATACATATGGTCGGTATTGGGCAAAACCACGCTGACGACCGGCACGCCCTCCCCAGCCAGCTTTTCCGCCAGGGCCTGTGTCGCGGGAAGCGGGATAACCGTATCGTGCGCGCCCTGGATCAGGAACGTCGGCGGGCAGTGCACCCCCGCATGCGCCACCGGCGAAGCCAGGTCCCAGAGAGCCGACGACTCGTGCGCCTGCAGGCCGAGCAGATTCCCGATGATCCCGGACTCGCTCAGGCTGCCCAGCTTCCAGAGCTGCCCGGCAATAGGGATGCCCGGAATCAGACTCGTGATGCGCTCCGCAAGCCTCAGCAGGGGCCCCGCCACGACCCTATCCAGGAAGCGGGTACCGGGCAGAATGGAGCCGGTGTACTGGCAAAAGGCGCGCAGGTCCGTCACGCCATAGCACGAGACTACGGCCCGCACCGAAGTATCGCTGCCGCGCAGGTCTGCGGGCGTCAGCGCGGGGTGTCCCGGCGTATAGGCCGCCAGCAGCGCCAGCTGCCCTCCGGCCGAGGCGCCTGCAGCGACAACCCGCTCCGGGTCCACATCATAGCGCGCCGCATTGGCCTTCATCCACGCGATAGCGCGCTTGGCGTCGCCCAGCATGCCAAAAAGGTCCACCTCCGGGCACAGGCGATAGGCCACGTCCATCACCACATGCCCCTGCTCCGTGAGGTGCTGGAAGAGCGGGCGCGTCCACACATCCTTGTCGCTCAGATGCCAGGCGCTGCTGTGATAATAGACCAGGGCCACCCCCGAGGGCTCGACCCCCACCGGCGGCCGCCAGAGGTCGCAGAGCAGCGGGCGAGCGCAGCCGGGGACCTGCCAAAAGGGAATATCACGCTCCCAGCGCGGCTGCGCACCCGGCCGCCAGGACCGATGCACTGAAGGGACTGCCAGGCCCACACGCTGGCCGGCCATGCGCCCTACATAGACCGCCGACAGCACCGCGCCCACTGCCCCGGCAAGCGCGGCCAGCGGCGCATGCAGCCACAGACCCATCAGCGCACTCAGCGCGCTCACGCCCACCAAGAGAGGGGCCAGCGAGCCCGCCAGGACCTTGGGGAACCACAGCGCCAGCCCCCAACGCGAGCGGATGCGGTGATAGAGTAGAACCGCCAGCCCCAGGGCGGCCAAAGCCAACAGGTATGTTATTGCTCGCGCCAGTACAATCAACATGTCCGTTCCGCACAGCCGTTATATGTCAACTAATAGTTTAGGCGGTTTGGAGCGCTAGTCAAAGAGCGTGGGTGCAGTTCACTTTTGTGGCAGAAATGGAGCGCCGGCCGCCAGCCGGCTTCGTACCTCTCGGCGCGCGCTGCCAGGAGCACGTGGCACTTCATGCAGCCAACGGGGGCAGGAGGGAAGACGAAGCCGGTTGGCGGCCGGCGCTCCCCGCTTGCCCTGAATCTGAACTGCACCCCAAAAGCAGATTTGACACCTCCTGCGAAATATGATAGAATTACGCCGTCATTTTGAGGTTTTGGCGATGAGGAAAGCAATGGCTCACTTCGAGGTTCCGGCAATTCAGGCCTGCCTTCTCCCTCTGAACGAGGGAGTGGTTTGCGTTGCCTTCTCGGAGTGCGCCTGCTGACGGTTTCGCTCAAAGCATCCTGTCCGGCCACGGTGCACTCGCCCGTGGCCGTTTTGTTTCTCTCCGCCATGAGACGGCCACGGGCATGATCCCGTGGCCTTTTTCCTGCATTCGCGATCGGAGAGGAACATGTCTCTTTTGACCATCAGCAATCTGGGGCTATCTTTCGGCGCCTTTGACCTTTTCAAGGGCGTTTCCGGAACGATCGCCAGCGACAGCAAGATCGGCCTGATCGGGCCCAACGGGGTTGGCAAAACATCACTGCTGCTCATCCTGGCCGGCATCAACCCGCCGAGCACCGGGCAGGTATACCTGGCAAAAGGGCGCCGGCTTGGCTATCTCCGTCAGGAAGCCGTGGATGCGTTCGCGGATCGAGCGAATACCGTTTACGACGAGATGATGACTGTCTTTGCCGATCTGCAGCTGCAGCAAGAGCGTCTGCACGCTCTTGAGGCCGAGATGGCGACCGGGCATCCTCGTGCTGAGGTGATGGAGCAATACGGGAAGCTGCAAGAGGCCTTTTCCCAGGCCGGCGGATATGGCTATGAGAACCTCATTCAGCGCACGCTCGAGGGGTTGGGCCTGGGCAGGAAATACTGGCAGACACCGCTGCAGCACCTCTCGGGCGGGCAAAAGACGCGCGCTTTGTTGGCTCGCCTGCTGCTCGAACAACCTGACCTCTTGATGCTGGATGAGCCGACCAACCATCTGGATATCGAGGCGGTGGAGTGGCTGGAAAACACTCTGCGCGAGTGGCCGGGCGCGGTGCTCGTCGCCAGCCACGACCGCTATTTCCTGGATCACACGGTGAACACCATCTGGGAAATGACGCCGCTCGGCATCCAGGTCTATGCCGGGAATTACAGCGCCTACCTGCAACAGCGGTTCCAACGGTGGGAGTATTACGAGCGCGTCTTCAAAGAAGAGAAGGAGCGGCTGCTGAAGGAAGTGGATTATATCCAGCGCAACTGGGTGCGCGCCCATGATCAGGCCATGGGCCGTCTGCGGCGCGTGACCCGCGATCTGGCCATCATCGAGCACCACGGGATCATGGCGCTGCGCAGCGGCCGGAAATGGTCGGAATACGACACCGACACGATCCGCGGCACGGAAAGGCCGCTGGATGTCATCGACGCCATTCGCCGGGTCAACGCCATCCGCATGACAGCCAGCCGGCCCCCAACGGTGAAACCGCGCCTGCAAGCGGCGCACGTCAGTGGAAATATCGTTTTGCGCGCCAGGCACGTCACCATTGGCTATCCCCAGCACCCGCTGTTTTCTATCCAGGAGGCGATGCTTCTCCGCGGCGAGTGCGCGGCCATCCTGGGCCCGAACGGCGCCGGCAAAACCACCTTTCTCAAGGTGCTGCTGGAGCAGATGGAGCCGCTGGAGGGCCAGGTGCAGTTGGGGGCGAGCCTGAAGATCGGCTATCTGGCCCAGGCGCACGACAGCCTGACCGGCAGTCACAGCATCCTTGAGGAGCTGGCGCAACACAAGGCCATGGAAAGCGGTGACGCGCGCAGCTATCTGGCGCAGTACCTGTTCCGCGGCGATGACGTCTTCAAACCGCTCAGTGCTCTCTCCGGCGGCGAGCGGGCCAGGCTGGCGCTGGCCATCATGGCCCTCGATGGGGCGAATTTCCTGCTCCTCGACGAGCCGACGAACCATCTGGATATCCCGGCTCGCGAAGCGCTACAGGAGGTACTGGAGAGTTTTTCCGGCGCCATCCTGCTGGTTTCGCACGATCGCTACCTGATTGACCGGCTGGCAACCCAGATCTGGGAGATACGTGACGGCAAACTGCATGTGTACAAGGGCGCCTACCGCGACTATATCCTGCGCCAGAGCGCTCCGGGCGCCGCATCCCCTGCCCGGCAGATCGTGCTCAAGGCGAAACCGCTGGCGCATGACAACAGCAAAGAAACCCGCTATAAGCAGCAAACATTAACGATGTTGGAAGATCGTATCCGCGAGCACGAAAAAAAGGTCAAAGATCTATCGGCCGAGCTAGAGCAAGCCGGGCAGGCCAGTGTTGCGGGCGAGAAGAATGCTTTCGCGCGCATGCAACGGCTGAGTATGCAGGTGGCCCAGGCCCAGGCGAGCCTGGAGGCCTTGCTGACCGAATGGGAACGATTAGTGGAATAACGCACCCGTAGGGCGAGCACACTCGTCCCCCATCCTTTGGGGCAGCCAGGGAAACACCTATAATAGGGTGTTCCCCTGGTTCTTCTGCCGGGTTTCGGGCATTGCCCACACCTGGCACGAACCCTCCTGGGGAACGGAGTGTGAAGTGAGTTCTCGCGTTTGGAGGAGAGTACTCATGGCAAACCCGGTGCGTGGGCGCCGTCGCTTTCCGTTCTGGCAGTGCGCCGCCTGCGCGTTCGTCATTGGCCTGTGCGCGCTGGCGGCGCCGGCCCTCTACGTCGCCGTGGCGACCCGCCCCTACCGCTATACCGACCCGGCCCAAGTGCCCGTGCGGCGGGTAGCCCTGGTCTTTGGCGCGGGCATCCGCAACGGCCAGCCTACCCCCGCCCTGGCCGAGCGGGTGCGCGGGGCCGTGGAGCTCTATCGTCTGGGGCGCGTGCAAAAGCTCCTCCTGAGCGGCGACAACAGCCGCCAGGATTATGACGAGGCCAGCGCCATGCGCCGCTACGCCATGACGCTGGGCGTGCCCGATCAGGATATCACCCTGGACTATGCCGGGTTCAGCACTTATGAGAGCTGCTACCGCGCTCGCGACATTTTCGGCGTCAAAGAGGTCGTCCTGGTGACCCAGGGCTACCACATGGCGCGCGCCCTCTATACCTGCCGCGCCCTCGGCATTGACGCCGTAGGCCTGGCCATGCCCGACTGGCTCTACGATCGCGCGCACATGACCATCCACTACAGCCCCGCCTACCAGGTATTCAGCACCCTGCGCGAAACCCTGGCCACCCTCAAGGCGCTCGTGGATGTGCACATCACCCACCCCCTGCCCACTTTCCTCGGCCGATTCGAGGGGATCAAGTAACGCGTGTTTTCCCCCCTGTCTTGCGACAGACATCCAGGGGTTAGCCGATGGAAACGTTCCGTTGGGTCCGGCGGGTTGCCGGGCTGCTCATTGCGCTCTGGCTGGTCTATTACCTGGTCATCTACGTGGGCCATGCGCAGGCCCTGCTGCGCTTCCCTTACGACTATGACCAGGGCGAGGGCTATGACGTCAACAGCGCCTGGGTGCTCAGCTGGGGCGGGTCGATCTATGCGTCGCCGAGCCAGTACCCCTACTATTCGTCCAACTATCCGCCTCTCTACCCGCTCCTGCTGGCGCCCTTTGTCGCCGCCTGGGGCCCGCAGCTGGCGCTGGGGCGCCTGCTGTCGCTGATCGCGACGGCATTCACCGTCGGCCTCATCGGGTTCGCCGTCTACCTGGAGCCATTGAACATAAATCCACCCAGCCGCTTGCGGTTTGCCTCCTCAGCCGACAAGCGACGGGCGGATTTATGTTCAATGGCACTGGAGAGCAGGCGCTGGCGCCCGGCCCTGGCGGCTGCCCTGCTGTTCATCGCCTCCCCCTATGTCTACCACACCACGCCGCTGGCCCGCGTCAATGCGCTGATGGTCGCCCTGGCGCTGGGCGGCGTCTATGCGGTGAGCCAGGGCGCAGAGCAGCAGGACGGCAAGGCGTGGGGCTGGCTGGCTGCAGGCGGCGCTCTGCTCCTGGCCGCCCTCTACACGAAGCAAATGGCCATCGACGCGGTCGCCGCTGCCCTGACCTACCTGGCACTGCGCAACTGGCAGCGAGGCCTGACGCTGGGCGCAGCCATCCTGGGCGCAGGCGGGGCCATCTACCTGGCCCTGGAGGTAGGCACCCGGGGCGGATTCTCGCTCAACGTGCTGTGGGCCAACGCCAACCCCTTTGACTGGCAACAGGCGGAAGCTTATTACCGCAACTTTTTGACCATCCATCTGCTGCTCGTGGTGGCGGGTGTGGCGCTGCTGGCGCTGCCGCTGCTGCGCCGGGGGCCGCGGGGCATTTCAGCCTATGCGCTCTACTTTGTGGCCGCCCTCATCGTGGCCGTGGGCACAGGCAAATGGGGCGCCGGCGAGTCGTACTTTCTGAGCGCGATCGCCGCCGGCTGCATCCTTCTAGGGCAGGCCCTGGCCTGGGTCGAGGCCGCCATGGAACGCGCAGCGCTAGACATGGAGCGGCAACCGGGGAAGTGGCTGCCCGCTGTGGCGGCCTATAGCCTGGTCTTCGTAACCTGCGTGGCCTTGACGATGCAACTCGGGCGCTACTGGCATGGGCCGTCCTCCTGGCCGGTGTTGGGCCTCACCGATCGCGGCATCCAGGCGCGGGTGCTCGGCCGCTCACCGGCGGCAGCAGATACGCTGGCCGGAAACCAGATCGTGAGCTATATCACCCAAACGCCCGGCGACACGCTGGCCGAAGAATGCGGCTTTACCCTCAAGGCCGGCCGGCCCGTCCTCGGCAACACGACGCAACAGCTCAACCTCTACCAGGCCAGGCGCTACAACCCGCAGCCCCTGGTGAACGCCCTGGATCAGGGGAAGATCAGCCTTGTCGTGCTCAACGCGCAGCGCTACCCGGCGCCGGTACTGGCGGCCATCGGCCGGGATTGCAACGCTGTGGCCTCGTACACGATCAACGGCTTTGACTACCGTGTGCTGCAGTGCCACTGCGGCCAGGTCATCTCCGGCCGCTAGCCTCTGTGGCCAGGCTTTATGCAGGCTGCTTCTCAAACACCAGGAAATGCGACAGCCCCAGGTTGCACAGGGGCGTGCGCTCGAGCATGTAGGTCACATCGCGGAACGTCCCAGCCAATGCGTGGTGACGGCTGGCGATCTTGTCATAGCCAGGGAATATCTGCGTGTGCACCGTCACCCGCCCGGGGAGCCCGGCGAAGAGCCGGCGCAGCCCGCCCCGGGTATAGGCGCGCACGTGGGGGCAGAGGCGGTTGCGCAGGGGGTTGGGGAGGTAATTGACAAAGGGAATGTTGCCGTAATGGTAGTGTCCCCGCCAGAAGAAGCCGTGGGTCTCAAACGGGTAGAGGCGATTGGGCACAAAGATGACCATGCGCCCGCCCGGCCGTAGCACCCGGTATGCCTCGGCCACAGCGCGCCGGTCATCCTCTACGTGCTCCAGCACCTCGTGCAGCAACAGCACATCAAAACTCGCATCAGGGAAGGGTAGCTTTTCGGCCGGGGCTACACTGATCTTGGGCAGCGTCTGCCTGGCTTTGGCCACCTTTTCGGCGTCGATATCCACGCCATACACGTCGTCACTGAGCGTGAGGAACTGGCGCACATAGAGTCCCAAACCACACCCCACATCGAGTATGCGCGCCCCTTCCGGCCGCGCATAGCGACAGATCAGATCAAAGCGGCGGTTCTGGCCGAAACGCCACACATAACTCGGGTGCCCCAACTCGATTGTCTTGTCCTCCATCAACTCCCTCCACCCCTGAATACTACTCACACCGCAGGGAATCGGCAAATGTTCGCCTCTGGCCATGCCCACACCACTGCGCTTGCCAGCCGGCTCAAATGGGCGTAGAATACCCCCATGAGGTTTGTTCCATTGCGGAGGAGTATTTCATGGTGGAAAAGCTGGTCATTATCGGGAGCGGCCCGGCGGCCTATACAGCAGCCATCTACAGCGGCCGCGCCCTCTTGGAGCCGCTCCTGATCGCCGGCAATTTGCTGGGCGGCCAGGCGACAATGACGGCCGAGATTGAGAACTATCCGGGGTTCCCGCAGGGCGTAGGCGGCTCGGAGCTGATGCAACTGATGCTCGAGCATGCTGAGCGCTTTGGGGCGCGTATACAGATGGACGAAGCGACCAGCGTTGATTTCCAGAGGCATCCCTTCATCGTCAACACCACCAGCGGCCCTATCGAAGCCCAATCCGTCGTGATCGCGACCGGCACCACCCCTCGCAAGTTAGGCGTGCCGGGCGAACGTGAGTTCGTTGGCAGGGGGATTTCCTTCTGCGCTACCTGCGACGGATTTTTCTATCGCGACAAGGTGGTCATGGTCGTCGGTGGGGGCGATGCGGCGGTTGTGGAGAGCGAATTCCTCACCCGCTTCGCCAGCCAGGTGTATCTGGTGCACCGGCGCTCCACCCTGAGGGCTGAGCCAATCATGCAAAAGCGCGTGCTCGAGAACCCCAAGGTCAAACCGATCTGGAACAGCACCGTGGTTGAGATCCTGGGCGAGGATGCGGTCACCGGCGTGAGGCTGCGCAACGTGCAGACGAACGAAGAGCAGATTGTGCCTGTAGCCGGCGTTTTCGTCTACATCGGCACCGAGGCCAACACCGGCTTTTTACAGGGTCAGGTGAGGCTTGACCCATGGGGTTATATCGAGGCCGACCACCGAGGTCGCACCAGTATCCCCGGCATACTGGCAGCCGGCGACGTGCGGGACCCCATGCTGCATCAGGTGGCCACCGCGGTCGGCTCGGGAGCGGCCGCCGGCATGGAGGCGGAACGCTTCCTTTCAGAGCTGGGCTCGCGCCCTTATGAAGAGATCCGCCGGGAATACTCGGGGCCGCACATTCTCGAAACCGGCTCACCCGCATAGATCGATATCCGTATTTGCCAAGCGCTGCCCTGTCAGTTCCGGCAACCGACCGCAACCGACAGGCTAGCATAAGGAGGCCAGAAATGGCAGACCTGATCACCCGAGATATGCCCATCGCCGAAGTAGTGCAAAAATACCCTCAGACGGTGCCCGTCTTTCTCGCGCACGGTCTGATGTGTTTCGGCTGCGCCATCGCCCGCTTTGAGAACATCGAGCAGGGCGCCGCCGCCCACGGCATCGAGGTCGATGCCCTCATGGCAGACCTGAACAAGGCCGCCAGTGAGTCGGTCGCTCAGGAAGAGGAGAAGGGCCAATAGCTATTAGCGATCAGCTATTGGCTTCCGGCCTGCAACACACGGTTTCTGCTCGCAACTGAGACAAAAGGGAGAATCCGCCCTTGCTGGACGGACCCGGCAAAGGCGGATTCTCTATTGCCGCGCCAGATCGGAGGGCAAGGCCGGGAACCGAAAGGCAATCGCTGATAGCTGAAGGCTGATACTCTATTATGTCATATCTCACTACCTCTCGCGGCCGGCAGATCTTCTACCTGCAGCGCGGTCCCACGAGCGGCCTGCCGCTGCTTTTCGTCCACGGCGCCGCCGGCCATGCCACACTCTGGGGCCAAGTGCTGCGCATGCTGCCCGATGCCAACTGCATCATTCTCGATTTGCCTGGCCACGGGCGATCGGAAGGTCCCAGTTGTCGCACCGTGCCCGCCAACAGCGCTGCCGTCGAGGAACTGCTGGATGTCTTGCACCTCCCCCCCGCCGTCCTGATCGGCCACTCGCTGGGCGGGGCCATCGTGCTCGACCTGGCGTTGCGGCGGCCCGAACTGATCCGCGCGCTGGTGCTCATCTCGGCCAGCGGCTACCTGCCCATCGAGCCGGCGCTCCTGCAGCAGGTGCTCGCCGACGCAGGCCGCGCCCGCCAGTGGAT
The DNA here is from genome assembly GCA_034436375.1 of Anaerolineae bacterium. Lineage (GTDB taxonomy): Bacteria > Chloroflexota > Anaerolineae > SpSt-313 > SpSt-313 > DAOTVS01. The sequence continues at coordinate 19,270 of DAOTVS010000070.1, read as the reverse complement.
GGTGGAGGCCAGCTATGGCCCTGCTGCCGCGCCCGCCACCATAGAGCTTGCACTGCAGAGGCTGGCCGAGGTGCCCGACGCAGTGCTGCTCGACGACATCCAGGCCGGCGCATCCTACGACCCCCGCGCGCGCCTGGCCGAAATCCGCCGGCCTACGCTGGTCCTCTGCGGCACAGAAGACCATCTCACCCCCCTCTCGGCCGTGCGGGCACTGGCCCAGCGCATCCCCCATGCGCGCTTTGAGCCGGTCCAGGGCGCCGGTCACCTGCTGCCCGTCGAGCAACCAGTCGCTGTCGCCAGCGCCATCATGGATCTTCTTCACTCGCTCAGGTAGGGGTTCACGCCTGATATGCCGATTCCCGGGATGAGCAGTGGGTATCTGCTCTTGGGCAGAAACCTGTCCCAGTTGACGCCGCGGCCTGCAGAAGGCTCCATCGCGCACCGGCAGGGGGTAGCCCAGCCCCGGTATGAACAGACGCCCGGCTGGACTCTTACCAGTCGCTTTCTGGCCAGGGAAACCGGTGTATCAGGCCAGGTTCCACACAGCAAATCGATCTCCTCTGCAAGTTTTTGCTCCCTCCCCACGTATATACAAGTGAAAGCACTCAACCACCCATCTGAAGCCCTGTAAAGGAGACGGAGTTGCCTGCCCTCAATGAGACTCTGCTCGTCGAGCAGGCTCGAAAAGGCAGCCAGGAGGCCTTTGCCGCCCTGGTGCGCGCGCATCAGGATGCGGTCTATAGCCTGTGCCACCACATGACCGGCAACGCCCTCGAGGCGGAGGACCTGGCGCAAGAGTCCTTCCTGCGCTTTTACCGCTCCCTGGATCGCTTTCGCGCAGGCACCCCGGTGCGGCCCTGGCTGCACAAGATTGCGGTGAACGCCTGTCTCGACGCGCTGCGTCAACGCAAGGGCGCGCCGCTGTCGCTGGAAGAGTGGCCCGAGGGCACCCCCCCTCCTCGCTCCCCTCAGGGGAATACACCGGAGGAATTGTGCCTGCACCGCGAGGCGCGCCTTGCTGTGCAAAAGGCCCTCCTCCGCCTGCCCAGTGACTATCGCGCCGTGTTGGTGCTGCGCTATCTGGAGGGCCTCTCCTACCAGGAAGTGGCTGCTGCCCTGGACGCGCCCTTTCCACGGTTGAGACGCGTATCTTCCGCGCCAAGAAAATGCTTGGCAGCCTTTTGGCCCCTCTGCGTGTGGGGGGAAAGGAGGAGGCATGAACTGCCCCTGGAAAGAGCTGAGCAATCCCATCATGGTCGTCGAAGGCCCCTGGGAGATCACCTTCCCTGTCCAGCCCCGTTAGCGTGCAGTGTGCGTAGGCCTGTCGGGTTATAGCAACCCGGCAGGCCTGCACTTTCCCGGTTGACACGGCCCCCTACCCGCCTAGACTCAGGCACTGCAGGAGGGACTTCCCCCCGATTTCCACGCCGGAGGATTCATGCGCCCCGTTTTGCGTGCGTTGGCCTACCTGCGACGTCATTGGCAGCCAGCTCTGGGGGCCTATCTCTGTCTGCTGTTGGTCAGCGCCTCGAGCCTGGCCACCCCGGCCCTGACCGGCCTGGCCATCGACCGGGGCATCAGCGCCGGCCAGATCGATGTAGTGCTCTACTTTGCCCTGGCCATCGTGGTGGTGGCCCTGGTGCGCGGCGTTTTTGCCTTTCTGCAGAGCTACCTCAGCGAGGTCGCCGCGCAGGGCGTGGCCTTTGACCTGCGCAATGCGATTTATGACAAGATCCAGCGCCTCTCCTTCAGCTACCATGACCAGGCCCAGACGGGCCAGCTGATGACCCGCGCCACGAGCGACGTGGAGACGGTGCGCCTTTTCGCCGGTATGGGTGTGTTACAGACGAGCAATGCCCTGCTCCTGATCGCTGGCATCGCCATCATCCTCTTTGTCACCGATTGGCGCCTGGCCACGCTTTCGCTGAGCGTGATGCCTTTCCTGGCGTTCTCAGCCCTCCGCTTCGGCGTGACGATCCGCCCCATCTTCACCCGGGCACAGCAAGAGCTGTCGGTGCTCAACACTATCCTGCAAGAGAACCTGGTAGGCGCCCGCGTGGTTAAAGCCTTTGCCCGCGAGCCCTTTGAGCGTGAGCGCTTCCTGGCTCAGAACCAGACGCTCCTTGACCAGAACCTGGCGGCAGCTCGCGCCTTTGCCCTCAACCTGCCCATCATGAATACCCTTTCCGGCATCGGCACTCTGCTGATCGTCTGGTACGGCGGCCATCAGGTCATTGGCGGCCGGTTGAGCCTGGGCGCCCTGGTCGCCTTTTTCACCTACCTGGTGCTGCTCTTCACGCCCATTCGCATGCTGGGTTTTCTGGTCGGTCAGGCATCGCGTGCCTCGGCCTCCTCAGCCCGCATTTTCGAGATATTGGACACTCCGGCAGAGATCGAGACGCGTGCCGGCGCTTACGACCTGCCCCCAATCCAGGGCCGGGTGGAGTTCGACCACGTCTCCTTCGCCTACCTTGGCGGCGACAAGGTGCTGGACGACATTACCTTTGTGGTCGAGCCCGGGCAGTCGGTTGCGCTCCTCGGCACGACCGGCTCCGGCAAGAGCAGCATTATCAACCTTATCCCACGCTTTTATGACGTCACCCAGGGGCGGGTGACGGTCGACGGCCACGACGTGCGCGAGGTGACCCTGGAGAGCCTGCGCCGGCAAATTGGCATTGTGTTGCAGGAAACCACCCTCTTTGCAGGCACAATCCGGGAGAACATTGCCTTTGGCCTGCCCGATGCCAGCCTGGAAGCGATCATCGAGGCCGCCCGGGCCGCGCAGGCGCACGATTTCATCCTCGGTTTCCCGCAGGGGTACGAAACGCCGGTGGGCGAGCGGGGCGTGACCCTTTCCGGCGGCCAGAAGCAGCGCATCGCCATTGCGCGCGCCCTGCTGCTCAACCCGCGCATCCTAATCCTGGACGACTCGACCTCTTCGGTTGATGTGGAGACGGAACACCAGATCCAGCAAGCCCTACGCACCCTGATGAAGGGGCGCACCAGCTTTGTGATCGCCCAGCGCCTGAGTACGGTGCGCCACGCCGACCAGATCCTCGTGCTCGATCGGGGCCGGATTGTGGCCCACGGCACGCACGAAGAACTGTTGCGCGAGAGCGGCGCCTACGCGGAAATCTACGCCCTGCAACTGCGGCCTGGGGCAACAGACCAAGACAGGAGCAGACTGCGGAGACACAGGGAACACGGAGAGACGGAGAGCACGGAGGATTATGAGAAAGGCGCACCCACCATTGCACCCGTGCTTTGATCGGATAAGCAGTGCACCTGGGGATCCACAATGCAACCCTCCGTGACCTTCGTCTCTCCTTGTCTCCCGTGTCTCCCGACCCCATTCTAGAGTCAGGAGGGCTTGATGTTAGGCGGTGGACCGGGCCGGGGCCACGGCGGCCTGGCCTCTTATGCCGATGAGCAGGGGCGCTACGACCCGCGCCTGGCGCGGCGGCTACTGGGTTATCTGCGCCCGCACACGTCGCGCATTATCGTCGGCGCCCTGCTCGTGCTCCTGAGCACAGCCATGGCGCTTTTGGCGCCCTACCTGCTCAAGATCGCGATCGATACCGATATCAGCCGGGGCAATGGGCTGGGGCTGGACCGCATCGCACTCCTGACTCTGGGCACCTACATCGTGGGCGGGGTGGCCTTCGGTGCTCAGCTCTACCTGATGGGCTGGATCGGCCAGCGCACCCTGGCCACCCTGCGCAATCAGCTCTTCGACCACGTGCTCAAGCTGCCCCTGGCCTATTTTGACCGTCAGGAAGCGGGCGATATCATGTCACGCCTGGTGAACGATGTGGATACCATCAACCAGCTCCTGACCCTGGGGCTCACCAGCCTGGCCAGTGACCTCCTGACGCTTGCGGGCATTATTGTGGTCATGCTGGCGCTCAACGTGCCGCTGGCCTTGCTCAGCCTGATCGTGCTGCCGCTGATGATCGCCTCAACCATAATCTTTGCCCTGCGGGCGCGCCAGGCCTATCGGCGCACCCGCGAGAAAATCGGCGCCGTCAGCGCTGACCTGCAAGAGAACATCGCCAGTGTGCGCGTAGTACAGTCCTTCGCGCGCGAGCGCACCAACCAGCAGCGCTTTGACCAGGTTAACCGTGAGAACCGCGACGCCAACGTGGGCGCCGCCGCCATCTCATCGGCCTTTTTCCCCACCGTAGATATCCTCAGCATGGTCGGCACAGCCATCGTCATCGGTGCGGGGGGCTACCTGGCGCTGCATGGCCAGCTGACGGTAGGCATCATCGTCGCCTTTCTGGCCTACCTGCCGCGCCTGTTCATGCCCATCCGCGACATCAGCCAGCTCTACTCGAGCTTTCTGGCTGCCATGGCTGCCGCCGAGCGCATCTTTCAGGTGATCGATGAGCCGGTCACCCTGAAGGACCGCCCAGGCGCTTTGGCGCTGCCCCGCCTGGAGGGCCGGGTGGAGTTGCGCCACGTGTGCTTTGGCTACACGCCAGACAAGCCCGTGTTGCATGATGTGAGCTTGCTCATCGAGCCCGGGCAGACCCTGGCCATCGTCGGCCCTACCGGCGCTGGCAAGACGACTATCGCCTCGCTGGTCGGTCGCTTTTATGACCCCACCAGCGGCCAGGTGCTCATCGATGGGCATGACCTGCGCGATGTGCAGTTGGCCTCGCTGCGCCGGCAGTTGAGTATTGTATTACAGGATACTTTTCTCTTCTCCGGCACCGTGGCCGACAATATACGCTATGGCCGGCTAGAGGCAACAGAGGAACAGATCGTAGCTGCCGCCAGATATGCCAATGCCGACCGCTTCATCGAGCGGCTGCCCCAGGGCTACCAGACGCCGGTCATGGAGCGGGGCGCCAACTTTTCCCAGGGCCAGCGGCAGCTCATCGCCATTGCCCGGGCCCTGCTCGCCGACCCGCGCATCCTGATCCTCGACGAGGCCACCTCCAGTGTCGATACGCTCACTGAACAGCTGATCCAGCAGGCGCTGGCCCGCTTGCTCCAGGGCCGCACTTCCATTGTCATTGCGCACCGCCTTTCGACCATCCGCAATGCAAGCCAGGTGATCGCCCTGCAGGGCGGCCGCATTGTCGAGCAGGGCACTCACGACGAACTGCTGGCGAGAAAGGGCCTCTACTATGAGTTGTACCGGCGCCAGTTCCGTGCCGAAGCGGAAGGCCGGGCCCGCGACCTGGAGGATGCTCCCGGCCCCCTCGCACCGGCTCAGGCATAGAGCGCCCACCTGCGTACTTGATGGTAGCCATATGGCCTACGCCCAACAGGCCGTTGAGCGCTACAGCGTTCCCTGATATGTGGTATAATGGGACGTGCTCATTATCGTCAACCTATGGAGGGGGTATGGCCGCAAAGATCCGTGTGCTCCTGGCCGACGATCACGCCCTGGTGCGCCAGGGGATCCGTCTGTTCCTCGAGGACGATGAGGGTATCGACGTAGTCGGCGAAGCTGCCAGCGGCGAAGAAGCCATTGCCCAGGTAGAGCAACTCAAGCCCGATGTAGTTCTCCTGGACATTCAAATGCCCGGCATGACGGGTGTCGAAGCGACCCGGATTATCAAAGAGCGTTTCCCCGCGGTCAAGGTTCTGGCCCTGACCGCCCACGATGATGACCCCTATGTATTCGCACTCTTCCAGTCGGGGGCCAACGGCTACATGCTCAAGACGGCCGATATCGACGAAGTGGTCTGTGCGGTGCGGACTGTCCAACGGGGTAGAACAGCGCTCAGCCCCGAGATCACCGAAAAGGTGCTGCGCCAGATGCAGAGCGGGCGTCCCCTGGCTGCGCGGGAGCAGATCGAGTCGCTGACCGACCGCGAGCTGGAGATCCTGCGCCTGGCGGCCCAGGGCATGACCAACAAGACTATCGGGGTGACCATCGGGCTGAGCGACCGCACCATTCAGGGGCACCTGGCCCACATCTACGATAAGTTGGGCGTCGCCAGCCGGACGGAAGCCGTCACAGAGGCGCTGAAAAAGGGATGGATCGTGCTAGAGTGAGGCGCCAGGGTGCGCAGTGGTACCGCCGGCTGCAGGTGCAGATCTGGCTCTGGGCCATCATGCCACTCACCCTGGCGCTCGTGGCCATCAGCTTTGCTGGGGTATACAACCATCAGCGGACTATGCGTGATTTCGTGGCCGAGCGCGATGTGGCCATGGCCCAGATCTATGGCCGGCAGATCCAGGACGCCGTCAGCCGTGGCTCGGTGTCACCGGATGGCGCTGGCTTGCCCGCCATCATGGGCGACGCGCGAATTGGGCAGCATGGCGTCATTTATGTGCTGGACGCCCAGCAACGAATCCTCTTCCACCCAGACGCCACCCTGATAGGAAAGAGCTTCCCCACCAACCCGACAGCCCTGTACGTCACCCATGCCGGTACGGGGATGGTCAGCGGCCGCATCACCAGCAACGAGCAGGCCCTGGTATCGTACGCCCCCGTCGGGGACACCGGCTGGCGTGTGTTGGTTGAGGAACCCGTCTCGGATGTGATCACGCCCATCCTGCAGTTCAGCAGCGGTCTCCCCGTCGCCATGGCCATCGCCGGGTTGTTCTCTCTGATCGTTATCTACTTTTCGCTGCGCACGATCGCTCGCCCCTTGCAGCATCTGGCTGAGGAGGCTGCGCAGATCACGGGCGGTGATTTCGAGGGGCTGCAGCAAGAGGTCGGTGGCGTGGAGGAAATCCGCCAGCTGCAGAACGCGCTGCGCGACATGGTCGAGCGCATCCGGCGCTACCAGGAGAGCATGAGAGATTACATCGACGGCATCACGCAGGGACAGGAGGCGGAACGAGCGCGCCTTTCCCGCGAGTTGCATGATGGGACCATCCAGGACCTGGTCGCCGTGAGCCAGCGCCTGCAACTCGCCCAACGCGCCCTGAACCGGGGCGATATGGAAGCCGCCCAGGCCGGCATCGACAAGCTCCGCACGCTCAGCGAAGACACACTCGCTGAGCTCAGGAGGACCATCCGCGCCCTGCGCCCCGCCTACTTGCAAGACCTGGGGTTCATCCCCGCCTTGGAGGCCTTGGTCCGCGAAGCCGGCGAAACCGGGTTGGCTACTGAGGTTTTTGTGCAGGGAACTCCGCGGCGGCTGTGCGCGGAAGTGGAGCTGGCGGCTTTCCGTGTGGTGCAAGAAGCCCTCAACAACGCCATTCGCCATGCCCAAGCGCAACACGTTTCATTGGCCATCTGCTTTCGGGGTGAAAGGCTCACGCTTGTCATCGAAGATGATGGCATCGGCTTCCAGGTGCCCAGCGAGCCCGACGCTCTGACCCAATCTGGGCACTTGGGCCTCGTTGGCATGCGCGAGCGCGCCACTTTGCTGGAAGGGACCCTGGAAGTCTGGTCGGCCCCCAATCAGGGGACCCGCATTACCGCCCGCTTTCCACTCCAACCCGTAGGCGAGAACCATTTGCGCCGGCAAACACCGCTTTCCCTCTGAAGCTCAGTGCTGTGGGAGAGGCAGGGCTATGGTAGAGTTCGAAATGGCCATGGTGTGGATCGCCTGGGGGGTGGTGCTGCTGGGCCTGCTGCTCGCCATTGGCATCACAGTCGCCTTGCTTTCTGCTGAGTGTGGCACGCCCCGCAGGGCGTGTGAACTGCCAGGGGCACCCGGCGCGCCGGGTGCCCCTGAACAGCCTGTCCGGCGAAGAGATCAGGAGCCCGCCAGCGAGAGCCTGCGGATCGGGTTGGATGCCAGCCAGACCTAACCATCCTACCCACTTCACGTCCATAGCTCCTTTCTGATCGGTCAACCATGGAGGCATGGGCGCCGGCCCCCCGGGACGCGCCGGCCAACCCCATCGGCCTATGCCCCAGCATATCACGGCTGCGCCCACGAGTTAAGCGCCAAAGCGCGCCAGATTGGCGCGCTGAATGGCCCTCGTTCGCCCTTACTGCAAGTCCGGCAGCCGAACGTATGGTTGACCGCGAGGATACGGAGCGTGGAGGCGCCTGAGCATCGGATAATCTCGCTGATTGAGGGAGACGACCGTGGCAGCAGCCATCTCTGCACTGGCCGCGACCAGAGCATCCGCCAGGCCCGTGCCATGGCTCTTGCCAAATCGCTGCAAGTCCCCTAATACCGCAAGCGCTTGCAGTACCGGAGTCCCCGTGCTACAATAGGCGTGCAAATCGGGTGCTGGTGGAGGGAACCGGTGGAGTACTGCCCTGGCCCGGTGCGGGCCGATATGGAAGCACAAGAGCTGGCGGCGCTGCGCGCCAAGACGGAGGATGTCTACCGGCGCCTGGCGGGGGTTTTCGGCGTGCCCCGACGTCGCGGCCATCTGGACGCGGTGAGCGAGCTGGTGAGCACCATTCTCAGCCAGAACACCAACGATACCAACCGTGACCGCGCCTACCAGCGTCTGCGCGAGCGCTTTCCCACTTGGGAGGAGGTGCGCGACGCCGATGTACAGGAGGTGCGCGAGGCCATCCGCCCCGCCGGCCTCTCCGAGACCAAAGCGCCCCGCATACAGGCGGCCCTGCGTTATATCAGCCAGACCCAGGGGCAGCTGACGCTCGATTTCCTGCGCACGATGCCCGTGCCAGAGGCCAAGCGGTGGTTGACCGGCATCAAGGGAGTGGGTCCCAAGACGGCGGCCATCATCCTGCTCTTTTCCTTCGGCCGGCCGGCCTTCCCGGTCGATACCCACATCCACAGAGTGTCGAAACGCCTGGGGCTCATCGGGCCCCAGGTCGGGCGCGAGGCGGCCCACGATATCATGGAAAAGTTGGTGCCGCGCAAACTCTATTACCCATTCCACATCGATATGATCCGCCACGGGCGGGAAATCTGCCAGCCCACACCGCGCTGCGAGCTGTGCCCGCTGCGCGAGCTATGCTGCTATTACCGTAGCTGCCTGGCCCCCAACCGTACACAAGCGGCGGGCCGGCAGATAACACCGGCTGATTGCTCGGAAATGGCCAAGGGAGGCTGATCACCCATGGGACAAGGCAAAACACTCGGCATCGTTCTCATCTTCGTAGGGCTGCTCGTCGGGTTCGTGCTGACCGTGTGGCTGGGCTCCAGCCTGGCCGCGGGCAATTTGCAGATGGATGGCTTTGTCCTGGGGTTGGCCTTGCTGCTGGTGCTCGTGCTGCCGTTCCTGGCTGTGGGCACGGTGATCCTGGTGCGCGCACGCGCTGAGGGTCGGGAGATGGCCCGCATGGCGGAAGAGCGCAGACTGCTGAACATGGTTACCACGCAGGGGCAGATCACTGTGGCGGATGCGGCTTTGGAGTTGAACTGCACGCGCGACCAACTCAAGAACTATATCTATGACCTGGTCGGCAAGCAGCTCTTCACCGGGTACATCAACTGGAATGACGGCATCCTCTATGCCCGCGACGCAGCCACCATGCACACGACCAAGTGCCCCAACTGTGGCGGCGAGCGCGAGGTCGTCGGCAAGGGCGTCGTCAAGTGCCCCTACTGCGGGTCGGAGCTATTCGTGTGAATGACGAGGATTGGCGTGATACGTAATAAGTAAACCGTAATAAGTAAGGTCTCCAGTTCGGAGCGCATGTTGCTTTCCATGGTGTTCGACCCAATAGGGCTTACACAAAGCATCGGGCATGCCGAAATGGCGATTTTACTTATTACGCATTACTTATTATGTATCACACCTCTCGGCAGTTCGTTGGCGATTCGCCGGGGGTATCAATGGCTGAGCCGGGGCTGTACGACAAAGTGCTGGTGGCGGTGCTGAAGGAACCGCGCGATCTACAGCGCGCACGCGAGGAGCACTGGTATCGCATTCCGGTCGCCAGGCTCCCGCAGCGTGCCCGCGAGGCGCCGGTTCTCGCCTTTTACCAGCCCAAAGCATTCGGCCCCGAGGAGCGCTGGGCCATCCGCTACTACGCCCCAGTTGAATGCTGGGAGCGCAAGCGGCGGGTCGAGATTATCCCCCAGGAGCCCGATCACCCGCGCGCCCAGGAGTGGTACTACCAGGTGCGCCTGGGGCCGTTACAGGCGCTCCCCCACCCTATCACCAGCGTGCGCTGGCGGCGCATCACCTTCATCGTCACACACTGGCAACGGTTGCTCGACTCCAACACCGTCGAGCAGATCCTCCACGGCAGCCTGTGGGATGAATCGCTCTGGAAAGCCATGCGCAGCCTTGGCTACCTTGCAGAGCATGTGCTCAAGGAGGTACGCGCCTGGTTCGGGGGAAAACAAAACTGAGTCCTTGAGAGCTTGCCTATTTGATCCGCTCCAGCTTGAAATCGTCTAGCTTGCCGCAGTTCGTCCCGTGCGTCATCCTCATGGTATCGCCATTGAGCTCAATATCATAGGATAACTCTTCGCCATAGGTCGATACCATCTTGACGCCCACGTCCTGGTAGACGCTATAAGTGCCTTCCCTTTTCTCCCAGGTAAAGGTACCGTCACTACGAAACTCCATTGTCTGGCCGGCCACCGAATCACCTGTCTTGGCGAGAGTGCCCTCGGTGATCTTCCACTTACCGATCAATTCCCGCGCGAGAGCCGACGGCGTGGCCGTGGGCTGTTCCGCCTTAGCGCCTGCACACCCGGTCAACAGCAGCCCCGCCAGCAGAATGAGCGCCACACTGACTACTACACCCCACCGCTGCGCCGTTTTGCCCGGTCGCTCCGCGGTGCATCGACTGGCCATGAGTCCCCCCCACTTTTCGGATTCGATCCACCGTTTTATGATACCGCCGTACAGCCCTCCTGGCAATCGACTCTCGGCTAGGCCCCCATACGCCATTGTGCGGGGCGCGAGTAGGCCATTTGGCGGGTTGAGAACCCGCCAGCCGCCGATTGCCCCTATCCCTTTCCTCCCTTACAATTAAGTGTACACGAACGACACCCTCCATAACCCACGCCGCGAAAGGAGTTTACCCCCATCATGTTGAGCCGCGAACGCGTCGTCCGCGCCTTGCGCTTCCAACATCCTGATCGGGCGCCGCGCGATCTCTGGATGCTGCCCGGGGTCCGCATGTTCCGGTCCGCCGAAGCCGATGAAGTGCTGGCCCGCTTTCCCATCGATATCGGTGCCCCCAACGCCTCCTATGGCCAGGGCAAACGCGCCCGGGGCACACCCAACGTCAAGGGGACCTATACTGATGAGTGGGGCTCCGTCTGGGAGGTGGGCGAATCGGGCGTGGTCGGAGAGGTCAAGCATCCGCCTTTGGCCGACTGGTCGGCCCTCGCCACCTATGAGGTGCCTTTCGAGGTGCTGGACAATGCCGACCTGAGCCGGGTCGATGAGGGCTGCCGGCAGACGGAGCGCTTTGTGCTGGCCGGCACGCTCACGCGCCCCTTTGAGCGTATGCAGTTTCTGCGCGGCAGCGAGAACCTGTTGCTCGATTTCGGCTGGGGGCCTGCTGAGCTTTTTCGCCTGCGCGATATGCTGCACGAGTTCTCGCTGCGCGAGCTCGAGATGTGGTGCCGCACCGCAGTTGATGGCATCTCGTGGATGGATGATTGGGGCTCCATGCGCGGGCTCTTGATCTCACCCACGACCTGGCGTGAGTTCTTCAAGCCGCTCTACGCCGACTATGTCCGTATCATCCACCAGGCTGGCAAGTTTGCCTTTTTCCACTCTGATGGCAATATCGAAACGATCATCCCAGACCTGATCGAGATCGGCGTAGATGCGCTCAACTCGCAGCTCTTTTGTATGGATATCGAGCGCATAGCCGAGAACCACCGCGGCAAGATCACCTTCTGGGGTGAGTTGGATCGCCAGCATACCCTGCCCTTCGGCACACCAGAAGATGTGCGGCGCGATGTGCGGCGCGTGCGGCGCGCGTTGGATACGGGCGCCGGCGGGGTCATCGCGCAATTTGAATGGGGCAATGATGCCCCCATGGCCAATGTGGTGGCCGCCTATGAGGAGTGGCTGCGGCCACTCACCGAAATCCGGCAGAATGGACTCTAGCCAAAGGATAGGGTTTGCAGCCCATGACATCGCAATGGAGTTCGGGAATTTCCAAGGTCATCTTTGGCCTGTCGGCCTTGGCCATCGTCCTTTCGATGGCGGCCTGTGGGCAGGCCCGGGCCGCCGCGCCGTCCAATTCTGCGCCGGCGACCGGAAACGCGGCCCAGGCAACTTCACCGGCCGCAGTGCCCCGGCAGGGCGCCGTGCTCCAGCCCGCGCCGGCCGCCAGCACCCTGGGCGGCGAACTGACCATCGCTCCTTTCCCCGTCAAGGTGATGCAGGAGACCAAGCTCCAACTCAAGCTGCTGGATAAGGATGGCAAGCCCATCACTGGCGCCAAGGTCTCTTTCGACCTGACGATGCCCTCCATGATGATGCCTACCAATCAGACGCCGGCCACCGAGGGTCCCAATGGCATCTATAGCGCCAGCGTTTTCTTTTCCATGGGCGGCGGCTGGAATGTGAACTGCCTGGTCTCGCGCGGAGGCCAGAACGACAGGGTCGTCTTCTCATTCGAGATCCAGTAACCCGAGGCCCGTTGATGAATGCCAACGTAGGGCTTTTCGGCACGCTGTTCCTGAGCGGCCTGCTCAGCAGCCTGGGCCATTGCCTGGGCATGTGTGGACCTCTAGTCATGATCCTGGGCCTGCAGCTTGGCGATACCAACTGGCGTACGGCCCTGCCCCGGCACACCCTCTATCATCTGTCGCGGGTCGTCGTCTATGGCCTGCTGGGGGCGATCATTGGTGCGGTAGGGCTGGCCCTGGGGCTGGGTGGGAACCGGCTGACGACCTTTGGCGGTGTGATCAGCCTGGCGCTCGGCGTGGTCATCATCCTGTTCGGGGCCGGCTACCTGGGGTGGAAGCCCCTTGGGCAGATCGAGGGCGCCGGCACCTGGGTGAGCAAGGGGATGAGCCGCGCCCTGAAACAGGGTGGCTTGCGCGGTGTGATCCTCCTCGGCGCCCTCAATGGGCTGCTCCCATGCTGCCTGGTCTACGCGGCGCTCCTGGCCGCAGCCTCCAGCGGCGGGCCGGCGGGTGGAGCACTGTCGATGATCTCCTTTGGTCTGGGTACGATCCCGGCGTTGCTCATTGTGGGGTTGGGGGCGGGAGCCATCAGTATGAGCACCCGCCAGACCCTCACCAAGGCCGCTGGTGTACTGATGATGGTGGTGGGCCTGCAGCTTGTGCTGCGGGGTGGCGCGGCGCTGAGCCTGGTGCCGCATCTGGAATTGGGGAAAATAGTCTTATGGTAGCGCAAAAGGAAACGTGTGCGCTGTGTGGGTTGGAAGTGAATGGGGCGGGCGTCCGCCAGGAATTTGAGGGACGGGAGCTGTTGTTCTGCTGCCAGGGCTGTGCGCGTGTGTATCAGCTTGCCCGAGAGACGGGCGCACTGGATCAGGTACTGGCCCGCACGCAGGGCAAGGCATCGGCTCCGCTGGAGCCAGCCCCCGCGGCAGCGACAGGTACAGCAGAGCCAACCGCAGCGCCGGCAGCCATGGCGGGGTCGCCGGCACAGGCAGAACGCACCGCTCGCTTTACTGTGCAGGGCATGCACTGCCCCAGTTGCCCCAAGATCATCGTGCGCACATTGCGCCGGCAGATGGGGGTCCTCGATGCAGAGGTCAGCCTGGAGACCGGTGAGGGCCAGGTGCGCTATGACCCTTCCCGCTCCGACCTGATTGAGATACTGCGCGCTGTCGACGGCCTGGGTATGGGCTACCGGACGCAGCTCATTGCAAGTTGAGATCGAGGAGACCATGGGAATCACCAATGCGCACCTGCTCAACATCATTGACCTGCACGTCTGCCGCGATGGCGCGGAGATTCTGAACGGGGTGAACCTGGCCATCACTCGCGGCAGCATCCACGCTTTGCTGGGGCTCAACGGCTCCGGCAAATCGACCCTGGCCTACACGCTCATGGGCAGCGCGGGCTATACCCCCCAGCGCGGTGAGATCTGGTTCGATGGGGAGAATATCACCCATCTGAGCCTCTACGAGCGCGCCCTGCGCGGCATTACCCTCGCTTGGCAGGAACCGGCGCGTTTTGAAGGTCTGACCGTGGAGCGTTACCTGGGCTTTGGGTTGCCGCAGCCTGACCCCAAGCGGGTACTCACTGCCCTCGAAGCCGTGGCCTTGACCCCCGAAACCTACCTGCGCCGCTACGCCGATGAGTCGCTCTCGGGCGGCGAGCGCAAGCGGGTGGAGCTGGCTTCGATCTTTTGCCTGCGGCCACGGCTGGCCATCCTCGACGAGCCGGATTCCGGCATCGACGCCCTCAGTCTGAGCGACATCAGCCAGCTCATCCATCGTATGGCCGAGGAAGGGACAACCGTGCTCCTGATCAGCCACCGTGACGAGGTCGTGGCCCTGGCTGATCACGCTTCCCTGCTTTGTGGCGGGCAGATCGTGGCCACCGGCGAGCCCGAGCGCATCTGCCGGCGCTACGCCGGTGCGCTCCAAAAGAGCAAAGCTGGCCCGAAGCAAGCGGTTGGGGTGCAGCCGTGAGCCATTTCGAAGCCATCGTCCGCGCTCATGAAGAGGGCAAAGGGCGGGTGCCCAGATTCATCGAGTCGGGCCGGGTGGCCGCAATCGTCGTGAACTGCAACAAGGTCATCAAGGCGCAGACGGTGCCCGGTATCCAAGTCTCGGTCGATCCCCTGCCCGACGGAGTCAGAATCCTGGCGGCGGTAGCGCCCGGGGCCAAGATCAAGGAACCTGTGCACATCTGCATCGGCGTCATGGCGCCCGAGGGGATACAGCGCATTCAGGCCCAGTTCGAGATCGGCGCCGGCGCCGAGGTCGATTTCACCGCCTGCTGCAGCTTTCCCAACGCCGAGCACGTGCAGCACTTTATGGAAGGCACCATCCACGTAGGCCCCGGCGCCACCATGCGCTACCACGAGACCCATCACCACGGGCGCAAGGGCGGCATCGATGTCGTACCCACCTCTCACATTACCGTAGACGAGGGCGGGCGCTATATCTCGGATTTCAACCTGAGCAAAGGGCGTGCGGGCAAGGTCGAGCTGACCTACCTGGTGGACGTGGCCGCCAACGGCCTGGCCGAGCTGCACGCCAGGGGTATGGGCTATGGCGATGACCAGCTCATCGTCCATGAGACGATCCGCCTGAACGGCGAGAACGCACGTGGGCTCGCCAAGGCCCGCATCGCCGTGCGTGACCGCGCCCACTCCGAGGTCTACGGCACGACGGAGGGCAATGCGCCCTTTGCCCGCGGTCATGTCGACTGTGTCGAAATCGTGCAGGACGAGGCCACCGCCAGCGCCGTGCCGGTCGTCAAAGTGACCGACCATCGCGCTCAGGTGACCCACGAGGCCTCTATCGGCACGGTAGACAAGAGGGAATTAGAGACGCTCATGGCTCACCGCATCGGCGAGCAGGAGGCGGTCGATATCATCGTGCGCGGCATGCTCGGCGAATAACATCACGCGGACCTCTCGAGAGTTCGGCGCCTCCGGGGGGTGGTGTCAGGGAGGGTTGAATGGCGATACCGGCCATCGAGGCAAAGGAATTAACCCGCGACTATGGCGCCATGCGGGCTGTGGACCATATCAGCTTTGCCGTCCAGGCGGGCGAGGTTTTCGGTTTCCTGGGCCCCAACGGCGCCGGCAAGACGACGACACTACGTATGCTGACCACCCTGCTCGAGCCGACCTCGGGCACCGCCCTGCTCAACGGCTTTGACATCACGCGCCAGGGCTATGGGGCGCGGCGCCAGTTCGGGGTCGTGCCTGAAGAGTCCAATGTCTACCGCGAGCTCACCGGCCGCCAGAACCTGCTCTTTTCGGGGCAGCTCTACCGCGTGCCCAAGGCTGAGCGCGAGCGGCGGGCCGTGGAACTGGTGACCAAATTCGGCATCGACAACAAGCTCGATGCCCTGGCCGATACCTACTCGCGCGGCATGCGGCGCAAGCTGACCATCTGTATGGCGCTCATGCACCGGCCGTCCATCCTCTTCCTCGACGAGCCGACTGCCGGCCTTGATGTGCGTGGCCAGCGCTCCATCATCGAGTTCATCCGCCTGCTGAATGCGGAAGGCATGACCATCTTCCTCACCACCCACCAGATCGAAGAGGCCAACCAGCTCTGCAACCGTGTCGCCATCATCA
Source organism: Anaerolineae bacterium (assembly GCA_034436375.1). Taxonomy (GTDB): domain Bacteria; phylum Chloroflexota; class Anaerolineae; order SpSt-313; family SpSt-313; genus DAOTVS01. Next base: position 3,211 of record DAOTVS010000070.1, on the reverse strand, counting down.
ACGGCGGCAAGATCGCCGCTATCGATACTCCCGAACGCCTCAAACAGACCATACAGGACGTGCAGTCCGTCGAGGTTGCCCTCGACCCCTGCCCCACAGGGGCACAGGACGCCCTGGGCCGGTTGCCCACGGTCACCACCGCCGTGACCCATGGCGATAAGATCCGCCTCTACACGCCCGACCCGTCACAGGTGCTGCCGGCCGTGATGGAATATGCGGTTGAGCGCGGCGCACGCATCGTCTCGCTCAACACTCTGGGGCCCAGCCTGGAGGATGTGTTCCTCAAGATTACCGGCCAATCGATCGCCAAAGAGACCGAAGAGCCCCTCGAAGGCAGGCAGGGCCGCGGCCGTGGTAGCTGCGCAGTCAGCGGAGGAGATAGTCACTGATGAAACCGAGTCTCTGGTCGCGCATCAGCGATGAAGCGGCCCAGGCCTGGGCGATCCTGGTGAAGGATATGCGGGTCTATTACCTGCAGCCGCCAATGATCATGTATGGGCTGGTTCTGCCCTTCTTTATCTTTTTCTCATTCTCGGTCAAGCGCAACCTGGGCATCCAGTGCAGCATGGCCAACCTGCTGGCGTTGACGACCTTCTTCACCGCCTCATCGGCTGGCCCGGTCATCGTGCCCCTGGAACGGCGCGAGCGCACCTACGACCGGCTCATGACGGCGCCCATGTCACTCTGGACGGTGCTCCTGGGCAAGACCCTGGTGGGCGCGCTCTTTGCCATCGCCGCCTCGGTAATCCCACTGGTTGTCGGCATCATCCTGCTGGGCGCCGAAATCAATGCCCTGCCGCTGGTCATCGTGACCGTCCTCCTGACCACGGCTGCCTTTTCGGCCTTTGGCCTGTTCTTCGCCTCATTCCCTGCCCAGTCTGTGGGCACAATCATGATGCCCAGCACCCTCATGCGCTGGCCGCTTCTCTTTATCAGCGGCGTCTTTATCCCGCTGACCGATATGGATCCCTGGCTGCGCGTGATTTCCTACATCTCGCCCCTCACCTACGGGCAGGATCTGCTGCACCATGCGCTGGATTCAAAGGCCGTCCTGCCCCTGGGGTTGGATCTGGGAGCGATGGCTCTGGGGGTGGTGCTCTTCCTGGTCATCGCCTACCTCCTGCACCAGCGCAGCCGCAAGCTGGGATATTAGGTGTTGCCGATGAGATAGTATGGTGTTAGCATAGCAACCTTGAGCACTGGTTCGTAGTAGGGGAGAGGGAGAGCCGGGTGGCGTAAAGATGGGGCGTGAAACACAAGTTCGCCCCTTACGTCTTCCGGCTCTCCCTCTCCCCTACTACAAGCCCGGGGCATCATTTGCTCTACGCCCTCTTTTGCGTATTGTAGGGGTAGTCCCATGAGGGCAGCGATGTCGTAGTGGCGGCTTGAGCCGCTCGTCTTGGCGCCTCGACGAAACGCTGGGACGAGGGGGTAGGTTGCCACTATGACATCGCCGATGAATCACGTATCACACCCGGAGGTGCCCCATGCTCGAGCGCCGCGGTATCGTGCTGACCCCAGCCGACCTGCACGAGCACTGGCCCGCCTGGCTGCAGCAAGCCGGGCTGAACGTGCTTGGGCTGCACGGAAACATCGACGAGATCATTCGCTTCGTGCAGAGCGCCGCCGGCCGCAGCTTCCTGGCTCAACTGGAGCAGGCGGGCATCGCGGTCGAGTACGAGATACATGCCCTCAGCTACCTCTTGCCTCGGGCCGAGTTCGGCCGCCACCCCCAGTGGTTCCGCGCCGATGAGCAGGGCGAGCGCACACCCGACGTCAACCTCTGCCCTTCGAGTGTGGAGGCGCTGGCTGTGGCCGCCGAGAACGCCGCCCGCCTGGCGCGGGTGCTGGCCCCTACCACCAACCGCTACTATCTGTGGGCCGACGACGCGCCATCCTGGTGCCAGTGCCGCCGCTGCCGCGAGCTGGGCCCTGCAGACCAGAACCTGCTCGTCATGAACGCTCTCCTGGCCGGCGTGCAGCAGGCCGACAGCCATGCCGCGCTGGCCTGCCTGGCCTACGACAACACCCTCGACCCGCCGCAGCAGGTTTCGCCTGCCCCGGGCCTCTTTCTCGAGTTCGCCCCTATCCGGCGCCGCTACGATCGCCCGCTGGCGGCCGCCGATGTGCCGGAAAACCAGGCGCACCTGGCTCAGCTGGAACGCCTGCTTGCCTTCTTTGGCGCTGAGCGCGCGCAGGTGCTGGAGTACTGGCTCGATGCCTCGCGCTTTTCCCACTGGCGGCGCCCAGCCGTGCAAGTGCCCTTCAACCGCGCCGTGCTCACCGCCGACGCCCAACTCTACCGCCAGTTGGGCATCCGCTCCATCACCACCTTTGGCGTCTATCTCGATGCCGAGTATCTGGCGCGCTATGGCGTGCCGCCGGTCGCAGATTATGGCACCGTGCTCGCCGCTGACGAATAAGGAGGAACCGAGGCAGCCCACGCCGGCGGAGCGCTGCTCAAGCTCATCTTTGAGAACTGCTACCTGCAGGATGAGCACAAGATCAGGCTGTGCGAGATCTGTGGGCAGGTAGGCGCCGATTTCGTCAAGACGTCTACCGGCTTTGGCTCCGGGGGCGCCAGCCTGGCCGACCTGCAGCTCATGCGCCGCCAGGGGAAATCCGACGCGGGATTTCCCCACGCCCCCCACACGTGCAGGTCAAGGCCGCCGGCGGCGTGCGCACCCTCGATGCTCTGCTACAGGTGCGGGCCGCAGGTGCGACGCGGGTGGGCGCTACAGCGACAGTAGCCACCCTGGAAGAGTGCAAGACGCGGCTGCGCGAAGGGCAAACAGCGCACGCAGCCTACCAAGAAATGGTCATAGAGAGAACGATAACCACTATGGTGAGAGGATACCATTCGTATGCAGACAATGTCTTCCCGCGAACGCATGATGATCGCTCTGCGCAACGGCCAGCCCGACCGGGTGCCCGTGGCGCCCGACATTTCGAATATGATCCCCGCCCGGCTGACCGGCCGGCCCTTCTGGGATATCTACTACCATGAGGACCCACCCCTCTGGCGGGCCTATCTGGATGCGATCGATTACTTTGACATGGATGGTTGGTTCACCTATGGCGATCTGGGCTATCAGGCGCCAGTGACCATTCCAGAGGAGCAGCAGATCATCAGCCAGGGCCCCGAACGCTGGACGGTGCGCACGACCTATCACACGCCCGCCGGGGACCTGACCCTGTTGACGGTCTATCC
>DAOTVS010000069.1:0-34142 GCA_034436375.1 Anaerolineae bacterium | reverse complement strand
TGAAACTCGGGGGCGGCCTCAGCGACGACGAAATCGCCGAGATCACAGGGCTGCGTCAGCCCCACGTGCATCTCATCCTCCAGCGTGCACTGGAAAGGATCGGGCTTGCGCGGCCCGAGCGCTCGGGCGCAGCCGCAGAGGATCCAGCATGAACCCACGCGATCGGGCCATCCTGCGGGACCTGACAGCACGCTATGTTGAGATCTGCCACAAGCCCGCTCAAGAAACGCGCCGCGCACTGTGGCGCCGGCAGAACAGCCTGCATGGAAGCCGGCCCCTGATCTATGTCCGCGCCTTTGCCTGGCAGGAAATGCCCGCCTCCCGGCTAGAGTGCGAGGACCCTTTCCTGCAGAGCTATGAGGATTTCTTTCGCTATCATCTGTTCTGGGATAGCCTCGATGACGACTCCATCTTCGAGCCCTGGGTGACCGTGCCCGCGACCTATCGCTGCACCGGCTGGGGCGTCAGCAGTGAGCGCCGCTTCTCCACCGAGCCGCGGGGATCCTTCAAGGTCGATTACCCCCTCAAGGAGCCGGAGGACATCGCACGCCTGCGCGCGCCCTGGCACGAGATCGACGAGGAAAAGACGGCGCAGGATGTTGAGCGCCTGCAGCAGGCGATCGGCGATATCATCACGGTCAATATCGACCGCGGCCCTGCCTACCGCATGTGGACTGGCGACCTCTCCACCGACCTCGGCTACCTGCGGGGCATCGAGCATTTCATGCTGGATATGATGGATCGCCCCACATGGCTGCATGAGCTGCTCGCCTTTATGCGCGACGGCATCCTGCGCACACATGAGCAGGCGGAAGCAGCCGGCGATTGGGGGCTCTCGGCCCATCAGAACCAGGCCATGCCCTACGCCGAAGAGCTTGCGGACCCGGCGCCCAACGTCAATGGAGTGCGCAGAAGCCAGTTGTGGGGCTATATGGCCGCGCAAGAGTTCACCCTCGTCTCACCTACTATGCACGACGAGTTTCTGCTCCAGTACCAACTGCCGATCCTGCGGCATTTCGGCCTCGTCGCCTATGGCTGCTGCGAGGACCTGACGCACAAGATTGACATGCTACGCCAGATCCCAAACCTGCGCCGCATCGCCGTATCGCCCTTTGCGGATGTCCCCCGCTGCGCCGAGCAGATCGGCGCCGATTATGTCCTCAGTTACCGGCCCAGTCCGACGGAAATGGTGGGCACCGGGTTCGATGTGGAGCACATCCGCCGCACGCTGCGCCGGGACCTTGAGGCTTGCCGCGAGTGCCACGTCGATATCACCCTCAAGGATGTCGAGACGGTGCAGGGCGACCCAAGCCGCGTGCGGCAGTGGGTGCAGATAGCCCGGCAGGTGATCGACCAGGTGTACGGCTAGTGGCTTCCCGCACTGGTTTTGATGGGTCACGGTTGCTCCCTTGTAGGCAGCGGGCACTCATCAAAACCAGTGCGGGGGCCCACTAGCGCGATTCCTCTGCATCCATCCCCGCAGTATCGAGCACACGGTAGCCAACTGCGCCCACCGCCCCGGGTATGAGGGCTGCACCAGGCTGGCCAATTTGCCCTGCCAAAACGAATTCGGGAAACCTTGGCGGGCCACCGCATTCCGCCCTGGCTTCTCGGGCGCTCCTCGACGCCGGGTTTCGCCCCGGCCAATGATCCTCGTACGTATTCTACCCTCCCCACAGGTCGCCCAACGATGCGCAGCGACCGGTTAACGGCATAAAAGTTGCTCCATGCTCATCCGTCTTGTTGATTGGGCAGACTACAGGCACAGGAAGGGCGGGGGCACGCACCATGTCGACGGTTAACTTGATGCTCCTGGTGATCGGCGGCATTGTCCTCTTCATCGGCGTCTTTTCGAAGTGGATCCGGGAAGCTATCGTTTCGGCTCCGCTTATCGCCTTTGCGTTGGGGGTCATCCTTGGGCCCTATGTCAGCGGCATCTTTGACCTGCGCACCTGGGGCAACCAGTACTTTATCCTCGAACAGGCGTCGCGCTTTACGCTGGCGGAGGGGCTCATCGGAACCGCGCTCATTCTGCCCCCCCTGAGCATTCGCTTCCGTTGGCGCACTGTGGCCAGCCTGCTGGGGGTGCTCACCCCGATCATGTGGGCGATTACCGGCCTGCTGATTGCCTTCATCCTGCGGGTACCCGGGCTGGTTGCCCTGCTCGCGGGTGCCTCACTGGCGCCGACCGATCCCATTCTGGCCCGCACCATCACGGAGGGCGCGACCGCCGAGCGCAACATCCCCGCGCGCATCCGCTATACGCTGCTCGAAGAATCCGGCTTTAACGACGGGCTGGGGTTCCCCTTTGTGGATATTGGCATCGCATTGGCCACCTATCCTTTCGCGCTGGCAGCGCTGGGGCACTGGGCGATCTACTCAGTGCTGCTGGCGGTAGGCGGAGCCGTTGCCGTTGGCATACCCATCGGCTACGGCGCCTCCAGGTTGCTGCATTGGTCCAGCCGCCGTCATTGGGTCACGCGGGGTGGGTTGCTGGCGTATCCCATCGGGCTGGCCTTTGCCTCCCTGGCGCTGGCGACACTGCTCCACATCGACGGTATCCTGGTTGTCTTCATCGTCGGCCTCACCTTTGCAGGAGTAGGCTGCCCGGAGGTACAGCAGGACCAGGCAGAGATCCAACAGACCATCGACTTGTTTTTCACCCTGCCGAGCTTCCTGCTTCTCGGCCTGGCCGCCCCACTCTCTGCATGGGCGGCCATGGGTTGGCCAGCCTTTTTCCTGGTATTGGCCGTGCTGGGCCTGCGGCGCCTGCCGCCGCTCATGCTGCTGCAGCCCCTCCTGCGGGGTCAGATCTACACCGGCCGCGAGGCAGCCTTTGCGGGCTGGTTCGGCCCCATGGGGTTATCGGCGGTGTTCTATGGAGCGCTCGTCGTCGAACAGACCGGAATCGTGCGCGTTTGGGACATCATCACCCTGGTCGTGGCCAGCTCGATCGTGGCGCATGGCATCAGCGCAGCGCCGCTGACACGCCGGTTTGGCCAGGAGGAGCGCCAGGAGGCAGCGCCCGAGGGCAGCGAAGGGGCTGTATCCCGATGAGTCTGCCCATGCTGCACAGATCAGAATGAGGACCTGCGATTTGCTTGGGCGCCGCTGCGCCTATGGCACCAATCGTGCTCTTATCAAGCCGGTGGCATTGCCATGATCGTCAAGGCACTATGCTCAGACCAAAGCCCGAGTGGCTCTTGATCGAAGGAGGACGTTGTGCCCTGGTCGTTGCTCTTGTTAGGATTCTCGGTGGCCACTTGGCTCTTCTGGCTTGTAGCGAGCTGGTGCATTTCATCCTTCTTTGCCAAGCCGCAGCCGCAGACTCACGCCCCCCTGCCCACCGTTTCGATCCTCAAGCCGGTGCGTGGCCTCGATGCCGAAGCCTATGAGAACTTTTGCAGCTTCCTGGAGCAGGACTACCCGAACGATTACGAGGTGCTGTTCGGCGTCACCAATCCCCAGGATCCCGCCCTGAAGCTCGTCCAGCGCCTGCAGCGCGATTTCCCAGACCGGAAAATCGCGGCCTTTGTCGCCCCACGCCGGGGAGCCAACGATAAGGTCAGCATCCTGTGCCATCTGGCCCAGCAAGCGGCCAATGATGTCTTTGTGGTGTGCGACAGCGATATGCGAGTGACCCCCGACTATTTGCGCAGAATCTGTACACCGCTGCAGGACCCGGCCGTTGGCCTCGTCACCTGCCTCTATCGCGGGGAGCGGCCCAAGACCTTTACCGCCCGCCTGGAGGCGCTCTATATGGTCACCACCTTCCTGCCCTCCGTGTTTGTGGGCAGGCGCTACCTCTCCACAGGCTTCGCCCTGGGCGCCACCAATGCCCTGCGCCGGGAACAATTGCTGGAGATCGGTGGTTTTGCTCCCATCCTCAACCACCTGGCCGACGATTACCAACTGGGGGTCCGTGTGGCTGCAACAGGGCATCGGATCCACTTTTCTGATTATGTCGCGCAGAGCACTCTGGGACCCACCACCTTCAGAGAGCAGTGGCAACGCGAAGTACGCTGGGCCAAGTGCACCCGCATCAGCCGCCCACTGGAATACCCTGGGCTTCCGTTAACCTTCTCTACCCCCGTCGCTCTAGCCACCGCCGCCTCGCTGGGGTTCAGCCCCTTGGGGTGGAGTGTGCTCGGCGTCTCGCTCGTGCTGCGCTGGCTTGTGGGCTGGCAAATGGCCCATCACACCCACGATACTGTCTTCCCCAGGGCCTGGTTCTGGCTCCCGCTGCGCGATCTGTTGACCGCAGCGGTCTGGTGCGCGGCGCTCGTGGGGCAGGAGGTCAAATGGCGAGGCGAGCGCTTTGCCCTGCGCAAGGGAGGCTACCTGCAGCCTTTGCCCCCCAAAAAGGCGCGCGAGACGACCGGATAGGCAGGGCGCCCCCTCTGAGAGGTGGCATAGGCCCAGCGTTGGCCCACATGTTGCTGACGACCGTAAGTCGCATCTCAAGGCAGCCCACACCGCTACACGCGGTGTGGCCGAAAGGCGACCGTTTCGCTATCCGGTGAGACAAGGAGCTTTGACATGGACTCTCAGAATCAGAGTGGTAACAATGCCCAGGAGAAAAGGCAGGGCGAGGCAACACCGCCGACGCCAGGCGCCCCAACCTGGAAACAGGTCTGGCTAGACAGGGCAATCGTGGGCATGGTGCGTGGCCTGCAATTCGGCGCTGAAACACTTGGCCGCACAACGCCGCTGCGCGAGCGTATTGTGGCCGCCTACGACCGGCGCCTGCGCAGAGATTACGAGCGCACCATGGCTGCCGGCGCGCTGCCCGTTGCGATCGCTCGGCAGCGCCTCTACATGGCCCTGGCCATCCTGCATACGATGGATCGGGCTATGGCTCAAAACTTGCTGGGCGCCGCCACCATGCGTGGCGCGCTCAATATCATTGCGCGCACCATTCTGATGCCGCAGAGCGAGGATACGGCCAAGAAGCGGTTCACCTCTGCTTATGGCGCCATCCCACCCAGCGCCATGGTCATCAGCCCGGGCAAAGCCTGCAACCTGCACTGCCCCGGCTGCTATGCCGATTCCGGCTCGACACGGGAAAAACTCGACTGGGAGACGTTCAACCGCATTGTGTGGGAAGCGCGCCAGCTCTGGGGCATGCGCTTTTTCGGCATCAGCGGCGGCGAGCCCCTGGCCTATCGTGACAAAGGCCGGGGCGTGCTGGACATCGCAGAGGAGCATCGCGATTGTTTCTTCATGACGTACACCAACGGCACCCTCATCACTGAGGACGTGGCCCGGCGGATGGAAGCTGTCGGCAACATCACTCCGGCTATCTCAGTCGAGGGCATGAAGGAAAGCACCGATGCGCGGCGCGGAAACGGGGTCTTTGACCGGGTTGTGGAGGCAATGGGCTACCTGCGGCAATACCGGGTGCCCTTCGGCATCTCGACGACGGCCACGCGCGACAACTACCAGGAGCTCCTGTCGGACACGGTGATGGACTTTTTCTTTGGGCGCATGGGTGCTCTTTACGGCTGGCTCTTCCACTATATGCCCATTGGCCGGTCCATCACGCTGGAGATGATGCCAACGCCGCAACAGCGGGTCTGGATGCTGAACCGCATGTGGGAGTTGGTAGGCCAGAGGCACTATTTTCTGGCCGATTTTTGGAACAGCGGCACCCTGGTCGACGGCTGCATCTCGGCAGGGGGGCGCGGCGGGTACCTCTACATCGACTGGAACGGCGCTGTTTCGCCCTGCGTCTTTGTGCCTTATTCTCCCGTAAACATTCACGACGTATACGCGCAGAACAAGACACTCAACGATGTATGGGCAGAGCCATTCTTTGCCCGCATTCGAGATTGGCAGCAAGCCTACAATCCCGGCTCGGGGGCGGCAGGGCATCACCCCAACGGCAATCTGCTGCGCCCATGCATCATCCGCGACCACCACGCCGAGTTCCAGCGTATGCTTGCCGAATTCGAGCCCGAGCCGACTGATGAGAATGCCCGGGTTGCGCTGCTGGACCCCGCCTATCATGAAGGCCTGGAGCAGTTCGACCGCGAGCTGGCCGAGTTGGTCGACCCGATCTGGGTGTCCGAATACACCAAACAGCCCTGAACCCAGCTCATCGCAAGGCAAAGGGCCAGAGTGCGCCCATACGCACTCTGGCCCTTTGCCTTGCGATGAGCTGGGTTCACAAGCCCGCTATCCGCGCACAAACAAGAGACTGTACACCTCACGACGGGTTATCGCCGCCGCCTCGCCCTTGATTGCTGCTTCGCCCTAATGCCTGCAGCCGATGGGCAAAGGAAGAGCCAACGATCACGGGCAACCAGACGTTAAACCCACGAAAGACAATAGTAATCGCCACACTGGTTGCAGTGGGTATGGACAGCGAGATAAAGACGAGGGCCATGATGCCCTCCGCTACCCCCAGCCCATGGGGGATAATGTTGATCACGGAGAACACAATGTCGAGCGCGAACGCAGCCACGGCGGCGCCCAGCGGCAATGGGTAACGGTAAGCGACTGAAACGGCGTAGAGGCTGGCCACATTGATGATGTGAGCAGCCAGGGCCACCCCCAGCGTATAGATTACAGGTGTAGAGTGGCCCGCAATGTCGCAGGCCGCACAGATGTACTCCCGTGCCTGATTCTCCGCCCAATCAGGGGGCACCAGAGGCTTCTCACCAAACCGCAGCGCGACCCCATTGACCAGACCCTGGACCCACTTGAAGACGCCGCGCAGGCTCTCGGGCCGAAAGCGTCCCAGGAGCAGGAGCACGACCAGGGCCGCCGCGAACAGCACAAAGAGCGCCGACACAATCGCCTGGTATGGTTGCAGGACTCCACGCACGTACAGATAGCCCAACCCAAAGGCGATGAAGGGTATTGTCATCGCCAGGTCCGCCACCAGCACCAGCAGGCTCCCCTCCAACGCCCGCGCTCCCGATTGCCCCCTCTTGATGGCATCATCCACAAAGACAACCAGCGAGCTGAGCCCGCCTGTAGGCACGACCGCCTTTAGGAACATGGAAGCAAAGAGCACCGGAATCAGGCCAAACCAGCGGCTCATCACGCCCGCGGCGGCAAAGCTGAACTTGTACAGCAATGCATAGTCGAGATAATAGGCTACCTGCAGCAAGACCGCGGCCACCAGCCAGATGACCTGGCCCTGGATGAGGGTTGCGACCACCCTCCTGAGGTTACTGGCTTGCGTAAACACTAACACCAGGAACCCAATGGCCACCAGGAACCATATCCAGTGCTGTCGCACCCAAAGCAGCAGGCCTCTCAATCGGACCTCCAGATCAGGACCAGTGGTCTGAATCAGCACCTTGATTGCCTCACCACAGCAAGACTTGGGCCGGGCGCTGCGCTTCAGCAACTGCGGTCCTGTTGGCGGGGCCAGTGGTATGAACTTTGCTCTTTATCAGCACGACAGGACAAAGCGAAGCGTGATCAAATCCCGTGCCCGGCGGGGACATCCACGCGTACGCGGGCCCATGATGCACAGACGCTTGTAACGTGCCTGCTGCCAACTGGAAAGAGGGAGGTCCGCTTGCTTGAGCGGTTGAGATACTGGCCCGCCCGCAAATGGGCCTGGGTGCTGGTCGTGTTGGTCCTATTCGGCCTCATCCTCTACGTCGTGATCACCGCGTGGGCCGTTCTGACGCCATTCTTCGTGGGGCTGGTGCTGGCCTGGATTCTCATTCCCATCGTCAAATGGGTGGAGTGGCCGTTGCGGCGTGTCATCAGGCGGCCCGCTGCCGCCCGCCTGATCGCCATCCTGCTCACCTACATTGCGATTCTGTTGATCCTGGGAGGAATCATCTACTTTCTAGCGCCGATCGTCAGCGCCGAGTTCCAGGCCCTGCTGGATCGCCTGCCTGCCATTATCCGGGATATTCGCTCGGCCTTGAGCGGCCTGCGAGGTTTCTACAATCGGGCCGTGCCGCTGGCGGTGCAGCAATACCTCAGCAGCCTCTTTCCTGCCGGCGGCTTGCTATCGCTGCTCAGCAGCCTCTTCAGAGGTACAACAGCCAACCTTGGCGTTACCCTTATCATCCTCTTTGGCTATATCGTCCTGCCCTTCTGGCTGATCTATGTCGTCCTCGATGCCGAGCGCACGCACAGGGGATTCCTCAGTATTATCCCACCGGCCATCCGGTCCGATGTCGAGAACCTCGGGCACATCGCCAATGGCGTGGCCAGCGCCTATCTGCGCAGCCAGCTGATTGTGGCCGCCATCACTGGGGTCCTGACAGCCCTCGCGCTGCGCCTCCTGGGCGTCGATTTTGCCATCCTGCTGGGCCTGCTCACCGGCGTGCTGGACCTGATACCCACCTTCGGCCCCATCCTCTCTGCTATTCCGATCGCCATCATTGCCACTATCCAGCGCCCCATCCTGGCGCTGTGGGCCCTGCTCGCCGTATTCGGCATCCGCGAGCTAGAGGACCTCTTTCTCGGCCCGCGTATCGTGGGGAACCTCGTGCGCATCCGCCCGGTCTATATCATCGTGCTGCTCATTGCCGCAGGCTACATCTGGGGCCTGTTGGGCCTGTTCCTCATTGTGCCTATTGTCGCACTCTTGAGGGATATGGTGGACTATTTGTACCTGCGAACCTGGGCAGCGGGATATTCAAGTGACGAAGCACTGAGAATTGTGCACGAAAGGCAGAACACACCTCTTCTCTGAACATTTCGTTGGCAGAAAGTCTGGCCAGGGTGAGTTGCGCTCATCCTGGCCAGACGGTTGCCCAGCCACCGCATGCAGCGGCATTCCCGGACTCTAGAGGTGCGCGATAGCGGGCTCAGCAGGCTCCGAGATCTCCTCCAGCGCCGTGCAGGCCGGAGAGCAAGCCTCTCCCCCTACCGTCATGGCATCGACGGCCACATCACCCAGGGAGATGATGCCTGCCAGGTGCCCCCTATCCTCCACCGGCAAGCGGCGAATCTGCTGCTGAGCCATCAGATTAGCCGCATCCTCCACACTCGCATCGGCAGACACGACAGTCGGGCTTTGGGTCATGAAATCACCCACGGGGGCTTGCCTCCCATCCACAGCCTGGGCATCGGCCCGTACAACGATGTCACGGTCCGTGAGGATGCCCAGCAACTGGTCGCCCTCCGTAACCAGAACGTCGCCGATGTTCGCGTCGCGCATCAACTGTGCAGCTTCCGTCACACGGGTGGCCGGCCGCACCGTCACCAGGTCTCTGGTCATGATGTCTCTGACCTTCACATTTCCTCCTTGAGCTACCGCTTGCGAACCCGGCGGCCCGCAATGCGCTGGCCGCCCATAGCAAGGCCAGCAACCCATGTGCCACCACGGGGCCCTTTCCACCGTGCAGATGCCCACGAACAGCTCGACGGCCCTCATCCGCATAGAATCTGGCCCGTTTTGAGGCCATATTGTATGTTTATTATGCTAATCTTGTGCGTTGATGGCACGTTCCTTGCTCGCTGGACGCGCGGGTTTTTCCATTACAGCCCGATGCGATATAGACGGACCCAGTAACTAAAGAGGAGCGTGCATGTGAACATCTGCATGACCCACTATGCCTTCTATCCGACAACCGGAGGAGTGGAGACACACCTGCTGGATCTCTGTGCCCAGCTTGTGGAACAAGGGCACGAGGTCCATGCCCTCGTGGGCTCCATGCCGGGGCAGCCAGAGGAGAGCGAGAAGGAAGGGATCCATATCCATCGCGTGGATTGGATGAACCCGGAGATTATGCGCGAACGCAAGTGCAGCGCTGGCATCCCGGTGGATCAGGATTGGCCTTCCCTGCAAGAAGAGATCAAGGCCGCATACCGGCGCTTCATCGCAGACTATAACATCGATGTCATACACGCGCATAACTTCCATCACTTTCTGCCCGAATACGGCCTGGCCCTTACGGAGATACGTCGCGAGGATGGGATTCCTACCTACCTCACGATCCATGAGATGTGGGGCGAATTCCTCTGTCGGGACCTGTTGGATCGGACGGAATGGGATAGAGTCATCGCTGTTGGTCAACACGTGTATGGCGACCTGGTCGCCCAGGTCGAGAACTATGGCAATGTGCAGGTCGTCCTCCACGGCGTGAATACCAGGATGTTCCACCCAAGCCTTGATGGAACGCACCTCAAGCATGAACTAGGGCTTGACGGCAAGCGCGTCATCCTGCACCCGGCCAGGCTACTACCCTGGAAGGGCGTTCACACGACCGTCGAGGCGTTTCGCGCGATCTCAGATCGGTTCCCCGATGTCTCACTGGTGATCACCGATACCCACGAAATCCTCGACTGGGCCCATGAGCTCGAGGGATACCGTGAGCGCATCTTTGCGCTGATCGAAGCCTATGGCCTGGATAAGAAGGTCGTCATGCGATCCTTCGACTTTTCCCGGGAGCTGCCACAGGCCTATGGCATGGCCGACGTCGTCGTCTATCCCACCAGCGGAGAGGAACCCTTCGGCCTGGTCCCCCTGGAGGCCATGGCCAGCGCCAAGCCTATCATCGTCACACGCAGTGGTGGGCTCATCGAGTCGGTCGTGGATGGTGTGACAGGCTTTGTGATTCCCAAGGAGGACTCCGCCTTGCTGGCGGACCGCCTGGCCGCCCTGTTGGCGCGACCGGATCTGGCACGGAACATGGGCAACCAGGGACGGCGACACGTCGAGCAACTGTTCTCGCGAAGCCGCATGGCCGTTGAGGTGGAAATGCTCTACCAGGCAGGCCTGAACGAGCGAGCTGTGCTGGCCCGGCCCGGTATGATCAGGTCCGTCTCCAAAATGGCCTCCCCACAACCCTGATCGAGGCTGACATAACCTGTCCTTCCCGTGAGCCCGCGCCCGCCCGCGAAGTTTATTGACAAGTAACGCGGCTTGACTATAATTGGCGCTGTTGGAAAAAACTCTCGTACCATTTCCAAAGGCGCCGCCCTGCCTGCACTCAAAGGGGTGTAAGGGTCAGGGAAGACCGATCACAGGTGGCAATCAAAGCCGTCGCGGAGCGGGCCGGGCTCCAATCTGCAGCGATCTTCCACAGCCGCGCACAATGCGGTGAGGGATAGGCGCTGCAGTGTTGTATTTCTCCTCGGCCCCGCGCTCGTCCCTTCCAGCCATGGCCATGGCTGTTCCGGCTCTTGCCCTGCACTCCCGTTGCGCCCCCCTTGCCAGGGGTGTGCCAGGTTGTGGGGCCGCGAGCCGGCCACGGGCCGCCCCTGTCACATTTGCGGTTTGCCCCTCCTTGGGCTGCGCCTCTGTTTTTGGGCTGGTATGGCCCAGGAGGATGACTTGTCCGCAGACACTACACGACCTGAAATCAGGGCCGTCATTTTCGATCTCGACGGCGTCCTGACCGATACTGCAGAGTATCACTTCCAGGCCTGGAAGCGCCTAGCCGACGAAGCGGGCATTCCCTTCTCACGGGCCAGGAACGAACAACTCAGGGGCGTATCGCGCCGTCGCTCGCTGGAAATCCTGTTGCAGGAGCGAGAGATAGAGGAAGTCGCTGCCCAGGAGATGATGGCGCGCAAGAACCAATACTACCAGGAACTCATCAAGCAGATCATGCCGGCAGACCTGCTGCCCGGGGTGCCTGAGCTTCTGAGCGAGCTGCACGAGCAGGGCCTGCGCGTCGGCATTGCCACCGTGAGCAAGAACTCTCGGGCTGTGATCGATGGCCTGCGCATCTGGCACCATATCGATGCCCTGGCCGATGGCTACAGCGTGGCCGCCAGCAAACCGGCGCCTGACCTGTTCCTGCATGCGGCTGCACAACTGCAGATACCACCATCGAAATGCCTCATCGTAGAGGATGCCGCCGCAGGAATCGAGGCGGCCCATGCGGCCGGCATGCACAGTGTAGCCCTGGGCCCGGCGGAGCGCTTTGCCGAGGTGCGGCCCAACGTGATTCTGCCCTCGCTGGAGGGGGTAACCTGGGAGCAGATACTGGCCCATCTGCAGGCCAGCGCCAGGGAGGCCACAACCTGGACCGTTAGCGATGACAAGTTCGACCCGGCCGCACTCAAGCAGCAGGAGACTGTCTTTACTATCGGCAACGGTTACCTGGGTACCCGGGGGGCGCTGGAGCAGCGCTATCCCGGCGATCAGCCTGCGACGCTCATCAATGGCCTGTTTGACAACGTGCCCATAATCCATACGGAGCTGGCCAACGCCCCCAACTGGCTGACCATGGAGCTGCTCATCGATGGCGAACGCGTCCGCCTGGATCAGGGGCAGGTGCTATCTCACGTGCGGACCCTGGATCTTCGCGATGGGGTATTGGTCCACTCCCTGCGCTGGCGCAGCCCGCGGGGCAAGACGATCGAACTGCGCAGCGAGCGCTGGGCATCCATGGCTGATGCACACCTGTGCGCCCTGCGCTATGGGGTCACGGCGCTGGACTTTGCAGGCGAGGTTGAGCTGCGGGCGGAGATTGACGGCACCGTAGAGAATCCGGGGAGCCTGGTGCCGAGCGAAGTTGGCCTTACTCACTGGCAAACGCTCGATAGCGGGAACCCAGCGCCCCAGGTGGCCTACCTGCACGTGCGCACTCGCCTGAGCAGCGTGGAGCTGGGCGTAGCCGCCCACCTCGCCGTCGAGGGCGTCGCCGATGTGGCCTATAGCGCACGCGATTCGGCGCATGCACCCGGTGTAGCAGCGCGCTTCAAGTTGGCGCAGGGGGAAACCGCAGTAGCCACCAAATTGGTGACCTATTATACGTCCGCTGAGGAAGCCAGCCCGATGGCGGCGGCGCTTTCCGGTGTGCAGGCTGCAGCCGGGCAGGGTTACGCGACTCTACTGCGCGCTCATCGGCGCGAGTGGGCCGGGGTGTGGCACGACTGCGACATGCAGATCGAGGGAGATGACGCTGCCCAGCGGGCCATACGGTACAATCTGTTCCAGCTGCTCATTGCAGCTCCCTGGCACAGCGACCGCCTGAGTATTCCGGCCAAGGCGCTCAGCGGTTTTGGCTACCGGGGGCACGTGTTCTGGGATACAGATATCTTTATCGTGCCGTTTTTCGCCTTTACCCGGCCCGAGATCGCGCGCAACCTGCTGCTCTACCGCTACCATACCCTGGCGGGCGCCCGTGAGAACGCACGCCGGGCAGGGTACGAGGGAGCCATGTTCCCCTGGGAGAGCGCGCAGGATGGGCGAGAGACGACGCCGCCCTGGATTCCCTTGCCCAATGGCGAACTGGTGCGCGTCTGGTGCGGCGAGATCGAGCAACATATTACCGCGGACGTAGCCTATGCCGTGTGGCGTTACTGGCAGGCCACTGGCGACGATGCCTTTATGCGTGATTATGGCGCCGAGATCATCCTGGACACGGCCGTGTTCTGGGGCAGCCGCGTCGAGTACAACGCCCAGGCGGAGCGCTATGAGATCCGCGATGTGATCGGCCCCGATGAGTATCACGAGCACGTGGATAACAACGCCTTTACCAATTATATGGTGCGCTGGCATCTGCGCAAGGCCATCGAGGTACTGGCCTGGCTGCGCCCCTTCGATCCAGAGCGGGCTTTGGCGCTCGAAGAGCAACTCGGGCTTACCAGTGAGCGTATATCTCATTGGGAGGATGTGGTGCGGCGCATCTACATTCCCTACGACCCGGATACGGGGCTGATCGAGCAGTGCGACGGCTTTTTCCAGCTGGAGGACCTCAACTGGGAAGCCCTGGAGCCGCGCAACTGCCCCGTGCAACTGGCGCTGGGGATCGAGGAAACACAAAGGTACCAGGCCCTCAAGCAGGCCGACGTCCTCATGCTTCTCTATCTGCTGGAAGATGAGTTCGATCAGCGCTGCAAGCGGGCCAATTGGGATTACTATGAGCCACGGACCGACCATAGCTATGGCTCTTCGTTGGGCCCGGCCATTCATGGCCTGCTGGGCTGCGAGCTGGGCTACCCCGACAAGGCTTATGAGCACTTTTGGCGGGCAGCCATGGTCGATCTGAAGGATCTGCGCGGGAACACCAAGGACGGCATCCATGCGGCCTCAGCAGGCGGCGTATGGCTGATGGCAGCGATGGGGTTCGCCGGCATGCGCCTGGGGCCCGCGGGGCCGGTGTTCACACCGAGGCTGCCCAAGCACTGGCAGCGGATGCACTTCCGCCTGTGGTATCACGGGGAGCACCTGGAGGTTGACCTCAAGGCGGCCTTGAGCCCGCGCTCTTGAGGCGGCAACAAGAGCGACTATACTCCTGGCCCGCCATGAAGGCTGGGGAGATCGACTAACATTATTGGGGATGAATGGACTTATGTATGGTATTATCTCGCCCCGGGACTGGGGGCTGGCGCCCGCCACAGAGGCGCGCATTCCAGGCTGGATCGAGCGGGGGGTAGCCCTGGATGAGTGGGAGGAGCGGGCCCGCAAGGCCACCTACCATTGGCTGATGCGCAACTGGCGTGAGCAACCGGGAGCCTTTGCCGGGCACTGCAAGGTCGAGGATGGCTGCTACGAGGAGCCGCAGCTCACGAACCTGATCGCGCCCTGGCAGTGCATTGCGGCCTATGACCGCTATGGCGACGAGGAGATGCTACAAAGGGCCGTGCGGGTATCCAACTGGGTACACCGTAGCCTGGTCGAATCGCACCCGATGAGCATGGTGCTCGGCGGCGTGCGCGATGCCTGGTGTCCAGACGAAGTCTGGGTCAAGTTCACCGCCGAGTTCGTGCTGATGAACGCGGGACTCTACGTCCGCACCCAGGAGCGCCAGCACCTGCGCCGCGCCATTGAGGGCGCCCGCTTCCTCGTCCAGGCCGAGCTGCACGATCATGCCACCAAATACGACAAAAAGCAGCAGCGCTGGATCGCCGAGGGCTGGCAGTCCTTCGGGCGGGTCATCGAGGCCCACCTCTATCTCTATGAGGTCACTCAAGACAGTCAGTGGCTGGAACGAGCGTTGGCCTGGGGCGAATATGCCCTGACCCTGCAGGCGCCCGACGGCGGCTTTTACCTGATCAACAACGAGTACTACAACACGGACCTGGCAGCCGATGAGCTGCGCGCGCTGACGTTTCTCTACGAACAGACGCACCTGCCCCAGTATCTGCGGGCAGCCCGGCGCTTTGCCGACTGGCACATCGCGCATCAGCGCCCAGATGGCGCCTGGATCCTGACCATCGACCGGTTCGCAAACCCGGTTTCGGAGTATGTGGGACCCGGCGACATGCCCAACATCGCCATCGCCCTTTTCCGGCTGCACAGGGCAACCCATGAGCCGCGCTACCTGGAGAGCGCACTGCAGGCCATGGGTTACGCCCTGACCCAGCAGGTCATTCCGGGCAGCGCACACCCGTATAGCGACCGTGAGGATGCCCTGTGGGGCTACTGGTCCTGGGATCCGTATTATGACTATTCCATGTCGGGCGACCAGATCACGCACTTTGCTCGCGGCCTCTGGTTCGCGGTAGATTACCTCTCCACGCTGGACCCGGCGCAGGTCGCGCCGCTGGCAGCGCGGCAGGAGCGCAAGGCCGCCTGAGGCGTAAGCGCCCCGGGATGGCATGGCTGATAGCTGCTCGAGACATCAACACCGAACGAACAGGCCGGCATGCTGAGAAGGTTCAGTATGCCGGCCTGTTCGTTCCTGGCGCCCCTGGCGCTGATTCATCTATTTGTGTGTTCTGCGTTCATTGAGCAGCTTTTTGACAGGCACACAGGCGCGTGTTATGATGGCCGCTGGTTGCCATGAGGGCGCCAGGAGGGGACGATGAAATCAGTCTACATCTGTTTTGCACAGGCCAATAGGGTCGAGCTCCGTGAGGAGGAGGTCACAGCCCCCGAGCCAGGGCAAATCCTCTGTCAGGCCGACAGGTCGCTGATCTCGAGCGGCACCGAGACCCACTGCCTGCGCGGGATCTTTGATCCGGGCACCAACTGGGCCGATTGGGTCAAGTACCCCTTCCGCCCGGGCTATAGCATGAGCGCGCGCGTCATCGGCGTAGGCAAGGATGTGACGGGTATCAAAGAGGGCGACCGGGTATTCTCCTGGGCTACCCACCAGCAATACTTCAAGATCGCCTCCGACCGGGCCTACCCCATCCCCAAAGCCCTCAGCGCCGAAGAGGCCACCTGGGGCGCCATTGCCGTCACGACCCAGCTCGCCGTGCGCCGGGCGGAGCTGCAGCTCGGCGAGACGGTCGGCGTCGTCGGCCTCGGTGTGCTGGGGCAACTGGTAACCCAGTATTTGCAGGTCAACGGCGCCCGCAGGGTCATCGCTATGGACCCGGCCTTGGCGCGCACCAATATGGCGGGTGCCCACGGCGCGGCGCCAGCACTGGCCATGGAGGCCCAGGCCGCGCGAGAGCAAGTGTCGGAGGCTACCAGAGGGCGTATGCTCGACGCCGTCTGGGATGTCACGGGCTACCCCAACGCCTTGAATCAGTGCGTGAGGCTGCTGCACCGGCTGGGGCGCGTGATCCTGGTGGGCGATACCCCCGTCCCCACACAGCAGGCCATCGGGCCCGGCATGCTTTCGAACTCCATCGCCATCCTCGGCGTGCATGGCGCCGTGAGCGCACCCTCCTACAGCGAATGGACCCCCTGGACACAGCGCGAGATGACCGAACTCTTTTTCGACTATCTCGTCCAGGGTCGCATGCGGGTCAAGGATATGGTCACCCATCGCTACTCACCCGCCGAGGCGCCCCAGGTGTATGAAACCCTGCTGCGCGATCGCTCTCATATGGTAGGGGTCATCTTCGATTGGAGCAGGCTCTAATGGCACTCTGGGGCGATGGACACACGCATTCAGATTGGAGCGATGGCCTCGATACCCTGCAGGAGAACACCCGCCTCTTCCAGCTCTACGGGGAAGACTTTCACTTTGCCACCGATCACCTGGAGATCGACGTCTCGCGGTTGGATTACCGCTGGGAGATCGATGAGTGGTCGCAGCGCCTGTTCCGCCTGCACCCTGGCGGCCTGGCGGCCTATCAGTCCGAATGCGCCCGGGCCTCCTCGCCGCAACACGTGACCATCCCGGGGCTCGAGTTGATCTGGGCCAACGCCGCCGAAGGGCAGTTCGGTGCGCCGGCAGATACGCACGTCCTGGTGCGCGAGCACCTGGAGCAACTGCCCGCGCCGGCGTTCTTCCGCAACCGCTCCCTGCGCGCCATCCTCTACGAGCTGCAGGCCCGCGGAATGCGCCCGTTCCTGGCGCACATCCATGATGGTATTCCCTGGGAGACGTTGGACGGCACTGAGATCGCTGGGCTCGAGATGCGCTACGACATCGAGCAGCGAGAGAGCCCCTTCAGCCGCCGACGGTCGCTGGCCCAGTGGGATCACTGGCTGAGCCAGGGGCATCACCTGCCGCTATCGAGCGGTTCCGACTGCCATCAGATGGACCTGTGGGCCGGCTCGGCCATGCGCAACGTGGTGGCGGCCGATGAGCTTTCGCCCGCGGCCGTCCGCCGGGCCCTGCACGAGGGCCGGAGCTACCTCTCCGCCACCTGGCATCCCGATCTCTACCGCCGCCTGGGCTATGAGGGCATCGCGCCGCAGTCGGGCGGCTTTACGCCCTGGTGGCTGATGGCAGGGGCAGAGGCCTGCCACGACCGCCCGGCGATGAAGGAGGCCGTCGAGAGGATGATCGCCACCACACTCCAGGATGGCCGGGTCAGGCGCGAGTACTATCCGACGCTCAGCTTTGCCGTGGATGGCCGCGGGCCGGGCAGCACTACCGAGGCCCGCGACAATTGTGCCCTCGCCATCGAGGTCCGGATGAACGTTCCCGTACGCCAGGTGCGCCTCATCGGGCAGGGCGAGGTGCGCTGGCAAGAGGAGCTTGCCAGCGAGGCGCAGGTGTTCACGCTGGCCACGCAGGTTTCCATGCGCGGCAGCCGTTACGTGCGCCTGGAGGCGTGGGGCTCGGCCGGCAACGGGCAGGATGAATACCTTCTCTCCAACCCCATCTACTTGGTCTGAACAGGGCCCATGAGTCTGCAAGTTGGTACCCTGGGAAAATCATGCTATAATATATCTACTCGATATATACCGGAGTGTTATATGAAGAGTAGCGCGATCGGCCTCCGTCACTTCGTCCTTGGCATGCTCTTGCGTCAATCCCTGTCGGGTTACGACATCAACCGCTTTTTGAAGAGCCTTGGGTGGTTGATCGGCACGCCCAGCTTTGGCAGCCTGTACCCTGTTCTGCACGATTTGCTCGATGAGGGCCTGGTGAGCATGGAGATCCGCCCCTCCATCGGCAAGCCAGCGCGCAAGATCTATAGCATTACAAAAGATGGCAGAGAAGCTCTGCACGATTGGCTGGCGCAGCCTATGGCGCAGAACGCGCCCCTGAAAGCCTTTGTGATGCGCCTGCTCGTAGAGGGTGGTCTGCCATCTACAGACCTGGCTGCTCATCTGCAGCAGCGCCGAGATCAGCTTACCAGCCAGTACCCTGGCCTGGAGCAACTGGCGGCGGATGCGCAAGAGGTCATCGACCCTGGCCTCCGCCTGACCCTGGACTATGGGCTCGCGCTCGCCAGGGCAGAGCTGGCCTGGTTGGATGAGGCAATGACGTTCCTGGCAGACAAGGCCAGAGCACCGATCGCTCAATGCCGGAGCCTTACCGGTCCGGCACAAGCCGGCACACGGGGAAAAGGGGCCGGCACGCTCGGCATAGCACAAGAGTTCTGAGGATGAGTGCCAAGGAGGTGAAGCGAGATGAAGCTGATCGTCACCATCGTGCACAGCGACGATGCGAACTCGCTAATTGTCGCCTTGCGGGAGAAAGGCTTTCGCTCCACGAAGATCAGCACGACCGGCGGCTTTCTTCGTGCAGGGAACGCCACCATATTGATCGGCGCCGAGGATGCCAAGGTCGATAGCATCCTTGCCACCATCCAGAAAGCATGCCATCCACACAAAGAGGCCGGTGTCGAGATCAGCGGAGCGACGGTATTTGTACTTGACGTCGAACGCTACGAGCGGGTCTAAGCCAGACCCAACAGGACTCGCCATTCACAGCGCTCTCTCAACCGGGGGCGCCAGGGCGAGGGCTTGTCAGGAAGCCGGTTATGGGCGAGAGAGTCTTGTTCAAACCGGGCCGCGTTGGCGCGACAGCCACTGCTTTTCTCATGCTGTGCGCCGCCGCCGGCCCAGAAGGCGACCCACGCAACCTGATCGTCGACCTGGTGCTGAGGCATATCAGCGGCGATTGGGGGGATGTGGCGCCTGAGCAAGTCGCCAGGAATACCAGGGCTCTGCAAATAGGGGGCCGGGTCATCAGCGTGCACCGGGTGATGCCCCAGGTCTCCATCCGGGTTGTCACCGAGACGGAGCGAGGCCGGACCATCGTCATGGAAAACAGCGACCCTTGAGCCAGCAAGGCTCGTGATAGCCCCACCCGACGCAGGGCCCAACTTTTCAAAAGAGGTGGATGGATGAAAACAGTTGTGGCCGCAGCGTTGGGTGAGTGTGTGCACGTGGCCGGCGTGCTGAACTTCCTGCGGCTGGCCGAGGCAGCCGGCTGGCGGACGGTTTTCCTGGGACCGGCCACGCCCATTGAGCAAGTGCTTGAGGCGGCCCGGGCCGAGCAGGCCGCTCTGGTAGGCGTCTCCTACCGGCTGACGCCCGAGACGGGGGCGCGGCTTTTGGGCGAGTTTGCCGAGGCGGCCGATGACCTGCGCCGGCAGGGTGTGCGTTTTGCCTTCGGCGGCACACCGCCGGTGGCCGAGCGGGCGCGGGCGATCGGCTTTTTCGAGCGGGTGTTCGGCGGGGAGGACTCGCCCGAGGATGTGCTCGCCTATCTCAAGGGCGAGACGGGCGCTGGGCAGGCAGGAGCCGCCTATCCGCAGACGACGGCGGAGCGCATCGCCTGGAAAACCCCCTTTCCCATCCTGCGCCACCACTTTGGCCTGCCCACACTGGAGGCCACGAGCGACGGTATCGCACGCATCGCTGAGGCCCGGGTGTTGGATGTAATCTCCCTCGGCACCGACCAGGACGCACAGGCCAACTTCTTTCACCCCGAGCGCCAGGACCCGGCGCGCCGCGGCGCGGGGGGCGTGCCGGTACGCTCGGCAGAGGACTATCGTGCCCTCTATGCCGCCTCGCGCCGGGGCAACTATCCCCTCCTGCGCACCTACTCTGGGTGTGACGATTTCATCCCCCTGGCCGAGCTCTACCAGGAGACGATCCACAATGCCTGGTGCGCCGTGCCGATCTACTGGTTCAACCGTATGGACGGCCGCGGCCCGTGGGAGCTGGAGGGCTCGATCCGCGAGCATCAGCGGCTGATGCGCTGGCATGGGGAGCGCAACATTCCGGTGGAGTTGAACGAGCCTCATCACTGGGGCATGCGCGACGCGCCGGATGTGGTCGCCGTGGCCACGGCCTACCTCTCCGCCTACAATGCCCGCGCTCTCGGCGTTCGTGACTATATCGCCCAGCTCATGTTCAACAGCCCCGCCGGCCTCTCGGAGGCGATGGACCTGGCCAAGATGCTGGCTATGGTAGAGATCATCTCCCCCCTGGCCGGGCCCGCCTTCCGCATCTGGCGGCAGACGCGCACGGGCCTCCTCTCCTACCCCCTCGAGCCCGATGCGGCGCGCGCGCACCTGAGCACAAGCGTGTACCTGCAGATGAGCCTGCGCCCACAGATCGTGCATGTGGTGGGCTATAGCGAGGCCGATCACGCCGCCACGGCCGAGGATGTCATCGAGTCGTGCCGGCTGGCGCGCCGGGCCATCGAGAACGCCCTGCACGGCCAGCCCGACCCGACCGGCGATCCGCGTGTGCGGGCGCGCAAAGAAGAGCTGGTGCGCGAGGCGTGGGTAACCCTGCGCGGCGTGCAGGCCCTCGCCGACCCCGGTGTGGCAGACCCCTTCGCCGACCCGGCGACCCTGGCGCGGGCGGTCACGACGGGTGTGCTCGATGCCCCGCACCTGCGCAACAACCCCTTTGCGCGCGGCGAGATCGCGACCCGTATCGATGCGAGGGGCGCCTGCGTGGCCGTCGACCCGGCGACCGGCTGCCCCCTCAGCGAGGAGGAGCGCCTGGCGGGGCTGGGCATCGGCCTCTCACCGGGTTGATAGCGATCTACGAGCCTCTGGTCTACCCAACGCCGTAGCGCTGACCCATCACCGCCGCGCATCACGGCGGATAAAGGGCTCCGCGACCGCACTGGAGGTGAGGAGGCCATAGCGGCCGGGTTTGCGATAGGCATTGCCCCAGGCCTCCCGCCTCCGATAGTCGCGGAGCTGATCCAGGTCGAACTCGGCCAGGTAGATGCCCTCGCGCTCCCCGGCCTCGATGACGAGGGTATCGCGCGAGCGCCCCCGGGCGTCGAACGCGATGCCGTCAAAAGCCGCCGAATGGCCGTTGAGGTCGGGCGCAGCATAGTTGGCCATCGCCACGCCCACCATGTTTTCATAGGCCCGCGTGCGGAGCTGGGTGAGGCGGTTCTGCTCCAGATCGCACGAGTTCGGGATGAGGATGATCTCGGCGCCCTGCAGCATCAGGATGCGCGCGCTCTCTGGGAACTCGCGGTCGTAGCAGATCATGGCGCCCATCTGCACGGGGCCCGCTGCCGTATCCAGCGCGCCCACGCGGAAGCCGTCGCCCGGCGTGAGGGCGGCCTCCATGGAAAAGTCGCAGGTGTGGACCTTGGCATAGGTGAAAGCGATCCGGCCGCTCCGGTCGATGAGCGACACACTGTTGCGCGGGGCGGCGGGCCACTTTTCCAGGTAGGTCAGGGCAATGGCCATATTCAGCTGCCGGGCCAGCTCCCGGAAGCGCACCACAAAGCCATCCTCGGCCCCTACGGCCAGCGCCTGCCACTGCGCCCGCTTTGCCATCTCCTCAGGACTGAGGTTGAGCGGGTCATAATCATCGCGCCAGACGTTCTCACTGTAGGCCGTGTAGCCGATGTTCCACATCTCCGGGAAGAGGGCGATATCGGCCCCCAGGTCGCGCGCCCGGCGGCAGTATTCCTCCCCCTTGAGCGCGTTCCTCTCCTGATCCAGGCCAAAGGCCGTCAGTTGCAGCAGGGCGATCTTGAGTGTACTCATGGCGGGTTCACCTCCCAGGGTTGCCGGTTCGCCAACGCCGGCAGGAGCGGACTTGGCTCCAGCACCACGTATATCCCTTCTCAGCAGGTACGCCAGGCCGTTACCTTCCTCCTCTGGCATGCATATTGCTGGCTGGGCGCCGCGAGGCCAACTCTAGCACTACAGCCGTACTTACCCATCGGGGCGCAGATCCCATCCGGGCATCGCGCTTCGCACGCGACCGGAGTGGAGCCATTCGGGTCAGAGCCGGGCAGGCGCGCAGCACCTTGGCCGGCTGTTACCGGGAGCCGGCTGGATCAAGTGCGGTTGCAGTACTAGGATACGGAGGGTAATGACATGCCTGGCCAAGCCAAGCGCAAACAGCGGGCTGCAAGGCCTGCCAGGCCGGAACCTATCCCGCTCATCCCCAAGAGGAACGCCTGGACCACCCACCCCTGGCCTCCACGCTGGCCGGACGGCGCCTGGTCGCCGCTGGTGGCGGGGTTCCTGACGCTCGTCGTCGGCGGGCTGGGGCTGCTGGCCGGCAACCTGCTCTGGCTCTTCCCCAGCCTGGGACCGACGATCTACCTGCAGACAGAGGCCCCGGACCAGCCTCCGTCACAGATCAAGAACGTCATCGGGGGGCACTTTATCCTCGCCGGCTACCTGGCCGTCTTTGCCCTGGGCATCGCCTACGAGCCCTCCGTTTTTACCCTGGGCAACCTCACCACGGCGCGCGTCTTTGCCGCGACCATCGCTATGGTAATCACGGAAGGTGGAGTGTTGTTGGCCGGCGTCTCGCACCCGCCGGCGGCGGCGACCACCCTGCTCATTGCCCTCGGTGTATTCAAGGCGACCTTCCTCGATGCCTCTTTCATCGTGGCCGGTGTGGTGATCATCGCGGTGGTCGGCGAATTCTTCCGGCGCCTGCGGCTGGGAAACTACCGGCGTTACGGCCGCGCCCGCTGATGAGATGCCAGGCGCCCATACCGAGGCGCAACGCCTGGGCTATCTCCCCTTTGCCTGACCATCCTCAGCGCACCACCAGTGGCTGCGACAGGATCAAGGCATTTCTGCCATCACATAGAGGCAGGCGCTTCTGCGTGGCGCTATCGTAGAGCCCCACCTCCAGGCGATACTGGCCCGCCGGCAGATCCGCCGGCAGCTGCAGGGGATGGGGATCCGTGATATACTCGCCGGCGATCCAACTGGGGCTGGGGCGTTGCCAGGCGCCGGGCACAGCGTCACTGCCGGCGACCATCTTACCCTCCGCATCTAGCAGGTGCACAAAGGTCTTGTACGGCTCCGCCGTCTCGCTCTCCACGCGCCACACGAGCTGCAGCGTCACGGTCTGGCCGGGCCGGGCCTCGCCGGGCAGGTCATAGCCGGTGAGGGTAACCAGGTTGCCAAAGGCCGCTGTCTGCGCGTGGGCTGTGGGCGGCGGGGTCAGCACATGTGGCGGCGCCACGACGTTGATCTGCCCGAGGATGATGCCCGGCTCCCCCGGCAGGCCGACAGCCAGGGTGTAGCGGCCCGCGAGGTGCGGCGGGATGGGCAACAGCTCCACGCCGCGCCAGGCATCCCCCCGCCGCCACTGCGCGGTGCCATAGCCCGGCACGGGCGGCGCATCCACACGGTACACCACAGCGCCGGCCTCATCGAGAAACTGGAACTGCACCTTCAAGTCCACCGCCGGGGACCGGCTCGCCTGCCAGTAGAGGGCGCAGGTCAGGGTCTCCCCCGTCTTGACCTGGGGCTGGAGCGTATCGTAGCCGAGGAACGCCAGGCTATCGCCGAGCGCGCGCTCCAGACGCACCGCCGGCGCCGGGGCCTGTGCATGCCAGGTGAGGCTCGGCCGGGTAACGGTGAGCGTGGCCACATCGGCGGCCATGCCCTGCGGCGTGCCCCCCGAGTCGAGGACGTCCAGGGTGCTGGCCGGCTGGCCGTAAGGGTAGACGCTGACCCGCAGGTGGTAGGTGCCCGGGGGGGTGCCGGGTGGGATAACCAGGCGATGAAGGTCGCGGCAATAGCCGGTCTGCGGCCACAGATTGGTGGGGTAATCGCCCGGGTGCTGATTGTCATGCTGCGCCACCATCTGGCCCCGGTCATCCACAAGCTGCAGGCTCACGCTATACTGGCTGTCCAGCTTGGCCGGGGCGCGCCAGTAGAGCGCGACCTCCACGCTGCCGCCGGAGGGCGTCGCCGGGACGGGGTCAGCGCCGATCAGGAGCAGCTTGTGCGCATAGTCCACATTGAGAGGCAGAGCAAAGGGCGCACTGTGCAGGCCGTTCCAGCGCGGCTGCCCCCAGGCCGACTTGCCGGCGATCAGCGCCAGCACAGCCAACGCCAGCAACAGGGCCGGTACTGCGGAGGAGCGCACGGCGGTGTGCTCAGCGTCGGTCTTCACTGAGCCGGCTATCCAACCGGCCTGCACCGGCCACAGCCCCCGGCGCCCCAACAGCGCCGTGACAGCCAGCGCCAGCAGGCTAGCCAGCGAGAGCCCAACGGCCAGGCTCCGCACCGGGGTTGAGCCGAAGCGCACCACCAGGTGTTGCCTGCCCGCGGGCACGGGAAAGCTGATCAACCCATAGGGCGAGCTCGGCGTCACGGGCACAGGGGCGCCGTTGATCTCAGCCTGCCAGCCGGGGAAGTAAAAGGTGTTGAAAACGGCCGTGAACGGCACGGGGCTCTCCAGGTCCACCTCGTAGCGCTCACCCGTGTACTGCGCCCCACCGACTTGTGCTCCCGCGGGCAGGCACCGGGGGTCGAGTCGCGCGCGCCCGGGGTCCAGCGTATCGCTGTACGCGGGGGGCAATTCCTGCACGGCGACAGGCAGAAACTCGCCGGTAACGGTCGTGCCGACACTAAGGGTAGCTGCCCGGTCGTAGCTCAGGATGTCGGCCAGGGTGGCGTCGGGCTCGGGCCACAGCGGAGAGAGCGCCTGCCAGGGGCGCACATAGAGCCACAACCCAAGCACGAGCGCCGCCAGCGCCAGGCCTGTGAGCCAGGGCCGGCGCGCAGCCCACCGGAACAGGAACGCGTAACCCAGGCCGGCCAGGGAGGCCAGGGCGAGGCTGGCCGGCCCCAGGAAGCGCCAGGCGAACTGGATCTCTGCCAGCGCGGGGAAAGCGGTCCATAGCGGGAGCGACCAGGGCACGATCATGAAAAGCGACACGACGGCCACCAGGCCCAGATACAGGGCGTGGCCCCGAATGTGCCAGCTGCTGCGCCCCGCGGCCACAGCGCCCAGGGCGCCGGCGACCAGCCCCACCAACGCCAGAGCGGCGGTCGGGTCAGCCACGCTGCGCAGGATCGGATAGCGGATCCAGGGCAGGCCCAGAGGCGGCGGCAGATGGAAGAGGGTCTGCAGGCTCTGGAACGTGTTGTGGTAATCCAGGGTGGGCAGGGCCGTCAGGCGCGCTATCTGCACCAGGTTGAGCTCGGCCAGGGCGGGCAGCCAGAAATAGGCGCTGAGCCCCAACCCCAAGAGCAACGGCCAGCCCAGCAGCAGGAAGCGACGCCAGCGTGGTGCACCTCCAGTCCAGGCCAGCAACAGCACGTAGCCCACCAGAATAGGGCTGCCCAACGCCGCGGTCACGTTATGGCTCAGCGCCAGCGCCGCATAGAGCAAACTGGCGAGGATAGCGTAACGCACCCGGCCCCGGGCGTTGAGGCGCTCCAGGGCCCAGAGCACGAAGGAGAGCAGGGCCAGCCCCAGCAGCTCGGGCAGCGCCCCCCGCACATAGAGGTTGTGGAGCATGTACGGGCTCAGGGCATAGGCCGCCGCCGCCAGCAGGGCAGCCGCTTCGCCCGCCAGGTTGCGCACCCACAGGTATATTCCCAGTGACGCCAGCGAGAGGGTCGCTATCAAGGCGACGAGCAGGGCTTGGCCGGCCTGCAGGCCTGCCAGATGAAACAGCTCGGCCAGGTAATAGGGCAGGGGGCTATAGTAGTTGAAAACCGGGAAACCGTACCCCCGCGCCAGCTCCGGCGCCCAGCGCGGGAAAAGGTTGCCCTGGCGCAGGAGCAGGTCGAACTGCACCAGCCGCTGCAGGTGGAAAACAGTATCATCCCCTGGCGCCAGGCGGCCGATGGCCAGCATGGGCTGGGCAGTGAGCACCCCCACGAGCAGGGCAGCCAGAATGCCGGGCAGTGAAGGGTGAAGGTTTCCGCGCCGGGCAGGTGCAGCGCCTTCCAGCAAAGGGGCATTTCCCGCAGGAAGCCCGGCCCCGGCAGGGTAAAGTCTCATGGATGAGCGCCTTGTCTTTGCATATGTGAGCACAAAAGCCAGCGCTCGGGATACCCGAACGGCCTTGGCCAGCTGCGGCTCATGGGCCAGTATAGCATCGATGGCACGGGGAGGCAAAGGGCCTCGGCCCAGGCAGACCGGGCCTCAGGCGTGATTCAAGAGTGGCCCGCCACCACTGGATCCATGGCCAGCCTCTGAACGCGGGCTATGGATCCAGCGCGGCGCAGGCGCAATGACCAGACGCTACCGGCAAACATGTGGCCCCGCGGATGCACGACGGCCTGTTATTCCGTGGGGTAGTGGAATTCTTCCACCGCAATGTTCATCGAGTCCGCCCGCCGCACCGCGTCTCTGAGGGCCTCGACCTGGGCCTGCAGGGCATCCAAGACCGGCTCCAGAGCGGCCAGCGTATCCGCCGTTGGCTGGGGGATAAGGGTGGCAATGGCCTGTCCTTTTTCGGTGATCACCTCGACCCCGTGGAGATCCCGGACGATCTCTCGGGCCCGGCTGGCCAGATCATCGAGAGTGATCGTGGGCAGTTCCTGCAAATGCGTCATGTCCGTTGCCTCCTTGGGCTCAGCCCAGCGTGATAGCATGCTGTGCAGTTACAAGCAACGGCTGTGCCAGGGCAGACGCCGACGCTAGTTGTGGCACCCTTCGTGCTTGCTCTGCCGCAAAGACAGCATCCCATGCGGAGGCTTGCCCTGAGCAAAGCCGGAGGGATGGTATGGAACCGCAGATGAACGCAGATCTGCCCCTCGGCCAGACTTCCCAAGTCCTTGGAGGCCTGGTCTTCCACCCTCTCTGCACTCTCCGCGCCTCCGCGTGAGATCCGTTTTCATCGTGCGTTGTGCCCAACCAGGCATGGATGGCTGATCTGACATGACTACTGGATGATGCGGAGGCTCGTTGGCGCATAACACTGCGTCTCGCGAGAGCTCTATCCGTGGTCTGACCGAGGCCGAGGTGCGCGAGCGTCGCGAGCGCTATGGCGAAAATGTGCTGCCCTCGGCCCGCGGCCCTACGGCCTGGTCCATCCTTTTGGACCAGTTCAAAAGCCCCCTGGTCTATATCATCCTCATCGCGGCCGTCATCTCGGTGGTCGCGGGGGAGCGCACGGACGCGATCATCATCATGGCCGTGGTGGTGATCGACGTGGCCGTGGGCTTTGTGCAGGAGTATCAGGCGCAGAAGAGCTATTCGGCGCTGCGCAGCCTGCTGCGGCCCATGACAACCGTGATCCGCGATGGGGAGCGGCAAGAAGTCGAGGTGCGCGCGATCGTCCCCGGCGACGTGGTCGTCCTGACCGCCGGGGACCGCATCCCAGCCGATGGGGAGATACTGGAGAGCGCCCGGCTGAGCGTCAACGAAGCCATCCTCACCGGCGAAAGCGAGGCCGTGCCCAAGAGCGAGGCCCAGGAGGAGAGACAGGTCTTCATGGGCGCCACCGTCCTGGCCGGGCGTGGCCTGATGCAGGTGACGGCGACCGGCACAGCCACAGAGCTGGGCAGGATCGCCGCCAGCCTGAGCGAGGCCCAAGAGGAGGAAACGCCGCTGCGCACCCGCCTGCGCGCCTTTAGCCGCTGGCTGACCGTGCTGGTAGCCGGCGTTACGATCGTCGTGCTGGCCAGCAGCCTCTTCTCCGGCCGCAGCGTGCTGGAGGCTGTGCGCATCGCGATCGTGCTGGCCATCGCCACCGTGCCCGAAGCCCTGTTGATCGCTGTTACAATCACCCTGGTCGTGGGGTCGCGGACCATCCTGCAGCGGAATGGCCTGGTCCGGCGGCTCTCGGCCGTGGAGACCCTGGGGTTTGTGACGGTCATTTGCACCGACAAGACCGGCACGCTGACGGAAGGCCGCTTACGGGTCACCCGCAGCGACTTGGTGGAACGCGACCGTGCCCTGCAGGCCATGGTGCTCTGCAACGATCAGGAAGGAGCCCTGGAGCTGGCGCTCTGGGATTATGCGCGGGCCGAGCTGGGGCAGGACCCCGAAGCGCTGGCCAGCCATGCG
The DNA here is from genome assembly GCA_034436375.1 of Anaerolineae bacterium. Lineage (GTDB taxonomy): Bacteria > Chloroflexota > Anaerolineae > SpSt-313 > SpSt-313 > DAOTVS01. The sequence continues at coordinate 5,911 of DAOTVS010000069.1, read as the reverse complement.
GAGCGCCTGGAGGAAGAGCCTTTCTCCAGCGAGACCAAATACATGGCCGTCACCGTGCGCTTCGACGGCGAAACGCTCGAGTATGCCAAGGGGGCCCCGGAGGTCATCCTGGGCCTGTGTCGGGCCCCCGATCATGAACGTGCCCGGATCCTGGCCCAGGTAGAGCGCTGGGCTGGCGAAGGGCTGAAACCCCTCGGCCTGGCCTACCGGCCCCCAGGTGAGCGGGCGGCGGGAGCGGGCTATACCTGGGCAGGGCTCGTGGCCATGGAAGACCCCATCCGCGAGGGCGTGCGCGAAGCCGTGGCGGTCGCCCAACAGGCAGGAATCCAGGTCAAGATGATCACCGGCGACTACCGGGCAACGGCGCAGCAGGTCGCCGCCAACATCGGCCTGCAGGCCGGCCCGGAGCAGATCATGGAGGGCGGCGCACTCGAGGCGCTGGACGAGCAGGCGCTCGAGGCGCGGGTGGAGGAGATCGTCATCTTTGCGCGCATCAAGCCGCAGGACAAATTGCGCATCGTGCGCGCCCTGCAGGCCCACGGTGAGGTCACGGCAATGGTCGGGGATGGGGTGAACGATGCCCCCGCGCTGAAGCGGGCCGATATCGGCGTGGTGCTGGGGACGGGCACCGACGTGGCCAAGGAGGCAGGAGAGTTGATCCTCCTCGACAACAACTTTCGCACCATCGTGCTGGCCGTGGAGCAAGGGCGCGTCATCTTTGAGAACGTGCGCAAAGTGGTCTCCTTCACCATGTCCAACTCGTTCGCCACAGCGCTGGCGATTGTCGCGGCGCAGTTGCTGGATTTCGCGCCGCTGCTGACGGTGCCCCAAGTCCTGTGGATTCACCTGATCGCCGATGGGCCGCCCGACATCGTGCTGGGGTTCGAGCCCCAGGAGCCAGGCATCATGCAAGAGCGCCCCAAGCCACTTTCGGCGCCGGTGCTGCCGGCGTTGGGCATCTGGCTCGGCGTAACCATCAGCCTCTCCAGCGCCGCCTTTGCTGTCGCGCTCTTTGCCGCTGCGCTCCCTCACGGCGGCCTCGCCCTGGCGCAGAGCCTGGCCTATGGCGTCTTCGCCCTCGATGCCGTAATCTACATCTTTGGCTACCGCAGCCTGCGCCGCTCGATCCTCCACCTCGGCAGCATCACCCGTAACAAGGCGCTCATCGGCGCTGTTGCACTGGGGATAGCCCTGGCCATCGCCGGCACGATGGTCCCCGCCCTGCGCCAGGCGCTGGGCCTGGCGCCGTTGAGCCTCCGCCAATGGGCGCTGATCTTTGGGCTTTCAGCCTTCCTCCTCCTCGTGGTCGAAGCAGGCAAGTACATCAACGCCCGATTGAGGGGCTCGCAGTCGGGGCCGGCAGGGTATCGTTAGGGCAAACGGTTCCCTGGTATACCTTACCCGGGCGCGCCTTGGGAAGCAGGGGCGCATCTCTGCCATCTTCGTTGCTCCGAAACCCCCGGCCAGCCCAGTTGGCACAATCGGGCATGTTGAGTATGATGCAATCTGCCTCGGCGCCGTGACGCCTGCCGGCAAGCCGGGCCGCGACAAAGGGCGTGGACAAAGCCGCGCCCTGCAAACACTGTGGTGATCCTGGAGGAACAGATGAGCAGCGGGATGCGAACGCCAATGATCAGCCCCCGATTATCCCTCTCTGACCTGGTCGGCAAGGCCTATACGGATGCTGTCTGTGAGGCCAGAGCCTTCATACAAGGCGCCGACCGGCAGGCCCTCACGGCCATTGCCGAAGAAAAGGTTGATCTGGCCCCGGAGGGCTATCAGCGGCGGATCGACGAGCTATTGGATTATGTCGGGCAGAGGGTCTGCAGCGGCCTGCCCGAGTCTGCACAGGGCGCAGGGACGGATTCCTTCACCAGGGCCACCCACATCCAGGCGGCCCCGCTTACCGGCCTGGGTTTTGTGCGCATCGGCGAGGACGGCCGGGCCTACCTGGCCGCCAAGAGCGAGCACTATCATGCTTCCCTCGGGCACGGCTTTCCCGGCTACCAACTGCTGGAGAACGCCAAGCGCCTGGGGATCGATAATGCGACTCACAACAACACCCGGGGGCACATCATCCGCCTGCTGGAGCAGGAGCTGATCCGGGTAGCCAACGGCATCCCACGGGGGGATGAGGAGCGCCTGCGCCAGACCATTGCCTCCACCGGGCCGGGTGTGCTCAACCGGGTCATCAACCTGGAGACGGGCAGCCTGGCCTTGGAAGCAGCGCTCAAAATGATGCTGGCCCGCTTTTACCGGCTGGAGGAAAACTATTCCGAGCCCCACTATCACGGCCGCACGCCCGTCTTCCTGGTTATCGCCGACCACGCCGGCGGGCGCAAGGCCAACTATCACGGCACCACCATCCTGACGCAGGTCATGCGCGATATGTGGCCGGAGCTCAGCCAGGCGATGGAGACTGCCGGCGCCTTCATGGTGCGGCCCGTTCGCATCAACGATATTCGCGATTTCGCACGCGCGCTGGCCGAGTACGATACCCCACCCTACAAGGTCGCCGGCTTTTTCCACGAGATCATCCTCATGAACTATGGCGCCATCAAGCTGGATGTCGAGTTCCTGCAGCGCGCCTATGCCCTCTGCCGTGAGCACGATGTGCCCACGGTAGCCGATGAGATCCAGTCGTGCCTGTGGTCGCCCGAACTGTTCATGTTCCGGGAATACGGCCTGCAACCCGACCTGTGCTCAGTAGGCAAAGGCTTCCCCGGCGGGCAGTACGCCGCCTCGCGCATCCTCGCCACGCCGGCCATGGACGACCTGCACCAGTTCGGGGCCCTGGTGACGAACGGGCAGGAGGAGCTCGCAGCCCTCTCCTACCTGGTGACCCTGGCCTTTGCCGAGGCCAACAGCGCCCATACGAGAAACGTAGGGGACTATTACGAGGCCGAGCTGCAATCCCTCGCCGCCCGCTTCCCAGAGACAATCGCCCGCATCGAGGGCCGCCGGCACCTCTCCAGCGTGGTGTTCCAGACCATGGATGCGGCCGCCCGCTTCGCCGCCCAACTCAACGCAGCCGGCATCGATATCAGCGCACAGACCTACAAAGCCGACTGCCCCCCGGCGGCGCTGACCAAGCTGCCAGTGATCGCGACCTACCGCATGGTCGATTTCCTGATCGGCAAAATGCACGAGGCGATGAAGAGGCTGTAGTGACGAGGCAGGGAACTGTGCGCACTCTGCTCCCCCAGTTCCCTGCTCAGCGCAACCCCAGCCGCAGGCGGTGAGCCGCTTCGTGCAGGGTTTCCTCCTGCTTGGCAAAGTTCAGGCGCACGCGGGTCATATCCTGGCTCTGGGTGTAAAAGCTGGAACCGGGCACGACGGCCACGCCAACCTCGCGCGCCATGTACTCGGCAAAGGCGCGCGAGATGGACCACCCCGGCCGCTCATAGTTCCGGCGCGGCCAATCGACGCCGGCGAAATCGGCCATGATATAGTAGGCGCCCTCGGGCCTGCGGTAGGGCATGCCAACATCATCCAGCGCCCCCAGCAGAATGGACCGCCGCCGGGCGTACTCGGCGCGCATATCCGTATAGTAACTGGCCGGCAGGTTGAGGGCCACGATCCCGGCAGCCTGGAAAGGCGCGGGGGCGCACACCGTCAAATAGTCGTGCACCTTACGGATCAGGGCCGTCAGGGGCTCGGCCGCTATCGCCCAGCCCACCCGCCAGCCGGTCACAGCATAGGTCTTGCCCAGGCCGCTGATGGTCACCGTCCGCTCGCGCATGCCCTCCAGGCTGCCCAGGCTGACGTGCTGCCGCCCTTCGAAATAGATGTGCTCATAGATCTCATCCACCACCGCGGTGACATTGAACTCCTGGCACAGGCCGGCCACCACGGCCATCTCCTGCTCGTTGAGCATACGGCCAGTAGGATTGTGGGGCGTATTGAGCAAGATCAGCCGCGTGCGCGCGTTGAAAGCAGCGCGCAGCTCAGCAGGGTCGAAGGTGTACTCGGGCTCGCGCATGGGCACGAAACGGGGCGTCACGCCCACCATGCGGCAATCGGGGACATAGTTCTCGTACCAGGGCTCGAGGATAATCACCTCATCGCCGGGATCCGTCAGGGCCAGGATGGCAGCCATGATCGCCTCACTGACCCCGCAGGTGACGGTCACTTCCGTCTCTGGGTCGGCTGGGATATGGTTGTACCAGGCCGATTTGGCCGCAATGGCTGCGCGAAACTCGGGCGAGCCAAAGGGGAACGTGTACTGGTTATCGCCGCTCTCGATGGCGGTCACAGCAGCGGCCAGCACTTCCGGCGGCGACTCGAAATCGGGCAGGCCCTGCGAGAGATTGACGGCCCCTGTCTCGTCACCCAGGCGCGTCATCTCGCGAATGACCGACTCCTGAAATGGCGTGGTACGCTGAGCAAGGCAACGTGTTTGCATGGGCTGGAACCTTCCGGGTAGTATTGGCATTGGATCGACAGGCCCATAGTATACGCAAGAGGCGAAGAGCAGGCGAACCGGCTGAGCCACATTTCGCCACGGCGAGTCTCATGGCTTCCCGCGCCGGGTCTTGATGAGTGCCTATTGCCTGCAGATTGCAGGTCGGCGGCCTCACGGGTTGGGCGCCGCCCGCTCAACCAGCTCGATATACCCATACCGCGCCAGCAGCTCACAATAGCGGATAAACGGCTCCAGCCAGTCATCCTCCGTGCTGCCGCCGCCATCCCACTGCACGCGCTCGGCAAGCTCCCACAGGTCGCGCGTGCCGTCGGCCCAGCTCAGGGCCCGCTCGTAATCACCCCCCATCCTTTCGGGCAGGGGGATGCGCGCCTGGGAAAAGACGACGCCCACCGTGCGGCGCCGGGGCACGAGCGTGCGTGCCCGGGCGGCGATGGGGCTGGGGGTGGGTTCGGGGGCAGCGCAGGCGGCGCACGCCTGCGCCAGCGCATCGCCGAGTGCAGCCAGGCGCTGGCGCAGGGGCGCCACAGCGCACGACGGGTAGGCGCGGGCCAGGGAGTCGATACGCCCCGCCTGCCATTCCATAAAGTACCCGAGCTGCCGCTGCGCGGCGCTGGCGCTCAAGCGCATACCGGCCCACGCGCGCCGCTGGGCCTCGGCGTCTTCCTCCATGCCCTGCAGCAGGGCGCTACAGAACACGTCGAGGTCGCTCGCGCTGGGGGCGGCCAGGGCGGCCACATAGCCCGCGATCATGCGGCTGACCTCGCTGGCCAGGGGCCAATCGTTCGCCTCCTCACGGAACCAAAGCGACGAGTGATGCGTCGCCCCCACACGCGTCCACACCCACTGGCTGGGGATGCCCACGGTCGGGTCGGAGATCCAGGTATCATCGGAGAGATTCCCCCGCGCCGGGGCCAGGGGGCGGCTGCTCAATCGGCGCTGGGCCAGCTGCCACAGGAGCGCATCGCCCCAAAAGGGCGTCACGGCAGGGCTGGCGCGCACCTCGATCGCCTCACCCGTCTGCGCGGGCGACAGGCCCAGGCAGTCCAGGTCGATCCCCAGCATCGCCCGCTCGCGTGCCGGGGCTTGAGCGAAATAGTGGGCAAAGCCATAGCGCTCCATGGAGATCAACACGCGCACGCCGTACTCCAGGGTCGGCAGGGCGCCCTCCGCCGTCAGCGCGGCCAGCAGGCGAGCGATCTCGATAGCGGCGGCCGCTCCCATGGCGTCGTCGCAAACAAAGGGCTCATAGATATGCGCCAGGAGCACAACCTCCCGCTCCTGCTGACCGGGCAGCAGGCCCGTGACCGTGTAGATCGAGCCGTCGTAGAGGCGCGTATCGGCGCGCGCCTGCACCCGCACGGGCCCTCGCATCAGCAGGCTGCGCAAAAACTCACCCTTCTGCGGGGTGATAGAGTAGCAGAGGAGCGGCCGATCCTCCCGCGTGTCGTACCAGCCGGGGAAACCCCAGCCGTTGATCCAATAGGT
>DAOTVS010000068.1:0-9894 GCA_034436375.1 Anaerolineae bacterium | reverse complement strand
GCTGGTCGCCGGTCGGCGAGGACTCGGGTTACCCCGCCATCACCCTGCGTCGTGTCGGCCGGGGCGCAGCCTGCTACCTGGCTGGCGAGCTTTTCCGCGCCTTTCAGGTCAAGAATCAGTGGAATCTGCGGGCCATTATCGCCAACCTGCTCCGCCTGACCAACCCCGAGTTGCCGGTAGCCGTCGATGCCCCCGCCTGGCTCGAGGTCGTCCTGCGACGCCAGCTACGGCAGTGCACCCCCGGCGGCCGTGAGCGCCTGCTGGTGCACCTGGTCAACCCGCACGGCGACCGCCCCACCGACAACAACTATCGCTGCACCGAGCAAATCTTGCCCGTGCGTGACGTGCAGGTGCGCATGCGTCTGCCCCTGCGCCCGGCCCGTGTGACCCTGGAGCCCGATGGCGCTACGCCTGTCTGGAACTACGGCGATGGTGTGCTCCATGTGCTCGTGCCCGAGGTGATGATTCACCGCGTGATCGCGGTCGAGATGGGCAACTAGAGAGGCATCCAGGGGCAGGTCTCAGACCTGCCCCTACCCCCTTGGACGGATTTGGAGTAGAATGGTCGTTAGGGCTCCGGCAGGCCTTCAGGCCTGCTCCACCATTACTTTCACCGCCAAGGAGGTCTTGTCATGAGCGATTTCCGCCTCAACTTTGGTCTGGGCGACCTGGCGCTCCTTTCGGACGCGCGGACGCGCTCCATCTCGGCCGAGAACCCCTACGGCGAAGCGGGGGGCGGCGCCCGGGAAATGCCGGGACCGCACGAGGCCGCCTCGGCGCTGGGCAAGGGCTGGAAGGTGCGCCCCTGCATCACCCTGCCCCGGCACTCGACGACCGCCCTGGCCGATATCGAGGGCCCGGGGACCATCACACACATCTGGATTACGGTGGACCCCAAGGCCTACCGCGATTGCGTCCTGCGCTTTTACTGGGACGGCGAAGAGGCGCCCTCGGTCGAGGTCCCCGTGGGCGATTTCTTTGCCAACGGCCACGCCCTGCGCTGCAACGTCAACTCGCTGCCGGTAGCTGTCAACCCCTCGGGCGGGTTCAACAGCTACTGGCCGATGCCCTTCCGCCAGCGCTGCCGCATCACCGTCGAGAACCAGCGCTGGGAGGATATCGGGGGCTTTTTCTACCAGATTTCCTACGCCCTGGGCGATGTGCCCGCCAACGCCGCCTATTTCCACGCCCAGTGGCGGCGCAGCGTGACGTCCCGGCAGGCCCCGGAGCATGTGATCCTCGACGGCCTGCGCGGCAAGGGGCACTATGTGGGCACTTACCTGGCCTGGACTCAGCTGGCCAACGGCTGGTGGGGCGAGGGCGAGATCAAGTTCTTCATGGACGGCGACGGCGAGTACCCCACCGTCTGCGGCACCGGCACCGAGGACTATTTCGGCGGCGCCTGGGGCTTTGGCGGCGAGACCTTTTCCACCGCCTTCCTGGGCTATCCCCTCTATCGCCAAGAGGCCGGCGAGGTGCCCAAGCACGGGCTCTACCGCTGGCATGTGATGGACCCCATCCGCTTTGCGAGCAACCTGCGTGTGACCATCCAGGCCCTCGGCTGGTGGCCCAATGGCCAGTTTCAGCCCCTGGAGGACGATATCGCCTCGGTGGGCTACTGGTATCAGAGCGAGCCCCACGCCGCCTTCCCGGTGCTGCCTGCTATCGAAAGGCGCTGGCCTCGCTAAAGTACGCACCGCCCGGAGGTTTGGAATCCCCTCCGCAGGTGCCAGGCTCGTAGTAAAGGAGAACGTACGCCAGGTTGGGGCAGGTCTGGAACCTGCCCCAACCTGGCGTACGTTCTCCTTTACCGCAAACTTTCCTAGCCGGACTCCCCTGCTTGCTGCGCTTGCGGCACAGTTTGTGCTGCAATGGGGCTATCATCAAACCCCACACATAACCTTTGAGGAGTGAGTACATGAGCACCGAAGCGAAAATCCCGACCCCGGTCGAGGTCATCGAGACCATGGATATGGCGGCGAACCACGGTGATCTGGTCAACATTGTGAACCTCTTTACCGATGACGCCAGCATTAACTTTCAGCAGCCCGTCCCGCCCTTCCAGACCTCCTACAAGGGCAAAGAGCAGATCCTCAACTATCTCAAGACCTTGGTCACCAAGGACTTTCACGTCGAATCCAGCAACTTTCGTGTGGCAGGCAACGAGGTTACCTGGGATTCTCAGATCTCGGGTGAACAGATCCGGAAGATGGGCCTCGATCGGGCCCAAATCACCAACCATGCAGTGCTGTGGGGTGCGCTGATCCAGTCGATCACGATCATGCCCAGTGAGCAACTGCTGGAAAAGGCGCAGGCCAGTATGGCCGTCCAGGGGCAGCGCTGACGCACGTAGCCCAAAGAACGACAGGAGGCCAAGATGCAGGCCAAAAACGATCCCGTCGCGGTTATCCAGGCCGTCAACCGGGCTGCGGACAGCGGCGATATCACGGGGATGGTAGCCTTTTTCAGTGATAAGGCTGTCGTCAAACTCGACCCGCCGCTGCCAGCGCCCTTTCGGAGTGAATACCGGGGTCGGCCTGAGATCCGTAGCTATGTGAACATGCTCGTGACCCATGGCTTTCACGTCGATTCCTCCAACTTTTCCGCCAAGGGCGACGAGGTAACCTGGCACTCGCGGATCACAGGGGGGCCTTTCGGTGAGGAGGGCATCGAGGCGGAGGCCGACTCGCAGGCCATCGTGCGCGACGGCCTGATCGACTGGCTCAAGGTGCACTATTCCCCGCAATCGGTGCAGGCCCTGAGCCAGGCCCTCAGTCACGCGCGGCAGCCCCAATAAGCGCATGAGCGAGGGCCCTGCGGCCACCCTCCAGGCTTTCGATGCGGCGCTGAATGCGCATGATTTGGAAGGGGTGATGCGCCTGTTTGCCGAGAGCGCCGTTGTGCGCTATGTGCCGGCCCCGCCCCCGCCGAGCCCGGCAACCTATGTGGGCAAGGGTGAGGTGCGCACGCTGATCGAGCGGCTGATTGCGGAGAATATCCGCGTGGAGCCGGAGCAGTACGAGGCCGAGGGCGAGCGTGTGATCAGCCGCGACCGCAAGACCTGCGCCGCCGGCCATGAGAAGTTGGGCTGCAACCCGGTCATCCTCACCTGCGAGGCGATCGTGCACAGGGGCCGGATCGAGGAGATGACCTTTGCCTTTAGCCCCGAATCGCTCGCCCGGTTGCGGGCGGCGATGGTGCAGCGCCGGCAGGCGGAGCGCGAGATGTAAGCAACTGCAGCAACCTTGCGAAGGCTTTTTCGCAAGGTTGCTGCAGTGATGTGCTTCGCCTTTATCCATACTCTAGTTCTGCGGGCCGCAGGCCCACGTGGATGCAGGCCGTCCCCAGGGTTAGCGGCACGGCCCGCACACCACTCAACCCGGCATCCACCATCGCCTGAATCAGTCCCGCTGGCGAGAGAAAGGCATCCACAGAGGCGGGCAAGTACTGATAGGCGGCGCGCTGCCCGGCAATCAGGGAGCCCAGAACGGGCACCAAGCGGGTGAAATAGGGGCGAAAGAGGGTGGCGAAGAGGGGCGTGCGCGGCTGCGAAAGCTCCAGGCAGAGCACGGCCCCGCCGGGGACCACGACGCGGCGCATCTCACGCAGGGCGAGTGGAAGGTCCGTCAGGTTACGCAGGGCAAAGGCTGAGATCACTGCGGCGAAAGAGGCATCGGGGAAGGGCAGGGCCTCTGCCTCACCCCTTGTGAGCCCAAGGCGGCTGTTCAGACCTCGCTGTGCGACCTTGATTGCCCCCCGCGCCAGCATCTCGACGGAAGGGTCGAGCCCCACCACACGCACGTCTGGCCGGCGCTGCGCCAGCGTGATTGCCAGGTCCGCCGTCCCGGTGCCTACATCGAGCACAGGGAGCAGCGGAGTGGGAGGCAGGGGCAGCAGGGCACAGGCCCGGCGGCGCCAACACACGTCCAGGCCGCTGGTCATGACATGGTTCATCAGGTCGTAGCGCGGCGCAATAGCGGCAAAGAGCCGGGCGATGGCAGCGCGCTTTTCCTCTGGGGCGAGGGAGAACTGGGCCAAAGGCGATCCACCGATCTGAAAACAGAAGGTTTGTAGTGACCTCTTGGTGCATACTGCTGGCAAATGCGGTTGAGTGCTTGAGCGGGGCCGCCCGGGGCTAAAAGCCGCCGGGCTGGTGTAAGGAACCCTGGCTTACACAGCGAGCAAGGCTCTTGCACGAGCCCTGAAAGTTGTGTGCTTGAGCGGGGCCGCCCTTAGAAGACAAAGCCCTGCGGGCTCGTGTGGGGGAATCCTGGCTTGCACAGCAAGCTTGGCTCCAGCACGAGCCCCGAAGGGGGCTTTATTCTAAGCCCGATGGTTTTTTAGCCTCGGGCAGCGGCGCTCCAGCACTCAACCGGGTTCACCAGCCGTATCCTCTAGCCTTGGAGTGTCTTTGCGATTGGATCTAGTCTTCTACCACCACGCGGTGGTATTTCTTCTTGCCGGCACGTAACAGGATCTCGCTATCCTGCATGGAAGCGGCAGTGACGACCGCATTCACATCATCGATGCGCTGCTCGTTAATGTACATGCCCCCCTGCTCCACCAGGCGCCGCGCATCGGAGCGCGAGCGTGTAAGGCCCGTCTGCGTGAAAAGCTCGGCGGCCGGAATACCCGCCTCCAGTTGCGCGCGCAGGACGGTGGTGGTCGGAATTGCCTCCGCCGCTGCGCCCTGGGGCCGCCCGGGGCCGAAGAGCGCCCGCGAAGCAGCGCGCGCTTCTTCGGCAGCCTGCTCGCCATGCACGAGCCGGGTCACCTCCCAGGCCAGCACTTCCTTGGCCTGGCGCAGCTCAGCACCTTGCAGCGAGCTCAGCGCGCGGATCTCTTCCATGGGCAGGAAGGTAAAGATCGCCAGGAAGCGCCCCACATCGGCATCTTCTGTATTGATCCAGTACTGGTAGAACTCATACGGCGACGTGCGCTCGGGGGAGAGGTAAATCGCCCCCTTCTCGCTCTTGCCCATCTTGACGCCTGAAGCTGTAGTCAGGAGCGGCGCCACCAGGCCAAAGGCGCGCCCACCCTCGGCCCGGCGGATCAGGTCGACGCCAGCCGTGATATTGCCCCACTGATCGCTACCGCCGATCTGCAGAATGCAGCCATAGTGCTGGAACTGGTAGAGAAAGTCATAGGCCTGCAGCAGCCGGTAACTGAACTCCAGGTACGTCAGGCCCGTCTCCAGGCGCTGCCTGTAGGTCTCGGCGGCCAGCATCTCGGCGACGCTGAAATGCCGGCCGATGTCGCGCACGAAATCGATATAGTTGAGCTGGGTCAGCCAATCGGCATTATCGAGCATCAGGGCGCGTTCATCTGTGAAATCGAGAAAGCGCTCGAGCTGCAGGCGGATGCATTCCTTGTTGGCCTGCACCTCCTCCTTGCTCAGGATGGGGCGCGAAGCCGTCTTGCCTGAGGGGTCGCCCACCAGCGTGGTGCCGCCGCCGATCAGAGCGATAGGCCGGTGCCCCGCCCGCTGCATGTGGGCCAGCATCATGACGCTGACCATATTGCCGATCTGCAGGCTGTTGGTGGTGGCATCATAGCCACAGTAGAGCGTCAATGGGCGCTCGAGGGCCTCGCGCAGCCCCACTTCGTCGGTCACACTATGGATAAAGCCTCGCTCAGCCAGGATGTCGTAGACGTTGCTCATCGGAAACTCCTCAATTGCATATACGGCCTATCGCCTATACGGCTTGCTGGGCCGTCTCTATGCTGCCACTGGGTGGAAGGAAATGACCAGCTCCTCCCCCTCGAAGGTAGCCTTGCCCACGTCCAGATTGTAGAGGGCGCGCGGCAGGATAATGTTGCGCTTTTGGTTGCCCAGACGGATGATCAGCTCATCGCCGATGCGGGTGAGCTGCACCGCTTCCCGCTCCGCCAGGGGCAACGGCAGCCGCAGACGATAGCCACCATCCTGCGGCTCGATCGTCTGCCGCCGACCCTGGTAAAAGACCGCCGTCGGGTCCGCGCCGCCATAGATCGCCTCGGCCATGCGACGCAGCATGGCGAGGCCGACCACCTCCTGCTCGAACATGGGCACAGGGTGAATCGGCAGGGGCGCAAAGGCCTCCTCGATCAGCTGCCCATGGCGTTCCTGGATCTGGCGCCAGGCCGCGAAGTACCCCGTGCCGGCCTCCTGTGGCCACACGCGGTTCGAGACGACCAGGTCTGTGCTATAGCCATACAGATTGAGGTAAGTGTACGTGCGCTGCGCCTCTTTGATCACCATGCGCTCTGGGTTCACCACCAGCCGCACCGAGGTGACCTGCGGGTCGGTCAGCAACCCGTGCATGCGATCCAGCTCTCTCATCAGTTGTTCGACAGCGTCGAACACGGCCCGGTCGGGGATGGGCACATCGGCCACCGTGCGCACCAGGGGCCGTGCCAGCGTCACCAGGGTGCGCTGCAGCGGCAGGATCTTGTCGAGGTACCAGCGCGCCGCCTCTGGGAAGGAAAGCAAGCGCAGTGTTTCTCCCGTAGGGGCGCAATCGACAATGATCACATCGTGCTGGCCGTCGTCATAGAGCTTGACGATCTGCAGCAGCGCCGCCAACTCGTCCATGCCTGGCAGCACGCTCGCCTCCTCCGCGAGGACGTCCTGCATGCCCTGCCAGGTCATGAGCGCCGTCAGATAGTCCTGCACAGTGTGCCAGTACTTGTCCATCTGGTGCAGGATGTCGATCTCCTGCCCCCAGAGCCGATCGGCCACCTGCACCGGCTCGGGGCCCAGGCGCAGGTCGAAAGAATCGGCCAGGCTATGCGCTGCGTCGGTCGAAACGACGATGGTGCGCAGGCCGCGGTCGGCGCAGGCCAGCGCCGTCGCCGCCGAAACGCTCGTTTTCCCCACGCCGCCTTTGCCGGTATATAAGAGAATACGGGGGCCGTCTTTTATACCCATCAGAACCAAACCATTTCCAGATTGCACAGACCCAAGTCTTCAAGACTTTGGAAGTCTGAATCCTATCCTACTCTAGATCGCCGAGGGCATACAATATCGCCGCGGCTGCCACCAGCCCGGCCGTCTCGGCGCGGAGGATGCGCGGGCCGAGCGTTACCGGCTGGATGCCGGCGCCCCGCGCCGACTGCACCTCCTCTGCGCTCAAGCCCCCCTCCGGCCCGATGAACAGGCTGATGGAACGGGGCTTGCCCCCGGCCGCCGAGTGCGCCTCGATAGCGCCGCGCAGAGAGAGGCCGTGCGCCTCCTCCCAGGGCAGCAGGCACAGGTCGGCGCGCGCGGCCTGCGGCAGGGCCTGCGCGAACGGGGCCGGCGGCCTCAGAATCGGCAGCCGGCCGCGGTGCGATTGCTCCGCGGCGCCACGGATGATCTTCTCCCAGCGCTCCTGGCGGTGCCCCTCCATGTCGGCCAGGCCGCCCATGATACAGCGCTCGCACAGAATTGGCACAAACTCGGCGATGCCGACCTCGGTGCCCTTTTGCAGCACCAGCTCGAACCCATGGCCTTTGAGCAGGGCCTGGTAGAGGGTGATCCGGGTCTGTGGTTCACCGCCTGCTGGGGCCTTGCGCACAATGCGCCCCTCGACCCGGTTGCGCTCAAAGCGGGTCAGCTCGACCTCATAGGCCCAGCCCGCATTGTCGAGCAGCAACACCCGGTCGCCGGGCCGCATGCGCAGCACGCGCCCGATATGGTGCGCCGGCTCGCCCGTCAGCATCACCGGGTCATGCGTCAGGACCTCCGGCGGCACGAAAAAGCGGTGCATGATCAGCGGCGCTCCGCGCCCCGGTGGCGCGCTTCCAGCGCCACCCAATCGCCCGCCTGCCAGCGGCGCACAATCTCGAGGCCCCCCGCAGTATAGGCGTGCTCCACGATCGGCAGCCGCGCCTGGATGATCCCCGAGGAAACGAGCCAGCCGGCCGGCGCCACGTGCCGGGCCAGGTCGGGGGTCAGGCGGGCAATGATCTCGGCCAGGATATTGGCCAGTACCCCATCGTATTCGCCCCGGTAGATATCATCCACCGAGCCGGGCTCGATGCGCACCACGTTCTCGACGCCGTTGAGATGCACATTCTCTCGCGCCGTGCGCACCGAGACGGCCTCGATATCGACGCCCAGCACCTCCGCCGCACCCAGCCTGGCCGCCGCAATCGCCAGGATGCCGGAGCCGGTGCCCACGTCGAGGATCCGCATGCCGGGACGTATCAGGTCCTCCAGCGCCTGCAGGCAGAGCTGGGTGGATGGGTGGAGCCCCGTGCCAAAAGCCATGCCCGGGTCGAGGGTGATGATCACATCGTCGGGCTCGGGCTGGTAAGGGATCCACGAGGGCACAATGCGAATGCGGCGCCCAATATGCAGCACCTGATAACCCGATTTCCAGGCCTCGGCCCAATCTTTGCGGCCCAGCTCACGCACCTGCGGCTCGGCCAGGGGGTACACCTGGCCCAGGTGCCACAGAGCGTGCTGCAGCGCCTCCAGCCGGCCCCTATCGCCCATGGGCAGGAAAGTTTTGGCCACGCAGCGTACCCCTGCCGCCATGCCCGAACTGGGCGGCAGGTCGCCCTCCGGCTCGACCTCGTTCCCCTCGGCATCCAGGCGAATGGGAATCTCCTCCATAACGGCGCCGCCCTCTCCGTACTGCTCGAAGAGGGCGCTCACGGCCTCGGCGGCTTCACCATCAACCGGTACACTGATCTCAACCCAATCGAGAATATCGTCTTTAGACTCCAAATGCGTCCTTTACCTTATCAAAGAAGCTCTTGGATTCCTGGGGCGTCACTTCGTAACCCAGCGACTCGCCCAGTTCCTTGAGCAGTTTCTTCTGCTGCGCCGTCAGCTTGGTCGGCACCTGCACGTGCACCGTCACAATCTGGTCGCCGCGGCCGTTCTGCTGCAGGCGGGGCACCCCCTGCCCACGCAAGCGGAACGAGGTGCCCGTCTGTGTGCCGGCGGGAATGACGAGATCCTCCTCGCCCTCCAGGGTCTGCACTTTGATGCGGTCGCCCAAGGCAGCCTGCACAAAGCCGATATTGATGTCCAACAGGATGTCATTATCCTGGCGCCGGAAATAGCGGTGCGGCAGCACCCGCAGGGCCACGTAGAGATTGCCGGCGGGTCCCCCGCGCAGGCCCGATTCGCCCTCGCCGCCCAGGCGGATCTGGGTACCGTCGTCAACGCCGGCAGGAATCGTAACCACCAGGCGCTTGGTTGTCACCACGCGCTGCTCACCGTGGCATTGAACGCACGGCGTACCGATCACCTCGCCCCGGCCTCCGCAGCGTGGGCAGGGCGCCACATTGACAAAGGAGCCGAAGAGCGACTGTTGCACCCGCCGGACCTCACCCCGGCCGTTACACTCTGGGCAGCGCTGTGGCTGCGTGCCCGGCTCGGCGCCCGAGCCCTTACATGCCGGGCAGGTCTCGTGGCGAGAGATCTCAATCTCCTTGTCGACCCCGAACACGGCCTCCTCGAACTTGAGCGTGACCTGCGCTCGCAAGTCAGCGCCCCGCGCCGGCCCCTGCCGCGCGGCGCCGGCCCGTGTGCCAAAGCCAAAAAACTCCTCGAATATCTCGTTCAGGCCACCAAAACCGAAATCCTGGTAACCGCCAAAGCCGGCGCCATTCTGGACCCCCGCGTGGCCGTACCGGTCATAGGCAGCGCGCTTTTCCGCGTCTCGCAGGACCTCATAGGCCTCGCCAATCTCTTTGAATTTGGCCTCAGCATCGGGGCTCTTGTTCACATCTGGATGATACTGGCGCGCCAGGCGCCGGAAGGCCTTTTTCAGTTCCTCGTCCGTACAATTCCGGCTCACGCCCAGCACTTCATAATAATCGCGTTTGTCCGCCATTGGTCAGTAACCCTTCACCAAGAACCTGCCCGGCGACCGCAGCGGAGGAGGCTGATTTATCCTCCGCCAGTATAACAATAGG
>DAOTVS010000067.1:0-4071 GCA_034436375.1 Anaerolineae bacterium | reverse complement strand
GCTCGAGCAGACGGTAGAGATGGTAACTGCTGTCATCGCTGCGCGTCAGGGAGGGTTGGAAAAAGGGGATTGAACCGACAAGGGTGAGCAGAGCGACCGTAGCTGCGCCCCAGAGGGGCGACAGGCGCGTGCGCCGGCGCAACCCAGTTCGCGTTTGGCCTCTCCTGTTGGAAATCATCCGCCTTTCTCCTCCGTGGGCGATCATTCTACACGCGCGCACAGGTCTGTCAAAAGCGCCTGCGGCCCGCTTCTTGCTGGCACAGGATTGTAGTGCGCATTACAAACAGCAGGGGGAAGGAGATGCAGGCCGCACCGGGAGTCTATGCCATTCGTGCCGTGGGCTGCACGGTCTATCTACTGGGGGGCATCGAGCTGACGCTGATCGACGCCGGCGGCCCGGGCAGTGCGCCGCGCATTCTGCACACCGTAAAGCAACTCGATCACCATCCCCAGGACCTGACGCGCATCCTCCTGACCCATGTAGAGCTCGATCACGTGGGCGCCCTGGCGGACCTGATCGCTGCGACTGGGGCGCACGTCTTCGCTCACCCCGCTGCCCTGCGCCGGCTCGCCATCGGCCAGGCACCCAGAGGCGGGCACGGCTTCTCTTCCTCCTGGGCGGCCGTGCGGCGGCTTTTCTCTCCCCTGCGCCCCGTGGCCCATGCCGAGCCCCTGGCCGACGGCATGGAGCTGGGCATTTTGGGCGGCCTCCAGGTTATCTTCACCGGTGGCCACAGCCCCGACCACACCGTCTTCTTTGCCCGCACCTCGCGGCTGGTCCTGAGTGGGGACCTGTTGCGGGTCGTGAGTGGCCATCTGCAGGCCCAGCCGGGGCGTGAGGCCAGGGAAAGGGCAGAGACCGTGCTCGCCCTGCGCCGGCTGGCGACGCTCGACCCCCTGGCCATCCTCCCCAGCCACGGGCCGGCCTTCCGCGACAACATTCCCCTGCGCCTGGTGCGGCAGGCTGAGATCCTCGAGTAGCATTCGTCAAACTCTCCCCAATTTGCCTGTGGCATGCTTGTTGCTTAGTGCCCGGCAGCAACACGGTGAGGGTCGGGGCAGATGCGCACAGCAGTCGCAGCAAGCACGGGCAAAGCCATCGCGTTCTTGAGCCGCCGGCTCAATCTGGGTGGGGGGACCACCTTTCCGGGCTATGTGGCCCAGCAGTTGGACCCCCACTTGTTAGGCACGATCACTGCCCGTTTGGAGCAGGGCTGCGTTGTGGTCACCGGCACCAACGGCAAGACCACGACGGCGCGCATCCTCTCCAATATCGTGCGCGTGGAGGGCATGGAACCGGTACACAACCGCTCTGGCGCCAACCTGGTAGATGGGGTCAGCTCGGCCCTCCTGCAAGCCTCCGACTGGCGCGGTGTCCCGCGCGGGGATATCGGCCTCTTTGAGGTCGATGAGGCCAGCCTGCCCCGGGTCGTCGCGGAGGTACAGCCGCGGGTCATCGTCGTGACCAACCTCTTCCGCGACCAGCTCGACCGTTACGGCGAGATCGATTATGTCGCCCGACTCTGGCGGCAGGCGCTGGCCACGCTGCCCTCATCCTCCACGGTCATTCTCAACGCCGATGACCCCCTGGTCGCCTCCCTCGGCGCCGGCACCCCGGCTCGCGTCCGCTACTATGGCATCGAGCATGCCCCCTATAGCGCCGCTGAATTGCCGCACACGGCCGATTCCCGCTTTTGCCTGGCCTGCGGCAGCCCCTACCAGTATGAGGCGGTCTACTATGGCCATCTGGGTCGCTATACCTGCCCCCGGTGCGGCGCAGTCAGGCCCCAGCCGGGCATCTACGCCGAGCGTGTGCAGTTGCAGGGCACGCAGGGAAGCGATGTCGGCCTCGTATTCCCCGATGGGCGTTTGGGCCTGCACGTGCGCCTGCCGGGGCTCTACAACGTCTACAATGCCCTGGCGGCCCTGAGCGCCGGCTGGACGCTGGGCCTCTCCATGCCCGTGCTCAAACAGGGGGTCGAATCGGCCGCCGCTGCCTTTGGCCGCATCGAGCGCGTCCCCATCGACGGCAAGCAGGCTTTCCTGGCCCTGGTCAAGAACCCGGTCGGCTTTAACCAGGTGCTGAGCACCCTCTTCCTGGATAACACGCCCAAAGACCTGGCCATCCTGATCAACGACCACTTTGCCGACGGGACGGACATCTCCTGGCTGTGGGATGTCGATTTCGAGCTTTTGCAGGGGCGCGTGCGCTCGGCGGTCGTCGCCGGCACGCGCGCGGAGGATATGCAGCTCCGGCTCAAATACGCCGGAGTCGATATGGGGCAGGTCTCGCTGCGCAAGGACCCGCGCGAGGCGCTGGCAGAGGGACTGCGCCGGGTCGGGCCGGGCGAGACACTCTATGTCCTCCCCACCTACACGGCCATGCTCGAGGTGCGGCAGGCCATGGCCGAGATGGGCCATGTCGGGCGGTTCTGGGAGGATTGATGAGGCTTGTCATATGCCACCTGTACCCGGACCTGATGAACATCTATGGCGACCGGGGCAATATCATCGCCCTGACGCGCCGCGCCGAGTGGCGCGGGCTGGAGGTCGAGGTCAAGGCCGTGGGCGTGCGCGAGCGGCCCGATTTCCGCGCCTTTGATATCCTCTTTATGGGCGGCGGGCAGGACCGGCAGCAGGCGCTCATCGCGCAGGACCTGGCCGAGGTCAAAGCCGTGCCCCTGCGCGAGGCCGTGGAGGATGGCCTGGCCCTGCTCGCCATCTGCGGCGGCTACCAGCTCCTGGGCCGCTACTTTCGCACCGGTTCCGGCGAGATCCTGCCCGGCATTGGCGTCTTTGACGCCTGGACGGTCGCCGGCCGCAAGCGCTGCATCGGCGACTGTGTCGCGCGCTGCCGCATGGAAGGATCCGCGTACACCCTGGTGGGGTTTGAGAACCACAGCGGCAAAACCTACCTGGGGCAAGGCGTCCGCCCGCTGGGGCAGGTGCTCTTTGGCTATGGCAACAACGGCGAGGATAGATCCGAGGGCGCCATCTACCGCAACGCCATCGGCACCTACCTGCACGGCTCACTCCTGCCCAAAAACCCCTGGCTCACGGACCTGCTGATCGGGTGCGCCCTCGAGCGCCGCTACGGCCCAGCGGTCGCACTCCCTCCTCTTGACAACGCCGTGGAAGAGCAAGCGCACCAGGCCGTCATTGCCCGCATCCGCGCGCGGGGCAAGATCGATAGTGGCGCCATCTGAGCTCACGCGGAGTCGCGGAGGAAACCGCAGATGAACGCAGATAAACGCTGATTTGCGGGCTCACGCGGTGATGGTTGCCGCACACGACATCCGGACATATGACAGTGCTGAAAGGCAGGAATCATCCTCGCTCGACGAGCAGAGCCGTTTCATCGAGCATTGGTCCGCTTACCGGGCGCTTGCGTAGCCTGGTCCATGGTGACCGCTATGCATCGCCACCGCGGTTCACTGCCAGGTGCGCGACAAGATCTGGGAGGACATAAGGATAACGTGCGCCTGGCATCTGGGTTGGCTATCATGCATGACAACGAAGCCTGAAAGAATCCCCAGTCTCCGTCCTAGGCCGGTGGGCCTGTGGCTACAGGAGACAGTGCGCCTTATGTATCCCCCAAGCCTGTCGCGCACCCTGATGTTCTCTGACCCTTTGACGTCTTGCCACTCCCCGTGCTATAGTGAGCCTGATTACCCCGTGAGGAGCATACAAAACTGTGGGGTTACACGCGCCACCGGCGCGTCTCTACGGTGCTTTGGCGAGGGTCGGATCCGACGGGTAAGGAGCAACGGGCATGGCGCAAGTGGTGGTGGGGCTGGATCTGGGGACAAGCGGGGCGCGGGCGGTGGCGGTGGACCCGACGGGGCAGGTGATCGCCGCGGGTGCGGCGGAGCTGCCGGCTGCGGCGGCGGGGCTACCGGAGGGCTGGTTCGAGCAGTCGCCCCACGACTGGTGGCAGGCGGCGCGCTCGGCGCTGCAGGCGCTCAGCGCCGGGCTCGCCGGGGCGCATCAAGTGGCGGCCATCGCCGTCAGCTCGACCTCGGGCACGGTGTGCCTGGCGTCGGGGGCGGGGGAGCCCCTGGGCGCGGCCCT
>DAOTVS010000066.1:0-6906 GCA_034436375.1 Anaerolineae bacterium | reverse complement strand
CAGCTCCTGGGGGTCGCTATCGAGGTCGAAGAGCTGCTCATCGCCCGTGCTGCTGAACCAGACGTACTTCCGGTGGCCGTCGGTGAGCCAGTGGATTGATTGTTGCCCCGCGCCCGGCCCCACGCCCAGGGTGTGCTCGCCATGCAGGACCTCGCGCCAGGGGTGCGCTGCAGAGGCCTGGCCCATAGCGATGGGCAGAAAGCTGCGGCCCTCCACCGTCTCGGGAACCGGCAGCCCGGCACACTCGAACAGCGTCGGCATGATATCGCGCAGCTCGATGACGGGGTCACATACCCGGTTGCGGGGCAGGCCACTGCCGGCCGGGCTGGCGAGGATCAGTGGCACACGGGCCGGGCCCTCGTAGGGGAAGCCCTTGCGGAAGAGGTGATGATCGCCCATCATCTCACCGTAGTCGGAGGTGAAGCAGAGGTAGGTATTGGCCAGCAGATTGCGCTCGGCCAGCACCTCCACAAAGATGTGCAGCCGCCTCCCCCGTGGCCATGCCAGGCCGCAGGCAGCCTTTCCGCCGGCGCACTCTGCTACCGCTTGGCGGCGGTCACCGTGATCGTGTAGAACTGCTGATCGGGCGTGAGCCCGCACTCGGTGATCGGCTTGTCGCCGCAGTCAATGCCCTTGGCCGGCTCCCACGACGCGCTGATCAGGCAGAGCGCATTGCCCATCCGGTAGCCGATGGTCATGCCCGTGGGCCCCCCGGCCGCATACTCCAATTGCTCATGCCAGCCGCGTTCTTCGAGCGGCTGGCGCAGGGCATCGACCACGTCCATGGGGCTATTGTACTGGGCGCCCGTGCCCTGGATGGTCAGCTGGCAGGCGCCGCCGCTTTCGCCGCCTATCGGGTCCTGGAACGATACCACCGTCGACTCTGCGCGCGTATGCAGCGCCTCGCGAACAGCCCGACCCAGGTCCTGGCAATCGCGGTCGCTGAGCGGCTGCCAGACGCCCGGCGGCACGGTGGGCCGCGGCAAGGGGGTCTCTGTCGGAATGGGGGTAGCCGTAGGGGCAGGCGCGCAGGCGCCCAGCAGGAAGGCAGCCAACAGAGCTACAGCCCCAATCATGCTCGCCAGTGTCCGTGTCCTGTGCATGTCGGCCCTTTCGTACTGGGACGACCGAGGGATACGCCCATTGGCCGCCCTCAGCTCACCAGAAGAGCAGAGCCTCGCGCGCAGTGGAGTGCATCAGCCGCCGGCAATGCGCTCCATGGCACGCAGCAACCGCCCTTTGACCTCTTGCGCAATAGGGGCAAGCTGTGGGTTGCCCACCAACCCCAGCACCGCGGCCGGATCCATGGCGGCCACTACCGACCCACCGTCGACGCCATAGACTATGAAATTGCAGGGCAGCAGCAGCCCCAGGTATGCCAGGCCGACATTCACGCAGGTCTGGCGCAGGTTTCGAGCCTGCGCCAGACCTGCACGTCACGTCTGGCTACTGTTCCAATCCCTTGAGCTCGTCACGATGCTCGTAGAGCTTTTCCACCGCCTGCGCCACCAGGTCGACCTCAGCCGCATCGGCCAGGAGAAAACCGTGCCAGATCACCGCCGCCTCATCACGGTATGCGCGCTCACAGACGGGCAACGAGAAGCGGGCTGGATCAATGGCCTGCCAGTACTCCTCGCTGATGTGATAGCGGCGCTTGGTATGCGGCCGGTAGAGCGAACAGTCGTTGAGTGGCTCATAGGTGCCACTGACGCCCAGTCCCAGCTCGGCGCCCAGCGCACGGCGGAAGACCGGCCCGGGGATGCCCCCCCAGGCGGCCGAGTCGTAACGGAAGCTGAAGCAATAGTACGATTGGCGCGTCACGGCCGCGTGACGCTTCATGGGCCGGATGCCGGGGATCTGGCTTAGCCGTGCGTTGAGACGCTGGGCATTCTCGTCGCGCCGGTTGACCCGCTCCTCCATACCTTCCATCTGCGCCAAAAGCAGGGCCGCCTGCAGCTCGGTCAGGCGATAGTTGCCGCTCTGCACAGTGGGAGAGCCGGGCTGGAAGGAACGGCCGCAGTTGCGCAGCGAGTAGAGCTTCTGGAAGAGGTCCCAGTCATTAGTCAGGGTGAGGCCGCCCTCACCGGAGGTCAGAACTTTGGACTCTTGCAGGCTAAAAGCGCCGACGTCGCCCAGGCCGCCCACCCCTTTGCCCCGCCACTGCGAGCCGTGCTGATGGGCGCAATCCTCGATCAGGCGCAGGTTGTGCCGACGCGCCAGGTCCACCAGGCCATCCATATCGGCCATGGCGCCATAGAGATGGACCACAATGATCGCCTTGGTGCGCGGCGTGATCGCCGCTTCGGCCTTGGCCACATCCAGGCAGTAGGTCTCGGGGTCGATATCCACCAGCACTGGCACCGCATTGACGTCGATACAGGCAGCGGCGGTAGCCTGCCAGGTGAGGCCGGGGACGATCACCTCATCATAGGCGCCGATATCCAGCGCTTCCAGAGCAAGCTGAATGGCCACCGTGCCGTTGGCCACGGGCACACAGTAGCGGGCGCGGCTAAAGGCGGCGAACTTGTGAGCAAACTCCCACTCGCGCGGACCGTCGTAGGACCAACGCCCGCTGCGCACCACATCGCTCACCAGTTGCACCGCACGCTCATTGGCTGGCGGCCAGGCCGGCCAGGGCTTGCGCGGCTCGCGCGTTGGCTCGCCGCCACGGATTGCTAGCGTGGACATCGAGAAACGCCTCCTGATCATTTGCCGGGTACAGAGAGGATACGACCGCTGGGGACCGAAACAGTAGATCGGCGGAAAGGTGAAGGCCCCTCAGATCCGCAGGCCACAACATCCAGTGTAATATGCAAAGCGCATATTGTCAACAGAGCCGTGCTTTTGACGAATATGACCACTGGCCGCATACTAAGCTTTTCACCGTTGAGTGGCTGGCCCTGCGCGCCAACCTGTGCTATCATGGGAGCCAATTCTCAACTACACAGGTGGTGTGATGCGTTACCTCATCCTGAGTGACATCCATGCCAATCTGAGCGCCCTGGAAGCGGTGTTGAGCGACGTGGGGCCTGTCGATGCCGCCTGGTGCCTGGGCGACATTGTGGGCTATGGCCCGCAGCCCAACGAATGCATCGAGCGCGTGCGGACCCTCCCCAACCTGCGCTGTGTGGCCGGCAACCACGACTGGGCGGCCTTGGGCAAGATCAGCCTGGCCGATTTCAACACCGAGGCGCGCCTGGCGGCCGAGTGGACGGCGCGGCAGCTCACTGCAGAGAATCGCGCCTGGCTGGACTCACTCCCCGAGCGGGTCGAGGCCGAGGGCTTTACCCTGGTGCACGGCAGCCCCCGCTACCCCATCTGGGAGTATATCCTCAGCGCAACTGTGGCGTATGAGAATATGGCCTATTTCAGCACGCTGATCTGCCTGGTGGGGCATTCCCACGTGCCGGTGATCTTTCGCGAGCGCAGCCGGCAGCAGCGCGCGGCCGAGATCGTGGAACCCCTCTACGGCCGGCCCTGGTCCTACCGCGCGGTGCGCGCCATCATCAACCCGGGCAGTGTGGGGCAGCCGCGCGACGGTGACCCCGAGGCCTGCTGCCTCTTGCTGGACCCCGGGGCGGCGACCGTCACCTATCGCCGCGTGCCCTATCCCATCGCCGAAACGCAGCAACGCATCCGCGCCGCCGGCCTCCCCGCACGCCTGGCCGAGCGTCTGGAGTATGGAATGTAGGGAACTGTGGCCGTGCGCCGTGCGTCTATAGGGTGAATGGTCTTGTAGTGTCACGCTGTCTTCCACAAGGGGGTCCCTATGAACCGCTCTTTTCGATCACTCCTCGTGACCGGCCTCGCTTTGCTGTTGCTGGCGGCGGGCTGTGCAGCCAAGCCCGCCGGGGCGCCGCAGGTAGCGCGGAACGAGCGGGCGGCCATGCCAGCCGCCGCGCCCACGCAGGCGCCGGCCGCTACCGCAGCGCCGGCGATGCCCGCTGAAATAGGGTCCGCTGCCGCCAGCAGCAACCTCCCCGACGAAGCCCAGCGCAAGATCATCCTCACCGCCAGCCTGCAGCTCGTGGTACAGGAGACCGACAAGACGGTCGACCGCATCAGAAGCCTGGTGAGCGCCGATGGGGGCTACGTCGTCTCGGCCAATATCTGGCGCGACGGAGAGACGATCCGCGGCAACCTGCAGGTGCGGGTGCCCGCGGATAAGATCGACCCCTTCCTGGCGGATGTGAAAAAGCTCGCCGTGCGGGTCGAGCGCGAGGAAACGGGCGGGCAGGATGTGACGGAGGAATACGTTGACCTGCAGGCCCGGCTCACCAACCTGCAGGCCGCCGAGAAGGAACTGCGCGAGCTCATGACCTCGGTGCGCCAAAAAGGCGGCAAGGCCGAGGATATTATGGCCGTCTACAACGAGCTGGTGAACGTGCGCGGGCAGATCGAGCAGATCCAGGGGCGCATGCAGTATATTGACCGCCTCTCGGCCATGGCGACGGTGAACCTGGACCTGAGCGAGCAGATGGCGGCCCCCATCGGGCAGCCCGGCTGGCAGCCCGGGCAGACGGTACGTCAGGCACTGAATGCCCTCGTGCAGACCGGCAAGTTCGGCGTCGATGTTCTGATTTGGGTGGCCTTTTACCTGGTGCCGCTGCTCATCGTGCCGGTCGCGGTCATCGTCGGCGTCTGGCTCCTGGCGCGCCGGCGCCGGCTGCGCCGCAAGCTGGGGGGCTCGTAATAAGTAAACCGTAATAAGTAAGGGCGCCATTTCGAAGTGTATGCTGCTTTTCGAGACGATCATCTCAGCACATCTCGCACGAAGCAGCAGGCCTATCGCAGTGGCGACCTTACTTATTAGGGTTTACTGATTACAGATCACGGCGACCTCACGTTTGCCGTCTCACGCCTCACATTTGAGGCTCAGCTCCCGGATCTCCTCCAGCCGCTCCTCGGCCAGGCGCTCGCCGATGGTGATCGCCTCGTCCAGCCGCGCCAGATCCGTAACGGGGATGGGTCCCAGGTCCGGGCGCAGGAGCAGGTCGGGCGGCTCCTCGTGCAGCCGGCGCTGAGTGAGGGCCGCGCCCTGCAAGTCATAGGATTTCATCAGACTCATGGCGGCGCGGTGTCGCCCGGTGAGGGTCAGCACGCGCTCCAGGATTTTCGGTATCGGCCCCGGCAGGCCGCCGAAGGAAGGGACCTCGAAGGGGAAATCCGCGGGCACGCCAACGTCGACGGCCAGCACGCGCTGCGCACCCAGCTGCCGGGCGACGCCGACGGGCACGTTGTTGAGCACGCCGCCGTCAACCAGAAGGGCGCCATCGCGCTCGACGGGTGAGAGCAGGCCGGGCACGGCAATCGTCGCCTGAATGGCGATGGCCAGCGGGCCGCGGGTCAGCACGACCTCGCGGCCGCTGCGCAGATCCACGGCCACGGCTGCAAAGGGTCGGGGCAGATCCTCGATGCGTACATCGCCGATGCGCGTGCGCAACAGATCAATGAAGCGGCGCGTGCTGAGCAGCGACCAGCCCGAGAGGTCGGGCTCCAGCAAGGCCGCCGGCCCGGCGCTGGTGAGCAGGCGTTCGATCTCACCCGCCGAGAGGCCAGCCGCGTAGAGCCCGCCAACAATGCCGCCCGCGCTCGTGCCCGCGATGGCGCCGACCTCGATGCACTCGCGCTCCAACACCTTGAGCAGCCCAATGTGGGCCCCGCCGCGCGCGCCCCCGCCGCCGAGGGCTAGCCCCAAAAGCTTCTGTGCATCCATAGCTATCTCCATGACCCATGCCAACCTGTGAAGGTTACAGATCAGCCAGTATCCTTCTTTTCTGCTATTATAGCACGGGCATGGAACGGTTTAAAGCATACTCGTCAGCGGAGCGCCTTCTCAAAGACCGGCAACTCTTCCCCGGTCGCCTCGAACCCAAAGCGCTCATAGAGCTTTTGCGCCGGCAGATTATCGGCCTGCGTGTTGAGGGTGACCCGGCGCACGCGCCCACGGCGCAGCGTATCCAGCGAGTCGGCGAGCAGGCGCGAGCCGATGCCCTGGCGGCGGTACTGGGGCAACACAGCCAGGCGCACGATCTGGCCCTCACGGCCTTCCTGGGTGCTGAGCTGATAGCCGACCAGCCGGCGGTCCAGCTCGGCCACGGTCAGGCGCGCGAGGGGCTGCAGCGCCGCTTCGAGCATCGGCCGGGGATAGCGCCAAAGCACGGGAAAGGAAGCGGCATCGAGCTCGGCCACGGCATCCAGATCGGTCGTGCGCAGCGGGCGTACGCGCACGCTGGGGTTCCCGGCTACCAGGGGAGTATCCTGGAGCTTCTCATAGCTCACGACCGTGTTGGTCTGCCTGAACTCTTGCTCGCGAAGGATTTCCAGCAGCCAGGGCGCCTCACCAATATAGTACGCCGACTGGTGCCCGCATGTGCGCAAGTGGTACTCGGCCGTCTGCCACAGTAGCCCCCAGGTAGCGCCTACGGGTTCTTGATCGGCCACCGCCACGGCGCTCAGGCGACTGACGGGGGGCGTGCGCAGATCAAAGAGTGCGGCGCCAATGGGCTGCGTGCCCCGATAGGCGACTACGCCGGCACAGTCTGCCTCCAAGGCATCCAATTGATCCCAACGGGCGCCACCTGCTGAATGCCATGCCTGTTGGAGGAGAGCACATATTGCCAACCGGTCGCTGCGGCCGGCCATTCGTACTGTAATGTCGTTAATGTCGCGCATACTTCCACCGCTGCTGCATACAAGGTTTCGAAATTGACGTGTACTGTGTTTCAGGTTAATATCGTGCAACTTGCTCAATGCTCTGCATCGTGTGTTGCGCCCAATCGGGCACAACCTCCTGGTTTGACATCGTTCAGGTAGGATTACTGATGGCCAGGACCATATCCCGCAAGAGTAACACCTCGCAACGCAACTCACGTCAGCAGCCTGCTCAGCGCCGCCCTGCGCGGT
>DAOTVS010000065.1:0-2880 GCA_034436375.1 Anaerolineae bacterium | reverse complement strand
TGACGGGGTCGATGGCCCCCTCTACACGCGCCAGCACGACCGTGCGCCCTTGAGCCTGCACCCCGGCTACTGCAGAACAGATGAACAGCGCCAACACCACGAGGTACAAGAACCGGGCTCGACGCCTTACCGGCCCGAGCATACCAACGGTAGCCATCTGTCTCCTCTCTGGGTTCGCACACCCGCGCACAGGGGAAACCCGGTAGGCGGAACCGGACCTCCGTGCATTCCAGAGAGTCCTCAATTCCTATCCTGTGAACATTCTACTGCAAAGTGAGCGCCGAATCAAGACGCTAATCACCATACGCCAGCGCAAGCATGAGGAACGTCTCGACGCGGGGTGCTACAAACTCGACATAACCATCCCTGACCTCATAGGGCAGCGGCTGCCCCGCCGGCAAGAGCGTGAGCCGACGGGGGATCTTGCTGTCCAGCCGAACCCGTACGCGCGCGCCCTCCACCGGGATATTGGGCAGCTCCTTCTGAAAGTTGAGCAGGGTGATGATAAAGCGGCGCCGCTCGGCCTGGTGGAAGAGCGTGACCTCGACCGCCTTGGGCGCTGCGGCCTGGAACGAGAAGGGCCGCGCCAGGAGCTGCAGCAGGTTGATAAAGACCGCGCGGGCCGGGTCAGCGCTCTCCAGGTCACCGCTCACGTAGAGCGCCTTGCCCTGGCCAAAGGCGTTGAGGACTACCGCTGGGTGGCCGGTGCGGATGCCCGGGGGGTTGTTGTGGATCGAGGCAAAGCGCTGCGGATCGGCCGGGTCCGTATAGGGCAAGACGGTCTCTCCCAGCACCTGCGCCCCCGGCTGCGCTTTGACGAGTACCTGCGGAGCATCGAGCCCGAGCGGGAAGGCGGAGGCATAGTCACCGAAGACGGGATCGGCGCCCGGCGTGGGGGCAATATAGGTGAAAGCCTGCGCGGTCTCGCCCTGATAGGCTACGCCCAGGACGTCGGCAAGCAAAAAGTCAGGCTGCCGGCGGCCATCTTTGGTGGTCAGTGAGGTGTAGCGGCTGGCATAGAGGTTGCCCCCTGCCCGCACATACTCGCGCAGGGCAGCGGCCTCTTCCGCATCCATCATGAGCACGTTGGGCAGGATGATGATGGAGTGCTTTTGCAGGTCGGCCAGGTTACGCCGGGTGATCACGCCAAAGGGGATGTGGCTATCGAGCAGTGACTTGCAGGCGCTGACTGCCGCCTCGACATGCGGCATCCGCGCAGAAAGGTGCGGATCGTCGACCCGCTTGCCCTTGTCGGCCGGGTCGTATTTCGATTCGGTGCTCAGGAACACGCCCACGTCCTGGCACAGCTCGCCCCCCAGGTAGGGCTCGTAGGCCTGCGTCTGGCCAAAGATGCGCCCCATCCGCTCATAAACGGCGGGGTTCAACATACCCGTGGGGTCGATAGAGTCGATAAAGACAAAGGCGGAGGCATCGGCCAGGGCGGCATGAGCCTTGCAGGTGAGTAGTTCGGGGCTCTTCAGGGCCGTATAGTTGTGCAGGTCCACGCCGATGCTCGTCTCAAAGCCAGCGGGGCGGTTGGGGGTAAGGTTGTGGAAGAGCTTGCGGGCAAAGGAGCCCTGCAGGGCATCGCCGTAGAAATCACCCTGCAAAAAGTCGTTCTGCGGCGCCAAGGCCGTGGTCACGCCAAACCGCCAGCCCAACGGATAGGTCGAGGCCTGGTGCTCGACGGTGGCGTCGGGCCTCAGCTTGCGCACTACCGACGTGGCCAGCGCCGCGAAATCCACCAGCCAGGCCTCCCGGCGGCGCTGGAAGCTCACCCAGAGTGGATCCTCCCAGTCCATTACCTGCGGAAGCTTACCGCCAACCTCGCGGGCAAAGCGCTCGCGGCAGTGGCGGCAGTAGCAAACCTGCGGCCAAAAGGTCATGTCGAAGCGGATGCCCTCGAACGGCAAGTTCCGGCATATCTCCTCCACGATGGCCGCGACGTGCTCGCGATAGGGTGAGTTGGGGCAGCACACGCCGTAGCGGCTGTGATCACCGGCGCCCTCCCCGCTGGCCATGACGATGCGCCAATCGGGATGGGTGCGGTAGGCCCAGGTATCGAAGATCAGGCTGTAGTAGATGACGACAGCGATCTTGTTCTGGTGGCAGAGGTCGGCCACCTCTGCGACGATGTTGCGCCCCTTGAGGTTCCGATGCATCGCCCCGACCTTTGTCGGATAGAAGCAGAGGCCGGCGTGGGAATGGGCGTAGACCACCGCCGACTGGACCTGCGCACGCACAAGCATCTCGACATAGGCCTGGGCATCGAACCCGGCCATAAACCTGGGATCATCGTCGGTGATGTGCATATCGACGACGTTGCGGCGGTAGACGTTGCGGTACCAGGGCTCTGCCACAGGCTTTCCTCCCAGTATGACAGTTCTGAGGGTGGCCCATTGGCCACTGCCGGCTACATATGGAGAAAGGAGGTGGTTCGGAAGGCGGGCGATACCCATCTATCACGGAAGCTGCTGCTGGACCATGGTGCTCCAGCCTCATTGTAGGGCAGGCACCCACTGTGTGCAAGTCGCGCTTGATATGTGGGTGTAGCTTTGGGGTCAGCCTCTTGTGACATGCGCTGCTGCATAGCTATGTAGCCTCATTTCGCGGCTCTGGACCCCCTACCGCTCCCCCCATGGGGGGAATAGGCTGGCCTCGCGGTGCTGGGGGTGGCCTATTCCCCCTGTGGACCTATTCTTTGACGCCAGGTGCCCATCGCACTATACTGCTGCGCCAACATGCTTGACGTGGGACGGAAGATGATGGAAGACATGGAAACAGGGGCAATGAGTGACTCGGAGAATGGCGAGTTGGTGAGGAATGGGGCGCATGGGCGTGCCCATGCCCACAGCGGTGTGCTGGGGCGCGTGGATTACA
>DAOTVS010000064.1:0-7562 GCA_034436375.1 Anaerolineae bacterium | reverse complement strand
ATGACCTTTGACACTGTCCATCCTTTCTGCTAAAATGCGCTCAATCCGTATGCGTCTGGGTGCGCACCGTTTGCGCGCGCCGTTGGCGGTCAGCTTGCCCCGGTGGTTCCCGACATGACCAGCGTTGGGAAGCACAGGAATGAGCTGATCGTTTCTTTGCCTGGCTGTTGGTGCCGGGCGTACAGAGGGACTGGTCCAGGTTGGCTACGGGCAATCAAGTTCGCATCATCTTCCGGCCGGCAGGCCGCGTGGTGCGTGTGCCTGCGGGCACGCTAATCACCGCCGCCGCCAATCAGGTTGGTGTCGCCATCGAGCAAATCTGCGGTGGAAAGGGCACCTGTGGCAAGTGTAAGGTCAAGCTTCTCTCTGGCAAGTTGAGCCCCCTGAACGAGGCGGAGCAGCGCCACCTTTCCCCTCAAGAGATTGCCTCCGGTGTCCGGCTGGCCTGCCAGGCCGCCGTGTTGGAGGATTCCTCGATCGAAGTCGGCTGGGCCTCGGCGACGGCAGGGATCTCGATTCTGGTGGAGGGGCTCCTGCAGGATATCTCGCTGGATCCTCTGGTGCAAAAGACCGCAGTGCGCATTCCCGCGGCCACGCTGGAGGACCCGGTGGCCGATTATGAGGCCGTCACGCGCACCCTCCCCGCAGGCCAGGCGCTGCGCCCCACGCTCGATGCGCTGCGCCCCTTGCCCGCTGCCCTGCGGGCGGCAGAGGGGCTGATTACGCTGGTGCGTACGGATGGCAAGCTGTTGGCGGTGGAGCCGGGCGATACCACGAAGAGCCTCTACGGCTTTGCCGTCGACATCGGTACGACCACCGTGGTGGGTTATCTGCTGGATCTGACCACAGGCAAGCGCGTGGCGGTGGCCTCGACTCTCAACCCTCAGACCCGCTTTGGCGATGACGTGGTTTCACGTATCGACGTGGCGCAAAAGGACCCGGCCGGGCTGGAAGCGCTGCGCTCGGTGATTGTGGAGGCCCTGAACGATCTCATTGGCCAGACGACGCAGCAAGCCGGGGTGGCGCGCGAGCAGGTCTACGGCGTGACGGTGGTGGGCAATACCACCATGCACCACCTCTTCCTGGGGCTGAGCCCGGCAGCGCTCGGCCGCTCTCCCTATGTGCCGGCGATGGCGAGCCCTCTGCAGCTCAATGCGCGCGATGCGGGCCTGCGCGCTCACCCGGCGGCTCAGCTCTTTGTCTTGCCCAATATTGCCGGCTGGGTCGGCGCCGATACGGTCGGCGTGCTGTTGGCCACGCGCCTGATGCAGAGCGATGAGATCCGCCTGGCGGTGGATATCGGCACCAACGGCGAGATGGCCCTCGGCTCACGGAAGCGTATGCTGGCCTGCTCTACCGCTGCCGGCCCGGCTTTTGAGGGGGCGCAACTGACCTTTGGCATGCGCGCTGCCGATGGCGCCATTGACCATGTGGACCTGGGCGAGGATGATGTGATCATCCATTCCCTGGGCAAAGGCAAGATCCGCGGCATTTGCGGCTCGGGCGTGGTGGATATCATCGCCGCGCTGCGCAAGCTGGAGCTGGTGGACTATACCGGGCGCCTCCTGACCCGCGCTGATGCAGCCGGCCGCGTGAGCGACAAGCTGGCTGCGCGTCTGGTGGAGCATCCGCAGGGTGGGGCGTTCGTCATGGCCCCCGGTGAGCAGACGGTTACGGGCAACCCCGTGGTGCTGACTCAGCGCGACATCCGCCAGATCCAACTGGCCAAGGGCGCCGTGCGGGCGGGCATTGAGATCCTGATCAGTGAGCTGGGGGTGCAGCCGGAGCAGATCAGCGAGATCTGCCTGGCGGGGGCTTTCGGCAACTATATCCGCCCGGAGAGCGCCCTCACGATCGGCCTCGTGCCGCGGCTGCCGCGTGCAGTGATCACCCCTGTGGGCAATGCGGCCGGTGCGGGTGCGCAGATGTCTCTGCTGAGCCAGGCTGCCTGGCGGGAAGCGACGGACCTGTGGGCGCATGTCGAGTATCTTGAGCTCTCCCTGCGCCAGGATTTCCAACAGGTCTTTATGGAAGCAATTATGATGTAGGGAGGAACCATGATCATCGTCGGCGAAAAGCTCAACAGCTCGATCAAGCGCGTGGCGGAAGCCATCGAGAAGCGCGATGCGGCCACGATCCAGGACCTGGCCAAGCGCCAGGCGGAGGCTGGGGCGGATTTCCTGGATGTCAATGCGGCCATCCGCGTCTCGCAGGAATTGGACGATCTGACCTGGATGGTGGAGGCTGTGCTGGCTGTGACCGACAAGCCTCTGTGCATCGACAGCCCCAACCCCAAGGCCATCGCCAAGGGGCTCGCGCTCTACAAGGCCGCCGGTCGCAGCGAGCGCCCGCTGGTGAACTCGATCACCGGTGAGCCCGACCGCATACAGGGCATTCTACCGCTGGTGGCAGAGTACAAGTGCCCGGTGGTGGCGCTGACCTCCGACGAGACGGGCATCCCCTCGACGGTCGAAGACCGCGTGCGCATTGCCGGCAAGATCGTTGTGGAAGCCGAAAAGTATGGGGTGCCGCGCGAGGATATCTATTTCGACCCCCTGGTGCTGCCGGTTTCTACCGATGTGCGCAATGGCGCCATTTTCATGGACTCGCTGCGTACCATCAAGGCTGAATACCCCGGCGTCAAGACCATCTCTGGGCTGAGCAACATCTCCTATGGTCTGCCCAAGCGCAAGATCGTCAACCGTGCCTTCCTGATCACGGCCCTCGCTGCAGGCATGGATGCTGCTATCATGGACCCGTTGGATATGGACATCATGGCCCTGCTCAAGGCGACCGAGCTGGTGCTGGGGCAAGATGATTTCTGCATGAACTACCTGACGGCTTATCGTGCGGGCCTGCTGGGAGAAGTGCAGTCCAAGGCGTAGAGACTCGTGGCAGCTCGTAGGGACTGAGAGAACTGAAGGAACCAAGGCAACTGAAGGGAATGGCCCAGACGCAGCGTGGCGGGCTGAAGCGCCGCAGAGTGTACGCTGCATTCGCTCATCGTCAACGGGCGCCCATAGGCGCCCTCAGTTCCCTGACCCATGAGTTATTCCCTTGACTCGCCCGGGCGCTGAACCTATAATCCGTCATTGCCGGGTGTCATGCAGGACAAGAGGGAGAAGGTGATGCGTTCCTGGCGAGATGTGCCTGGGTTAAAATGGTTATACCCAGGCATGGGAGTGAAGCGCTGGCTTTTGCTCCTGATGCTGGGGGTAACCTTTCTTAGCCTGGGTCTGGCTTATCTCCTGGTGACGATCTATCGGCAGCAGCCGCTGCCGCAAGAGTTCTACTATCTGACTTTGCAGTTCATCCCGCGCCTGGCGCGCGCCATCCTGTTCGGGGTCCTGGGCCTCGCTGTGGTAGCGCTGGCGGTGTATGGGGTGAACCGGTCTCTGATGGCCGTATTTCTGCGGCCGGGGCGCGACAACCTGGCAGAGATGGTTTATCAGCACCGCCAGCGCGCTCGTGGCCCCAAGGTGGTGGCAGTAGGCGGCGGCACCGGGCTTTCCTCGTTGTTGCGCGGCATGAAGGCCTACACCTCCAACCTGACGGCCATCGTGACCGTGGCCGATGATGGCGGCAGCTCCGGCCGTCTGCGCCGTGAGCTGGGGGTGTTGCCCCCAGGAGACTTTAGAAACTGTATCGCGGCCCTGGCCGACTCGGAAGCGCTGATGACCCAGCTCTTCCAATACCGGTTCGGTGAAGGTGAGAGCCTCAATGGGCATTCCTTCGGGAACCTCTTCATAGCGGCGATGGCCGGGGTCACGGGCAACTTTGAGCGCGCCATCGCCGAGTCGAGCCATGTGCTGGCAGTGCGCGGGCGCATTCTGCCCTCAACACTGGAGCATGTGACGCTCTGCGCCGAGTTGCGCGACGATGGGCAGGGCGAGGCGATGCGCGTGGATGGCGAATCGCAGATTCCGCGCAGTGGCCGGCCGATCGAGCGTGTTTTTCTGGAGCCCAGCGGCGTGCGCGCCGATGCGCAGGCTGTGCGGGCCATTCTGGACGCGGACTTGATTGTGCTCGGGCCAGGGAGCCTCTACACAAGCGTGCTCCCCAACCTGCTGGTTGACGAGGTGGCCGAGGCGATCCGCGTTTCGCCGGCCCTGAAAGTGTATGTGTGCAACGTGGCCGTCCAACCGGGCGAGACCGATGGCTATAGCGTGGAGGACCATGTCCGGGCCATCGAGGACCATGTTGGCCCTGGCCTCATCGATCTGGTGGTGGCCAATAACAATGTTCATACGCCGGAAGGCGGGTGGACCCAGATGGAATGGGTGCGGCCCGAATATGGGCTGCAGGATCGTATTCCGGTTGTATGGGAAGACCTGCCCGATCCCTCCAGCCCCTGGCGGCACCATCCGGACAAGTTGGCACGCTGCTTGCTGCAATTGACGCTAAAGCCCAGACGCAGCAGCATGGGCAGGCGGGCCACGGCGCCGTCATCGCTGGTTACTCGTTTGTCCAACAGCGGTCTGCATCCAGGCGATCTGGAATAGTGGGCTCTCAGTTCCAGCCCCATCACCCTGCACCGGCCCTGGCTCCAGCTGATGGCCAGAGCCGCTGGCGGATCGCTGTCAACCCATTCAGCTCACATCAAACGGAGGAACGAAAGAATGGCAACCCGCGTCGGAATCAACGGCTTTGGCCGCATTGGTCGGCAGAGTTTCAAGGCGATGCTCGACTTTTACCCCAATGATCTCGAAGTCGTCGCCATCAACGACCTGTTCGACACGCAGACCAACTCGCATTTGCTCAAGTACGATTCGACCTATGGCCGTTTCCCGGGCACCGTCGAGGCGCAGGGCGACAGCCTGGTGGTGAACGGCAAGGCCATCAAGGTCTTTGCCTTGAAGGACCCGGCCCAGCTGCCGTGGAAGGACCTGGGCGTCGATCTCGTCATCGAGTCCACCGGCGTCTTTACCGATGCTGCCAAGGCTGCGGCGCACATCCAGGCGGGCGCCAAGAAGGTGATCATCTCAGCCCCGGCCAAGGGCGAGGACATCACCATCGTTCTGGGTGTGAACGAGGACAAGTACGATCCCAAGAAGCACAATATCGTCTCCAACGCCTCGTGCACCACCAACTGCCTGGCCCCGGCCGCCAAGGTCATCTTTGACAACTGGGGCATCAAGCGCGGTCTGATGACTACTGTGCACGCATACACCAACGATCAGCGCATCCTGGACCTGCCCCACCGCGATCTGCGCCGGGCGCGCGCGGCCGCCCTCAACATCATTCCGACGACCACCGGCGCCGCCAGGGCGCTGGCCCTGGTCATCCCCGAGCTCAAGGGCAAGTTCGACGGCTTTTCGCTCCGCGTGCCCACGCCCACCGTCTCCACCGTGGACTTTGTGGCCGAACTGGACAAGCCGGCGACGGTCGCTGAGATCAACGAGGCCTTCAAAGCAGCCGCCAATGGCCGCATGAAGGGCATCCTCGATATCACCATGGAGCCGCTCGTCTCGACCGATTTCCGTGGCGATACGCACTCTTCGATCATCGATGGTCCTTCGACCATGGTCATCGAGGGCACGATGGTCAAGGTCGTGTCTTGGTACGACAACGAGTGGGGTTACTCCACCCGTGTGGCCGACCTGGCCAACTTTATGGCCAAGAAGGGCTTCTAGTTACCAGGGCCCCCCGAGGCTAAAGCCGTCGGGCTGAGAGGGACAAAGCCCTGCGGGCTCGTTGCAGATCAGGCGTCAGCAGCAAGTCACACTCCTGCACGAGCCCCGGAGGGGCTTTGCTCTTCTCAGCCCGACGGCTTTAGCCTTTCGCTTTCCTGGAGAATGGTGCCATGCGCGTCGCCATGTTGAGCGTCCATACCTGCCCCCTGGCCACCCTGGGAGGCAAAGAGACGGGCGGCATGAATGTCTACGTCCGCGAGCTGAGCCGCGAGCTGGGGCGGCGGGGCATTGAGGTCGATGTGTTTACCCGCTCGCAGGACCCCGCAGCGCCGCGCCGGGTAGAGCCCTGGCCCCATGTGCGCATCGTGCACTTGCCGGCCGGTCCACAAGCGCCCTATGACCGCCGGCAGGTCTTTCCGCACCTGCCCGAGTTTGTGGCGGGCGTGCGCGCTTTTGCCGCCGCGGAGGGGACCCGCTACGACCTCATCCACAGCCACTACTGGCTATCGGGTTGGGCGGCGCTGGCGCTGCAGCAAGAGTGGGGCGCGCCCATTGTGCAGATGTTCCATACCCTGGGGCACCTGAAGAACGCCGTGGCGAGCGATGCCGGCGCGCGCGAGGCGCAGGAGCGCACGGGGGTGGAAGCCGATGTCATGCGCCGGGCGGATCGCATTGTGGCTGCCACGCCCGAGGATAAAGCCCAGATGGTCCAGTTCTATGGCGCCGACCCCGGCCGCATTGTCGTGCTGCCCCTTGGGGTCGATGTGAGCCTCTTTCGGCCTATCCCTAAGGACGAGGCGCGCCGTTATGTGGGCCTCACCAACCCGCAAGAGCGCCTGCTCCTGTTCGTGGGCCGGCTGGACCCGGTCAAGGGGCTCAACGTGCTTTTTGAGGCCCTCTGTCGGCTCTTGCGCCAGCTTGTGGGCTCTTACGCGGGCGTGGGCGAGCCTGCGCCCGGGCATTTGCCTGTGCTCGATGACGGCTGCCCCATCTCGTTGGCGGTCATCGGCGGCGACGCCGAGGCGGCCGAGGCGCTGCGCGGCGACGCCGACTGCCTCGACGAGGTCAAAGCGCGCTACGGCCTGAAGGAGATGGTCGCCTTTCTCGGCTCGCGCTCGCAGGATACCCTGCCCTACTACTATTCCGCGGCCGATATCGTCGTCATGCCCTCGCTCTACGAGTCCTTTGGCCTGGTGGCCCTGGAGGCCATGGCCTGCGGCACCCCGGTCGTCGCCTCACGGGTGGGCGGGCTGCCCTACGTCGTGCGCGACGGCGAGGCAGGCCTGCTCGTGGAGGAGAATGACCCCGCCGCCCTGGCCGAGGGCCTGAGGCGCCTTCTGACTGACGAGCCCCTGCGCGCGCGGCTGGGCGAGCAGGCGCACCGCATTGCCCAGGGCTACTCGTGGCAGCAGGTGGCCGACGAGACGATCAAGCTGTATGATGAAGTGCTGACCGGCAACGGCCTATCACTGAAGGCTCGGTAACGCGGCACCCCTCACGACGCGGTCCTCCACTTGAGGGGCTTGCAGGATTCCGGCCTCGTGTCTCAAGCTGTGTTTTGACCTGCCTGTGTCAGGTAGCGCCAGAACTCTCCTTGCGGATTCCCCGTCAGCTCGTGCAGACGCCGCATGAAGTGCAGGTAAATGCGGTGGCGCGTCGTGGGCGGCAGGCCGTGGTCGATACCCGGGAAATAGCCTCCGTGGGCTAGGAGCGGGGGCACCTTGCGCTCGATCTCGACATCGATGGCCGCCGGGTCTGCGAACTCGCCGACGTCCCGGCTGCCTACACCCCATAACGGGATCTCGGCCCAGACGAACAGGCCCAGGCGGTCCGCGAGATCGTACAGGTCGGGGTGGGCCTGATAGTGCATGCGCACCGTGTTGCCGTTCATCTGCTTGATCAGGTGCAGGTCGGCCTCGAGCTGTCCGC